>NZ_JBIWDK010000025.1:0-1439 GCF_044761985.1 Peribacillus sp. NPDC097224 | reverse complement strand
AAAAAGTCTCTCTATAGGGTACTTTTATTTGTATAAAGAAAAGATAGGATTGGAGATACATCACAATGAGCATAAAGACTTTTACAGAAAAAGAAATGAAGTCCTTATTAAAGAATCCTAATGTTAAGGCTGTTAGCCCCAAGGGGATTACATATACAGATGATTTTAAGCGATACTTTATTGCTCAAAATCAGGCAGGTAAGTTACCAAGAGATATCTTTGAAGATAGTGGTTTTGATATAGAGGTTGTTGGTATGTATCGCGTGCAGGCAGCCGGTAAAAGGTGGCGTTCAGCCTATCGAAAGAATGGCTTAGAAGGTTTAAATGATACTCGCAAAGGAAATTCAGGACGTCCACGTGAAAGAGATCTATCTATAGAAGAAAAATATGCTCGGCTAAAAGCTCAAGTTAACCTATTGAAGGCAGAGAATGAGTTGCTAAAAAAGATCGATTTAGCCGAAAGGAGGCTAATGAGAAAGAAATAACCCTGTCAGCCGAACAAAAGTATGTATTAATTCGGTCCATCATTACTAAATATAAACTTAAAAATAAGGTTCAATACTTATGTAATGTCTCTCAGATATCCCGTTCGGGATATTATAATTACTTTCATTCATCCTCCCAAAAGCGTAGACAGGAGCGAGAGGAAAGGGACGAGCAGTTAAGGGGAATTATTATGAAGGCCTATCAATTTAAAAAACGTAAAAAAGGGGCTCGCCAAATTAAAATGACATTGGCAGGTCAATTTAAAATTGTCTTCAACTTGAAACGTATACGTAGAATTATGAAGAAGTATGAGATTGTCTGCCCTATAAGAAAAGCAAATCCCTATCGGAGAATGTTGAAAGCAACTCAAGAACATAGAGTCATGCCAAACCTCTTAAAGCGTCAATTTAAGCAAGAGGTTCCTGGAAAAGTACTCCTGACCGATATCACTTATTTATTTTACGGAAGGGGCCAGAAAGCCTATTTGTCTACCATAAAAGATGGCTCGACTAATGAAATCTTGGCCTACCACGTATCAGACCGCATGACCATGGATTTAGCTACAGAAACCCTTCTAAAACTAAAGAAAAATCGAAGATTTAAAAAGAGAGAAGGCGCATTAATACACTCGGATCAAGGTATCCACTACACACACCCATACTTTCAAAAGTTAGTGAAGAAACTAGGATTACAACAATCTATGTCTAGACGAGGGAACTGTTGGGATAACGCTCCCCAAGAATCCTTCTTTGGTCACTTTAAAGATGAAGCTAACATTAAATCTTGTGAAACAATTGAAGAGTTAAAAAAAGAAATCAAAAATTATATGATTTACTATAACAACTATAGACACCAATGGAACCTAAAAAAGATGACCCCTGTTCAATACAGAGATCATCTTTTAAAAATTGCTTAGGCTTTTTTAAAATGTCCTTTACACAGGGTACACTTTA
>NZ_JBIWDK010000024.1:0-1536 GCF_044761985.1 Peribacillus sp. NPDC097224 | reverse complement strand
ACTTTCGCTAAGCCCCGAAGCGAAAAGCGACGGAACGACCTATTGCCCTTGATATGACCAAAAACACTCTCTACCTCGATTTTTCGTCGAGCGTAAAGTTGTGCATTCGATTCAGACCAAAGGTTCACTTTTGCTTTCGCTTTTAATTCTTCATAAACTGGATTAACATGCACTTGGCGATTTCCTGTCGCCTTTGTACATTGAGATTTTAATGGGCAATCCGTACAATCCTCACATTCATAAATTTTAAAGTCACGTGTGAATCCATTTTTATCCGTACGGGTCGAGTAACGCTTAAATAAAACCTTACGGTTATTTGGACAGGTGTATTCATCCTTTTGTTCATCATATGCCCAGTTACTCGCATGACGAATATCTTTTTTATAGCTCCGTTTTTGTTCCGTTAAAAAAGTATTGTAAGGAATCAAAGCTTCAAATTCTTCTTCCAAAGAGTAGAGATAGTTTTCTTCACTGCCATAGCCGGCATCTGCGATGACGTTTTTCGGGAATGGTAGCGATGTATTCTTCAGTGCCTCTATATGCGGCTTGAAACAACGCGTATCAGTTGGGCGTTGATGTATCGTATAAAAAAGAATGAATTGATTTTCCGTTGCCATTTGAATATTATAACCAGGTTTTAGTTGTCCGTTATTCATATGATCATCTTTCATTCGCATAAATGTCGCATCCGTATCGGTTTTAGAATAACTATTTCGATCGCCAAATAGAGCATTTTGTTGTTTATATTTTACTAATCGTGGACCTAAGTCTTCGCGCACTAATTTCAATAGTTTCTTAACCGGACTGAGTTCCCGTCGTTTTTCTTTTCGTACCTGGACATCTTCTTCAAGTTGGATACCATTCGTTTCCTTTTCAACTTTTTCCACTAATGCTTTTTCTATTTGAGTTAGTTTTTCCTCTGCCGTTAATGAGGAGGTTTCATCTTGAGTAGACAGTTCAAGACCCTCTTCATTTGCAATGGTCTGAATCTGTTGGTACGTTTCTTCGATTTTTTCTTGCAGCTTCGCCTCAAATTTGGTCGTCGCCTTTTTCCACACAAATGAATACTTGTTTGCGCTTGCTTCAATCTTTGTTCCGTCTAGAAAATAGTTCTCCATTGTGACGTGCTTTTCTTCTATTAGTTGATGGATCATTTCTTCAAATAGCTTCGGAAGGAGCTTATCCATTTGTTGTGTGCGAAATCGATTAATCGTTCGATAATCCGGTTTTTGCAAGGCAGCCAGCCACATTGTTGGGATATTTTCTTTAACCAGTTTGGCGATTTCACGACAGGAATAGACTTTTTGAGAATAGGCATACAAAATGACTTTCGTCATCATTTTAGGATGGTAAGAGCTACGTCCGCCACCATTATAGTGCTCAAAAAAGACATTATCTTCTACTGATTCAATCATTTGATCAATCACACGCGCCACGTGGTGAACCGGAATGAGATCCTGAATGTCAAAAATAACAGTGGTTTGTTGGTTATCATAGGGAATAAAAGTAGGTGTAGAATTTCGTTTTTGAGGAACG
>NZ_JBIWDK010000023.1:0-1603 GCF_044761985.1 Peribacillus sp. NPDC097224 | reverse complement strand
TAGTGTGTGCTCACTCAAAATTTACGTTGGCGCTTTGTTTTGTTCAGTTTTCAAAGAGCAATTTATCTCGTTGTTCGTTAGAACAACTTGTTAATCCATCATAACACACTATCAATTAGTTGTCAACTTCTACGAAGTTTTTAACTTATTTTTTTTAGTCACTGTGTTAGCAGCAACTAATCCATCTTATCACTTTCATTATAAGAAGTCAATAGTTTTTACTGTTTATTTCTTCAAGCAATCTGCCAGAAGTTGATGAAATTTTTGTTTGACTGACTTGGTGCTTATTTATATTAATCCTTTTTGTCATCAAAGTCAATGTATTTTCGTTTTTTTCTTTTATGACCATATCCGTTAATTAATATCCACAATTGCACAGCCTGAGTTGGATCCTATTATTACTCTTCTCATTATAAAATTAATGATACAAATTAAAGCATGGACTATTAATTATCGACCATTCCTTCTATTATTAGGAATGAGGGTAAATCAATTGGTCAGTTTTCCAAATATTTAAATAATATTTTTACATTTCTACCAACATGTACTATAATGAAATTATTTTTAAAAATCGAAACTACTTTAAATCATTGTAATCTAGCGGGGAGAGGAATTCATAAGTGGTTAATAAAGATACATCTTTGAGGTTGCAAAGTATCGTTTTTATTGGTTTTATGGGAGTAGGTAAAACTACAATAGGCCAAAAAGTCGCTAAAAAACTATATAGGGACTTTATTGATATAGACCAAGAAATCGAAAAAGAATTTAATATGCCCACGACTGAAATATTCAAGAAGTTCGGGGAAAAGACTTTTCGTGAAAAAGAAAAGGAAGTAATTGAACGGTTCAGCCAGCAAAAATTAAAAATACTTTCTTTAGGAGGCGGGGCCTTTTTACAAGAGGATATAAGAGATATATGCCTCTCCAATTGCATAGTATTTTACCTTGATTTATCTTGGGACTATTGGAAAGAAAGAATTAGCTTACTTATTGATAGTAGACCGGTCTTGCAAAGTAAAAGCCTAGAAGAAATTGAAGACCTTTTTAAAACCAGACAAGAAGTTTATTCCTATCATCATTCAAAAGTGAACACAAATAACTTGGATGTTGATGAAGTAGCAGATTTCATAGTAGATTCTTTAAAAGTTGCTTGGGAGATTCACGAACCACTTTAATACTTAAAAAGATGATTGGCTCAGTCTAGCCAATCATCTTTTTTATTGTTGAATAAAAATGATTCACAAATGAGATCACAGCTTTTCATAATGATAAGGAAAGATGAGACCATTTTTAATGAATGAAGGTTTTAGCAGCTACTTCCGAATGCTAACTCTCCAGGAAAAATCAACGGATACCCCACCGCATTCCCATACCATTTATAAAAACAAGCCAATAAGTTATTAGAAAATATATAAAGAAAACGAATTAGCCATGTATTCTCCGCGATTTCGAGACCTTACGGTCTTCTTCTACTGTCTGGCTGAGAAGGTAAAAGGATTTACTAAAAACAAAAAAAGGCCAGCCTAATGGCTGACCTTTAAAATGGCTTGGCGGCGTCCTACTCTCACAGGGGGAAACCCCCAACTACCATCGGCGCTGAAGA
>NZ_JBIWDK010000022.1:0-2343 GCF_044761985.1 Peribacillus sp. NPDC097224 | reverse complement strand
ACTTATTTTTAATCGCTGTGTTTTTCAGCGACCATTTCATCTTATCATTTTCTTTATAAGAAGTCAATAGTTTTTATTGTGTCATTTCTTCTAGCGATTCAGCTATAAGCAATGAAGTTTTGCGTTTGTTTTCTTAGTGCTTATTTATATTAATCCTTTTCAGTTTCAAAGTCAACACATTTAAGTGAAATACCTTATTATAATTTATTAGGATAATAATGTTCCTCCTCCATTGGATAACAAGTACCACTGACAGTACTCTTTAAGGGAAGGATTATCCCTCCACTCTTCATTTATACACAATAAGCTTTCAATGTTAATCAAGGACAATTATTACTTTCTACCATAAAGGGATAGCCTTTTAAATAAGGAGCAAATAATTTCTATATAGAGCCTTAGTCAGATATTACACACCACTCTTGTTACTCTTGCAGATATCATTCTAATATCACAATTATGAAACAAGTAAGCTGACATGAGTCTATATTAATATTAAAGGTCCATATCTAAGGTTAATGGAGAATCCCCTTATTGAACTTATGATAGAGAGCTGCACCACCAGGGGCGTAAATGAAACGAGTTCTCCTAATGTGAATGCTTAATATCCTTACACTCTGATTATACAGCTTAACTTATTAAGCGAATTTAAGTTACTTCTAACTCAAATATAACTCTTAAAACAGTCAGAGGGCATTACCCATTTACATGATACGGTGAAATTAATAACAAACGGTTCGTATTATGTTATAGGCTGTGTTAAAGATAAGGGTTGATTTTCGTAAGGGAATATTGTTTGTGAAATGTTACGCTTAAACTAACGAGGCGGTTTAGTTGAAGAAGGAGGACTTTTTATTAACTTAAAGAATAATAATTATTTTAGATCTATTAAGGGGGATTGTATATGCAATCAACAGACCCTACAACTTTTACAGAATGGGTGCAGCCACATTCGATAGAATGGTATAAACAACTTAGTGACATTCAGGGTAAATACATATATTCTTGGAATTCTACACTAACAGAGCCTAACGGAGAATCAATATTTGATAAAGAAGTAACTAAAATCACAGTTGGAAGGAAAGTATTGGATGTTGGATGTGGACACGGCGAGCTAACAAATGAATGTGGCTCGGTAGCAAAAGAAATAATAGGGTTTGATGTAACAGAAAAGTTCTTACAAGTTAGGCTAAAAGATAAAAAACCAAATGTATCTTTTGTTTTAGGAAATATAAAAAATGGATTGCCTTTTGATGGATGAATTTGATTGTGCATACATAAGGAAAGGTCCTACATCCGCATATCCATACCTTAAGAAAGTTATAAAAAGTGGTGGCAAAATAATTGGTCTCCATCCTGGAGATGAGACAAATTATTACCCCTTTTATTTCCTAACCTCTTTGATTCTTCAATAGGAACTCCAATCTTAAATCTCATTAATCATAGAATTGATATTAGTAAGTTCTCTCATTCTAAGATTGAAGCAATAAATAGTACAGAGTATATTCACTCCCCATTGGATGTTTTAAAATTACGTTGTTTCGGTCAACACCCTTCCATTTATGAAACTTTAAAAGAAAAAAACTTGTATGAAGTATCTAAGATTTTCGAGCAAAATGCCACAAAAGATGGTTTACCTATAACATTTTCTTGTTATATAGTTCGAGCAACTGTTTAATATTTTCTTTTCTGCTTCTTATAGAACTAGCAGAGGCTTTAAAGTTATAAGTCCTGGAGTTGATCTTTTTTTAGAAAATCTAAAAGGAACTGATCTAATAGCCAGTTTTATTGACTATTGCGCGCAGCTCCTCTCAATTTATTATTTTAATTTTAAATTCCAATCATGAAGATTTTGAGTTAGGTCTTTGAAATCTATAATTAATATCATGTTGAATAGAGCGTTATAAATTACTGTTTATATGCTCATTACTTTCATTATTGAGTCTACCTTCATTAATAAAAAATAACCCGCAGTATAAGGGGTACAGATAATATTTAATTTGTTATGTAATATAGACCATCGTTTATAAAAAACACAGCACTTTAAATATGAGAAT
This sequence comes from Peribacillus sp. NPDC097224, assembly GCF_044761985.1. NCBI lineage: Bacteria > Bacillati > Bacillota > Bacilli > Caryophanales > Bacillaceae > Peribacillus > Peribacillus sp. NPDC097224. The sequence goes on along the minus strand of NZ_JBIWDK010000022.1, from coordinate 289 downwards.
AAGTTTTTTTTAATATATGAGTGTGTAGAAAGGGATAAAACTTTGGAAGTCCCCTCCACCTTATAACGTAATTTGTAAAACTATTGCTAAAATAAGATATGAATTTAATTCTTTATTTATAGGTAAAGCTCTTTCCCTCTACAAAAGTAACCCATGTTCCATTTTTATTGAGAACACAAAAAAGGCCAGCCTAGTGGCTGACCTTGAAATGGCTTGGCGGCGTCCTACTCTCACAGGGGGAAACCCCCAACTACCATCGGCGCTGAAGAGCTTAACTGCCGTGTTCGGA
>NZ_JBIWDK010000021.1:1711-4725 GCF_044761985.1 Peribacillus sp. NPDC097224 | reverse complement strand
AAAGCGTTGGTTAAGTCCTCGATCTATTAGTATCAGTCAGCTCCACATGTCGCCACGCTTCCACCTCTGACCTATCAACCTGATCATCTTTCAGGGATCTTACTAGCTTGCGCCATGGGAAATCTCATCTTGAGGGGGGCTTCATGCTTAGATGCTTTCAGCACTTATCCCTTCCGCACGTAGCTACCCAGCTATGCCTTTGGCAAGACAACTGGTACACCAGCGGTGCGTCCATCCCGGTCCTCTCGTACTAAGGACAGCTCCTCTCAAATTTCCTGCGCCCGCGACGGATAGGGACCGAACTGTCTCACGACGTTCTGAACCCAGCTCGCGTACCGCTTTAATGGGCGAACAGCCCAACCCTTGGGACCGACTACAGCCCCAGGATGCGATGAGCCGACATCGAGGTGCCAAACCTCCCCGTCGATGTGGACTCTTGGGGGAGATAAGCCTGTTATCCCCGGGGTAGCTTTTATCCGTTGAGCGATGGCCCTTCCATGCGGAACCACCGGATCACTAAGCCCGACTTTCGTCCCTGCTCGACTTGTAGGTCTCGCAGTCAAGCTCCCTTGTGCCTTTACACTCTGCGAATGATTTCCAACCATTCTGAGGGAACCTTTGGGCGCCTCCGTTACTCTTTAGGAGGCGACCGCCCCAGTCAAACTGCCCACCTGACACTGTCTCCCACCCCGATAAGGGGCGCGGGTTAGAATTTCAATACAGCCAGGGTAGTATCCCACCAACGCCTCCACCGAAGCTAGCGCTCCGGCTTCTCAGGCTCCTACCTATCCTGTACAAGCTGTAACAAAATTCAATATCAGGCTGCAGTAAAGCTCCACGGGGTCTTTCCGTCCTGTCGCGGGTAACCTGCATCTTCACAGGTACTATAATTTCACCGAGTCTCTCGTTGAGACAGTGCCCAGATCGTTACACCTTTCGTGCGGGTCGGAACTTACCCGACAAGGAATTTCGCTACCTTAGGACCGTTATAGTTACGGCCGCCGTTTACTGGGGCTTCGGTTCAAAGCTTCGCTTGCGCTAACCTCTCCCCTTAACCTTCCAGCACCGGGCAGGTGTCAGCCCCTATACTTCGCCTTGCGGCTTCGCAGAGACCTGTGTTTTTGCTAAACAGTCGCCTGGGCCTATTCACTGCGGCTTTTCTGGGCTATTCACCCTAAAAAGCACCCCTTCTCCCGAAGTTACGGGGTCATTTTGCCGAGTTCCTTAACGAGAGTTCTCTCGCACACCTTAGGATTCTCTCCTCGCCTACCTGTGTCGGTTTGCGGTACGGGCACCTTACATCTCACTAGAGGCTTTTCTTGGCAGTGTGGAATCAGGAACTTCGGTACTATATTTCCCTCGCCATCACAGCTCCGCCTTAATGGAAACGGGATTTGCCTCGTTTCCGGCCTAACTGCTTGGACGCGCATATCCAACAGCGCGCTTACCCTATCCTTCTGCGTCCCCCCATCGTTCAAACGATGTATAGGTGGTACAGGAATATCAACCTGTTGTCCATCGCCTACGCCTTTCGGCCTCGGCTTAGGTCCCGACTAACCCTGAGCGGACGAGCCTTCCTCAGGAAACCTTAGGCATTCGGTGGAAGGGATTCTCACCCTTCTTTCGCTACTCATACCGGCATTCTCACTTCTAAGCGCTCCACCAGTCCTTACGGTCTGACTTCAACGCCCTTAGAACGCTCTCCTACCATCGACACCATACGGTGTCAATCCACAGCTTCGGTGATACGTTTAGCCCCGGTACATTTTCGGCGCGGAGTCACTCGACCAGTGAGCTATTACGCACTCTTTAAATGGTGGCTGCTTCTGAGCCAACATCCTGGTTGTCTAAGCAACTCCACATCCTTTTCCACTTAACGTATACTTTGGGACCTTAGCTGGTGGTCTGGGCTGTTTCCCTTTCGACTACGGATCTTATCACTCGCAGTCTGACTCCCAAGAATAAGTATTTGGCATTCGGAGTTTGACTGAATTCGGTAACCCGTTGGGGGCCCCTAGTCCAATCAGTGCTCTACCTCCAATACTCTCATCTTGAGGCTAGCCCTAAAGCTATTTCGGAGAGAACCAGCTATCTCCAGGTTCGATTGGAATTTCTCCGCTACCCACACCTCATCCCCGCACTTTTCAACGTGCGTGGGTTCGGGCCTCCATTCAGTGTTACCTGAACTTCACCCTGGACATGGGTAGATCACCTGGTTTCGGGTCTACGACCTCATACTCATTCGCCCTATTCAGACTCGCTTTCGCTGCGGCTCCGTCTTATCAACTTAACCTCGCATGAAATCGTAACTCGCCGGTTCATTCTACAAAAGGCACGCCATTACCCATTAACGGGCTTTGACTACTTGTAGGCACACGGTTTCAGGATCTATTTCACTCCCCTTCCGGGGTGCTTTTCACCTTTCCCTCACGGTACTGGTTCACTATCGGTCACTAGGTAGTATTTAGCCTTGGGAGATGGTCCTCCCTGCTTCCGACGGGATTTCTCGTGTCCCGCCGTACTCAGGATCCACTCAGGAGGGAACGAAGTTTCAACTACAGGGTTTTTACCTTCTTTGACGGACCTTTCCAGGTCACTTCATTTACCCCGTTCCTTTGTAACTCCATATTGAGTGTCCTACAACCCCAAGAGGCAAGCCTCTTGGTTTGGGCTACATTCCGTTTCGCTCGCCGCTACTCAGGAAATCGCTATTGCTTTCTCTTCCTCCGGGTACTTAGATGTTTCAGTTCCCCGGGTCTGCCTTCAATACCCTATGTATTCAGGTAGAGATACTGTTCCATTACGAACAGTGGGTTTCCCCATTCGGAAATCTCCGGATCAAAGCTTACTTACAGCTCCCCGAAGCATATCGGTGTTAGTCCCGTCCTTCATCGGCTCCTAGTGCCAAGGCATCCACCGTGCGCCCTTTCTAACTTAACCGTTAAAAAGATCTTACTGATGCTTTGAAAAAAATTAATTGCCTTCTATCTATTATCTAGTTTTCAAGGAACAAT
>NZ_JBIWDK010000020.1:0-13032 GCF_044761985.1 Peribacillus sp. NPDC097224 | reverse complement strand
TGACTTGCTCATTTTGCTTTTTTATAGTGTGTGCTCACTCAAAATTTACGTTGGCGCTTTGTTTTGTTCAGTTTTCAAAGAGCAATTATTCAATCACTTACCTCGTAAGCGACTTTATTATCTTACCACGCATCCAAGCTCTTGTCAACATTTATTTATGTTGTTTTGTTGATTGAATGTTTATTAATTTGTTTGTCATTGTTGCGACTCCTAATATATTATCAGGTTGTTTTATTTTCGTCAATAGATATTTTACTATTTTATAAAAAATACATGGCTTGCCTCCACTTTCGTTAAATCAATAGAAGCTTCAAGGAGTTTTCCTTGAAGCTTCTTTCAACACCTTCCGCTTTCACTTCTATACTATCCAGTATCCGATAGCCGCTAGAGCAGCAACTCCCGGTATCCCAAGCAGTCCAGCAACCGCAGAGGTCACTAAATTGATCGGGACATGAATACCCGCTTGATTACCCAGCATATTAAGGAAGAATAAAAAAGCTGCCCCAATGATGACTTTTATAATGCCTTGTCCTATAAATCGAATGGGTTTCAATGGTGCTCCTATAATTAAAAGAACAAGAATCAAACCGCCAATTACAGCCACAAAAACAATTGGTTCCAATCTCATACCTCCCCACAAGCTTGTATTACACTTATATGTTGGATGATATAGATAAAGAACCGGCCCAAAAAAATGGTTATAAAGGAAACCCCTTATAACCACGGTCTATCATCTTTGTATGCGTACATTTCTTCTTTTCACTTCTCTAAATAAGTAGAAATACTTCACTTCCGCTAACCTCGTTTGTGCGATTACTTCTACAGATGGGTCTACACTTTTTTCAAGTAAGGATTTTTGGTTATGCCAATTCCTTTTCAACTGTTCAAGTTCCCCTATCAACGCCTCATTATATTCGTTTCGAAGCTGTTTTTGTTTACGAAAGAACACGCGGAGTCCTCCAAGCTATCTTATATTTCTCTTCTTCCTTCTATTGCTTTTGATAGAGTCACTTCATCTGCATACTCCAAGTCCCCTCCAACCGGAAGTCCGTGAGCAATCCGCGTCACTTTAATTCCCGATGGTTTAAGCAACCGGGAAATGTACATGGCCGTCGCTTCTCCTTCGATATTAGGATTCGTGGCCAATATGACCTCCTGTACCGTTTCATCTTGAAGTCGCTTCAATAAATCAGGAATATTTATATCTTCCGGACCAATACCGTCCATTGGCGAAATACTGCCATGCAATACATGATACAGGCCATTGAATTCCCTCATCTTTTCCATGGCTATGACATCCTTAGGGTCCTGCACGACACATATCAAGTCCCTATCTCTTCTTTGATCCTCGCAAATATAGCAAGGATCCTGATCCGTTATGTGCCCGCATACTGTGCAGTACATGAGATTTCGCTTTGCATTCACCAACGCTTTCGCAAAATCCAAAACAGTATCTTCTTTCATGCTCAGTACATGAAAGGCTAATCGAGCCGCAGTTTTCGGCCCTATCCCCGGCAATTTCATAAAGCTATCAATAAGCTTGGAAATCGGTTCTGGATAATGCATCAAATTCCTCCTAAAATTTCAAAAGAAACCCCCTTGAAAGGAAGTTTCTTTTAAACTTGCTTAAAACATGCCTGGAAGGTTCATTCCCTTGGTGAATTGTCCCATCGTTTGGCTTGTTAGTTCTTCTGCCTTTTTCAAAGCATCATTGGTAGCAGCCAACACTAGATCTTGCAGCATATCGATATCATCCGGGTCAACGACTTCCGGTTTGATAATGACATCTACGATTTCCTTATGTCCGGTTACAATAACTGTTACCATTCCGCCACCAGCTGTTCCTTCAATCTTCTTTTCACCTAACTCTTCTTGTGCCTCTGCCATTTTCTTTTGCATTTTTTGCATTTGTTTCATCATATTTTGCATATTACCGCCACGCATACCCATTTTTCCTACCTCCAATTATTCTTTAATTTCGAGCAAATCATCTCCGACTAACTTTCTTGCTTCGGCTATGAAAGGGTCTTCTTCTTTTGATTCCGTTTCTTCTGGGCCTTCAAACTGTTGTGTTGAAATAAAATCCTCCCGCAACTTCTGCCACTGACTCTCCGGAACTCCGGCTATCTCCATACGATGACCAGTTAATTGCTGCATGATAGAGGCGATCACTTCTGTGAAACGGTTATTTTCCATCGCCATTTGGCAATGAATATCATATTTGAATTTTACCACAAAAGCTTCCGTAGACGCAGCAACAGGTTCCGCTTCCGTCAACAGAGCCGCGAGTGACTTTTGGTTTTGCTGCCCTAAATGTTCAAGCACTTCCCCCCATTTACTCTTTACACCCTGTAAATTAGGTTTCGTAGCTTGCTTCAATACTTGGTTTATCTTTCCCGTCGGCGCCTTGTAAGCCTTTTTCATCGACCGTTGGGGTTTTGCCTGTTCCGCCGGTTTTTCAGAAACAACGGCAGCAATTCCATTTTGCTGTAAATCCATCATTTGTTTTTCCAACGCTTCTATCTTTTGAAGCAATTGTTGGACCTTCCCGTTATCCATTTCATTAGGCTTTTGCTCATTACATAGCTTCACCAGGGAAACTTCCAGGAATATACGGGGATGGTTCGTCCACCTCATATCTTGTTGCGTTTGGTTGAAACTTTCAATAATCGAATAGATCGATTTAGAAGGGATCACTTCTGCCAACTCCTTGAATTGCGGGTCAATCAACACCCTTTCAAAGGATTCTGCAAGAGATGGGGCAGCCTGGAACAGAAGCATGTCACGGAAATAATAAATCATATCTTCAATGAAGCGGGCTGGGTCTTTTCCCATAGCCAATAATTCATCAAGGACTTCAAGAGCCACGGCAACTTCCTTATCGTATATCGCTTTCGCCAATCTACTTAAGAACGATTGAGACACGGAGCCCGTTACCGTTAAAGCATCTTCCACCGATACCGTTTCGGAACTGAATGAAATGGCCTGGTCAAGTAGACTAAGCGCATCACGCATCCCGCCCTCGGCTGCTCTGGCAATGATGTGAAGAGCCTGCTCATCACAGGAAATCCCACTCTCGGCGATGATTTGTGACATCCGTCCGACAATGTCCTGTGGTTGTATTCTTTTAAAATCAAATCGCTGACAGCGGGAAATGATCGTTAATGGAATTTTATGAGGTTCAGTCGTCGCCAATATGAAAATGACGTGCTTTGGTGGTTCTTCCAATGTTTTTAATAAGGCATTAAACGCCCCCTGCGAAAGCATGTGTACCTCATCAATAATATAAACTTTATATGTAACCGCATTCGGTGCATATTTGACCTTATCACGAATGTCACGGATTTCTTCGACGCCATTATTGGATGCTGCATCTATTTCAATAACATCTGATATGGAGCCATCGGTGATTCCGCGGCAAGTAGCACATTCGTTACAGGGTTCACTTGTAGGCGCATGTTCGCAGTTAACTGCTTTTGCAAGTATTTTGGCCGCACTCGTTTTCCCTGTCCCACGCGGTCCCGAGAATAAATAGGCATGAGAAACTTTTTGCCCGACAAGAGCATTCTGCAACGTTTTCGTCACATGCCCCTGTCCAACAACATCAATGAACTGTTGTGGCCGCCACACTCGGTATAATGCCTGATACCCCACGGAAATCCCTCCTTATTTTCTCCATCATTTCTATTATACCGTACTGGTTTCCTTAATTTCAAAATCCATTAAAGAAAAATGCTCCGATGAACCGAATTACCTTCTTAACGCGCAAAAAAACCCACCCTTTACGAATGAGTTTTTTGATTATGTAAAATAACTGCCGTGCACCTTCCGTCGATTAGCAACCATAAGCGTTACTTAAGCAGTTAGCTCAGCCCAGGCAACCCTGCGGCACATGAGAACTTCCACTTAATGCTGCTTCCTTCCGGACCTGACATGGTTCATGGAGACCCATTGCGCAGGACCCGGGCGTCAACACCACTTACTTAAGGCAGACCCTACAGAATGCTAACCTCGAGAAGGAATTCAACCTCGCTAGAGCGGATTGCGAGTACAGGGCACCGCTACCTCCCCGTCTAGCACGGCAAATGTGAGACCAATATTCATAGCGTCACTACGACGCATATCTTATTATACTAAGGTTATAAAAAAAACGCAAGTGTTGGGCATGGATTGGCAATGCTCCATTTTTTAGGAGGTGAAAAACTGACTCTTAGTTTCACGTCATTAATTTTCTGTTACCTGGCTTTCTTCCCTTTTCTTTTGCTTCAGCGCTTTCTTTCGATTCCTCAGTTGTTTAAAGAAAGCTGTTAAAGTCCCGCCACACTCTTCTTCGAGCACACCGCTCGTAACCTCACATTGATGATTGAACCGCTGATCTTGAAGTAAGTCCATAAAGGTTCCCGCACAGCCTGCTTTTGGATCATGGGCACCAAATACGACCCGTTTCACCCTTGACTGCAGAATTGCGCCAGCACACATCGGGCATGGCTCCAGTGTGACATAAAGCGTCGCCTCTTCAAGTCGCCAACTACCAAGTTCCACACACGCTTCATTGATGGCAAGCAGCTCCGCATGGGCTATCGCGTTTTGGTCCGTTTCCCGCAAATTATGACCTCTCGCAACGATCCGGTCTTCTATAACTATCACGGCCCCAATTGGTACTTCATTCAGTTGGCGCGCTTTCTCAGCTTCACCCAAGGCTACGTTCATATAATATATATCATCTTTCATGAAAAAACCCCCTTTTACTAAGTAGGAGTAAATAGACAAATATAAGACAAAATAAAGGTCAACTACTTATTCTAATGAATAGTACCGTAAGCAGCTACCTGTCGCAAGTAATTTTGCATACTTAAGGAGGATACTACATGAACCGACCTGATTCCCCTTCAATCGCCCTACTGATTATCGATATGATCAATGACTTTAATTTTGATAATGGTGATATGCTCCTTCAACATACTAAAGCTATCATGAAACCGATAATAGAATTAAAAAGATATATGAAAGAAAATGGCTATCCAATCATTTATATTAACGATCACTATAAGTTATGGCAGGCCGATTACAATAAAATCATCGAGACCTGCAAGAATGAAAGAAATGCTAATCTAATAGAAAGAATCAAACCAGAGCAAGATGAGTTCTTCTTAATCAAACCGAAGCATTCCGCTTTTTATGGAACGGCACTGAACACGCTTCTCCATCAACTTCATGTAAAACGTTTGATCCTCACAGGGATTGCCGGTAACATCTGTGTCCTTTTCACAGCCAACGATGCTTATATGAGAGAATATGAATTATGGGTTCCTGAAGATTGTATCGCTTCTGCCTCAAAGGATGATAACCATTATGCACTGACCATGATGAACCACGTCCTTAGAGCTTCTACAAAGAAAAGTTCATTGGATTTTTGAGTATTTTCTTTCGTGCTTACCAGTCATTCTCTACAATTTGGAACCAACAAAATACCACAGAATCCTCCCAGTTGTGTTACAATATCTTTTGGCTGAAAAACATAACAAACTGGAAGTTTCAGTCCGATACCTCATTGAAGGAGGACAGAATGGATGAAAACCATCCCATTTATCACTGTCGAAGGACCAATTGGTGTGGGAAAAACATCACTTGCAAAAGTAATTTCTGATCACTTCAACATTTCTTTATTGAAAGAAATCGTTGATGAAAATCCATTTCTTGGGAAATTTTACGATAATATCGATGAGTGGAGCTTTCAAACAGAGATGTTTTTTCTATGTAACCGTTATAAGCAATTAGAAGATATCGAAACCAAGTTTCTCACCAATGAACAAGCCGTGGTGGCTGATTATCATATATTCAAGAATTTGATTTTTGCAGAACGAACGTTAAAGGACGAACAGTACAATAAATACATTGAAATATTTAACATTTTAACTCGAGACATGCCGAAGCCAAATATGGTCATTTATTTGAATGCTAGTTTAGACACACTCTTAACTCGAATTAGCAAAAGAGGGCGTGAATTCGAAAAAAATATCAGTCCTAGTTACCTACAACAGCTATCCTCAGATTATCAAATATTCATGGAAACGTTCGAACAACAGCACCCAGACATACCCGTCCTCACATTTAATGGGGATGATTTAGACTTCGTCGGGAACAAGAACGATCTAAATATGATGATTAACCAAATAGAGAATGCCCTGCAAAAAGGAGTAGTACCACATGAACTTGCGTAAAAAGTATAATATCCCGAACAATGCTGTCATTACAATAGCCGGTACGGTTGGCGTAGGTAAATCGACGATGACGAATGCCTTGGCGGATGCCCTGCAATTCAGGACATCCTTTGAAAAGGTGGATGCCAACCCTTATCTTGATAAATTCTATGATGATTTTGATCGTTGGAGTTTCCACCTGCAAATCTATTTCCTCGCTGAACGTTTTAAAGAGCAGAAAAAGATTTTCGAGTATGGCGGTGGCTTCATTCAGGACCGATCCATTTATGAAGATACGGGGATTTTTGCGAAAATGCACTATGAAAAAGGCACTATGAATGAAGTGGACTACGAAACGTATACCAGCCTGTTCAACGCCATGGTGCTGACACCTTACTTCCCCCACCCCGATTTGGTCATCTATCTTGAGGGTTCAATCGATGATATCCTTAATCGAATCCAAGTACGTGGACGTCCGATGGAACAGCATACACCGATTGAATATTGGCAGGAAATGCACAATCGTTACGAGGAATGGATCAATCAATTCAATGCCTGTCCGGTCCTTCGTTTAAACATTAATGAATATGATCTTATGCATGATGAAGCTAGCATCGAACCTCTTATAAAACGGATTGCTGAATACATGGAACAAACCCGTTTACTACGTAATAAATAAATAAAAACCATTGGCATTGGTGCCAATGGTTTTTTTGTTATATCAGAAAACAAAAATCCCGTTACATTTCTGTAACGGGACAACGATATCCAATTTATGCGCTGTGGTTATTAATAAGTTATGGAGGAGGTAGAGGGATTCGAACCCCCGCGGGATTTGACTCCCCTGTCGGTTTTCAAGACCGATCCCTTCAGCCGAACTTGGGTATACCTCCGTATCAACATTTATTATATTACACCGATTCACAAAAGAAGTCAAGCACTCTTAGAACACTTTTTTAAAATAATTATTAGTGGACCAGATTACCCTTTTCGGGGTCTGGTCCACATTATGATTTTAAACATTATTTTGGCTTGATGACTTCCGCACCACGCATATACGGGCGTAATACTTCAGGGATGATGACCGTGCCGTCTTCCTGTTGATAGTTTTCCAAAAGAGCGGCTACTGTCCGTCCAATGGCAAGACCTGATCCATTCAATGTATGAACGTGTTCCGGTTTGCCTTTCGCCTCACGACGGAAACGGATATTGGCCCGTCTAGCCTGGAATGCCTCAAAGTTACTGCATGATGAGATTTCCCGATAGGTTCCATAGCTTGGAATCCATACTTCAAGGTCATATTTTTTAGCGGCAGTAAATCCAAGGTCACCCGTACACATACTCAGCACTCGGTAAGGCAATCCAAGTAATTGAAGAACTTTCTCGGCATGACCTGTAAGCTTTTCTAATTCTGCGTATGAATCTTCCGGCTTCACGAATTTAACTAATTCCACTTTGTTGAATTGATGCTGGCGAATTAACCCGCGTGTATCCCGGCCTGCAGAACCTGCTTCTGAACGGAAAGATGCACTATATGCCGCATAGCTGATTGGCAGATCATCGGCACTCAAGATTTCATCACGATGGAAGTTGGTAACCGGTACTTCCGCAGTAGGAATCAAGAAATAATCCTCGCTTTCAATTCTGAATGCGTCTTCCTCGAACTTAGGCAGCTGTCCTGTACCTGTCATGCTTGCACGATTGACCATATAAGGAGGAAGCATTTCCTCATATCCATGTTCTTCGACATGTAAATCCAGCATAAAGCTAATCAATGCACGTTCCAAACGGGCACCAAGACCTCTATAAAAGACAAAACGGCTACCCGTCACTTTCGCAGCTCTTTCGAAGTCCAGTATACCTAGATCACCAGCCACATCCCAATGGGGCTTAGGTTCGAATGTGAATTCCGGCAATTCACCCCATTTGCGAATTTCCACGTTATCATCTTCCGTTTCACCTACAGGAACACTTTCATGTGGAATATTCGGTATAGAAAGGAGCAACTTCTCTAATTGCGCTTCTACTTCACGTAGTTCTTCGTCATACCCCTTTATTTGATCGCCAACCTGACGCATCTCCGTAATCAGTTGGTCTGCATCTTTCTTCTCCCGTTTTAAAACGGCTACCTGTTGAGATACTTCATTTCGTTTACTTTTTAACTTTTCTGTATCCGCAATTAAAGACCGGCGTTTAACGTCCAGTTCCTCGAATTTACCCAAATCGGTCAAATCTTCTCCCCTGAATTGCAAAACATTCTTTAACTCTTCAAAGTTATTTCTTACGTATTTCAAGTCCAACATTACATTTCCTCCTTATTTACTGATGATTTTACTCGAGAACGCAAAAAACTCCCGTCCCCTGAAGAAGGGACGAGAGTTAACCCGCGTTGCCACCCTAGTTAAAGGTGTACGAAAAAACACCTTCCACTTATCACGATAACGGCTTATAGCCGAAAGTAATTACTAGCCTAGTAAAGGCGTTCCATACTTTACTCCAGGAGGGATTCATAAGACTCTCACACCGATTTGCACCAGCCACCGGCTCTCTTAAGAAAGAAGCACTTATTACTTTTTCCTGTCATGGTTTTCTCGAAATCAAATTGTTTTCCATAATGTACTATAATTTTACACATTACGCAACCATTTTATACACGAAAATTAAAACCAGCCTTTAACCGTAGAGGCTACACTGCTCCATACATCACCGAAGAATCCACCGATTGCGCGCATTGATAATACGAACCAGTTAGCTTTATCAACAGTTTCAGCAGCCACTAAATCGACTTTCGCTGTATCACTATTAATAAATCCATAATCTTCACCCTGCTTAGGAGTTACAGCGATATAACCCAGCTTCTCCCCTTTTTTGATTGGGGCTGTTAACTTACCATCTTTATTCAACTTGCTTTTATCAACTACAACTTTAGTATTATATTGATCTTTTTCGCCGTTTTCGACTAGCATTTCAATCGCTTTCTTAGATTGAACTTTAATGCTGTCTTCCTTCCCTTTCACGACAGCCAGGCTTTTGCTACCTTTTACTTCGTAATTAGCAGGAAGGACTTTTTCTTTTTTAAATGTACTGTATGCATAATTCATCAGCTTAGTGCTATCGGCAAAACGTTCGTTTTTAGTAGTGGATTTCATCACTACCGTTATATAACGCTGCCCATCTCGGATGACTGTGCCCGTATGAGCGTAACCAGCGTAGTCTGTAGAACCTGTTTTAAGTCCATCTACACCCTCATATTCAAAAATTAGACCAGGTAACATCCAGTTGAAATTAGAATACTCTTTTCCATCTCGGAACTTCAGCTTAGAAATACTGGCATAATCTAATACTTCCGGATAGTCGTTAATTAGACGATAAGCAAGAAGTGCCGTATCTTTAGCTGTCATGACATTCTCTTCATCAGCCTTACCAGTAGGGTATTCCCCTAAAAGATCCGAGTTATTTAAACCACTCGCGTTAACAAATTTATAATGCTTCAGTCCTAATTTACCAGCTTTTTCATTCATCAATTTCACGAAATTCTTTTCACTGCCAGAAATTAGCTGCGCAAGAGCTACTGTTGCAGCATTTCCTGAATAGACAGCCATAGCTTGGTATAGTTCCTTAACTGTATAATCTTCTCCTTCAGTTAAGCCAATATTCGACAAGTTCGGTGCCTTTGAAAGATCGTGAACATACTTATTTATTTTAACCTTTTGATCCCAAGTGATTTTCCCATTTTTAATCGCTTCCATGATGATATACTCTGTCATCATTTTTGACATAGAAGCAATGCCTAAAACTTTATCGGCATTTTTTTCGTAGACGATTTGCCCTGTTACTCCATCAATGATGATGGCAGCCTCTGCCTTTAAGCCTAAATCAGTTTCAGCTTGAGCCTTCTGTGGTTGATAGGCAAATTGTGACATAACAAGAACAAAGACAAAAGTGAAAACGAGAGTAATCTTGCTGATTTTTTTCAATTTCCAATACCTCCAACTATTAAGCTTATCTCTATAGAATACAAAGAATTCTATGTAATCCCCTTGACACTTTGTCTAGTTTATCACAGAAAAAATAAAAAAAATAGACAGAGTAATCGAAGACCCTGTCTATTTTTACAATAAATTTTTATGACAATCATATGTTAATTTGATTACATAGAGTAATTGGGAGCTTCTTTGGTAATTTGTACATCATGTGGATGACTTTCTCTTAATCCAGCACCCGTCATCTTAACAAACTGAGCATTATCTCTCAACTCTTCTAATGAACCAGTTCCGCAATAACCCATACCGGACCGGATTCCACCAATTAACTGATAGATGGTTTCTGATAGTGGCCCTTTATAAGGAAGTCTGCCTTCAATTCCTTCTGGCACGAATTTCTTATTATCTTCTTGGAAATACCGATCTTTAGAACCCTTTTCCATAGCAGCAACGGAACCCATTCCCCGATATACTTTGAAACGGCGTCCTTGGAAAATTTCCGTTTCTCCAGGGCTCTCAGTTGTTCCGGCTAACATGCTACCTAGCATAACGGCATGACCACCTGCAGCAAGTGCCTTGACGATATCGCCCGAGTATTTAATTCCTCCATCTGCGATAATCGTTTTACCGTGCTTTCTTGCTTCTGTAGCACAATCGTAAACAGCGGTGATTTGTGGGACACCCACACCGGCAACCACCCGAGTAGTACAAATTGAACCTGGTCCGATCCCCACTTTAACAACATCGGCTCCTGCCTCGATTAAAGCTTTCGTTCCTTCGGCAGTTGCAACGTTTCCTGCGATGATTGTTAAATTAGGATAAGCCTCACGGATATCTTTTACTACGTTAAGGACCCCAGCAGAGTGACCATGTGCCGTATCTAGTACAATAGCATCTACTTGAGACTTCACTAGCATTTCTACACGTTTCATTGTGTCTTTGGTTACTCCCACCGCTGCACCTGCAAGTAGTCTACCTTGCTTATCTTTAGCGGAATTAGGAAACTCGATGACTTTTTCAATATCTTTAATTGTAATAAGGCCCTTTAATACGCCTTGATCATTTACAAGAGGTAGTTTTTCAATTTTATACTTTTGAAGAATCTTTTCAGCTTGTTCCAAGTTTGTTCCAACCGGGGCCGTCACAAGATTCTCCACAGTCATTACACTGGAAATTTTCAAGGAGAAATCGGAAATAAATCGCAAGTCACGGTTTGTAATGATACCAACGAGCTTTTGTTCCTCTTCATTATTAACGACAGGAACACCTGAGATCCGGTATTTACCCATTAAATGCTCTGCGTCAAACACTTGATGATCGGGCGTCAAGAAAAATGGATCCGTAATGACACCACTTTCTGACCGTTTTACTTTATCAACCAGTTCAGCTTGAGCCTCAATCGACATATTTTTATGAATGATACCTAATCCACCTTGACGGGCCATCGCAATTGCCATTTCAGCTTCTGTTACGGTATCCATTCCTGCACTGATGATAGGAAGGTTAAGCCTTAAATTTTCTGCTAGATTGACCTGAAGATTAACATCTTTCGGTAAAACCTCTGATTTTGCCGGTATTAATAGGACATCATCAAAAGTTAAACCCTCTTTTGCAAATTTATTTTCCCACATTTTTTTCCCCTCCTACTTAAAAATATTATTTGTAGGTTATCAATTGGTTATACTACTGTCAAGATAAGAATGAAATGTTTGATTATTCTATTAATTAAAAGGAGTACTCATTATGCCTGAAAACAATGATAATTTCGATAAATTCACCCCCTTTTTTTCGGCTACTTCTTCTCAACTTTTTTTACAAAAACGTTATACCCAAGGAAAAATAGAAGATGCCGAAAAAAAAAGTTATGAAAACTGTTACCCATTCATTTACTATATTGAGCACTCTAAAATCTACTATAACCAATCAGCCAAAGCACCTCTTTGCATACAACCAATATTATCCTTTTATGGGTTTACCCATTTATTAAAAGCCTGCCTCCTTACCGTTAATCCTAACTATCCGGAGTCTACCTCTTTACTTGCCCATGGAGTCACGACAAGGAAAAGAAAAAAACAGCAATATGATTTTTTAAAGGATGAAGTAAAAACACAGAAGAATGGACTTTTCACTTCGGTTGCCGAAAACTTATTCCATATTAAACATTTGGAAGGGGAGAAGTTTTCGATGGAATCCTTATTGGCAGAAATTCCTGAATTGCAATCGATTGCGTGGACCCATTCCAAAACAAATTTCATCACGCCCGTTTATATCCATGATAGTTTTGAACTACCTTCTTCTATACTCGATAGCTACCAAATGACGACCGACCGTTTCTTCGAATTCATGAAGGGTAAAACGAAAGAAGTAACTGACTTGAAAGAGATGAAGGGGAAGCTATCATTAAAAGTAGATGGGCCACTCGGCATGAATGGGCCCTCTCCTATGCGATTCAATATGGAGGCTGAACTTTTTATGCTATCACTCAATAAGAATTCACCGGCTTTTTCACTACCTGAACTCCTGATTCATTATTTAATCTCATACAACCTTAGTATAATAGCTCGTTATGAAACAGAATGGTGGGCAGAACTCCTGAAAACGATGCCGAATGATGATTACCCCTCTATTGTGCAGTTCCTTAAAATAAGCCAAGCCAAGATACCTTTGTTAGTCTTCGAATGGCTTAAACCTGGAAGTCTTGGTCGGTGAAATCCCTGAAAGATCATAAGTCACTAGGGGCATACACCCCTTTTTTGCACACAAAAAAAGGCCAAGCCTAATGGCTGACCTTTGAAATGGCTTGGCGGCGTCCTACTCTCACAGGGGGAAACCCCCAACTACCATCGGCG
>NZ_JBIWDK010000019.1:0-17091 GCF_044761985.1 Peribacillus sp. NPDC097224 | reverse complement strand
CTTCATTTTACTAAAAAGGGCGATTTTTTTGTGCATAAATTTCATAAAAAAAGGGTTGCCCTAAAAGTCATTTTCCTGACTTTTGGGACAGCCCCCTTTTTCATGAAATTAAGGCATTTTTAATGTAGTAAAATATTTTTTCCTTCACCGTTGCCTTTCTTTATATTAACTAGCACTCTTAAAGAGGTATAATTTACCTAATGAAACAGGGATTATAATGCAGATTCAGCAAACAAATAGTCCTTAAACAAATAAAAAATACTAGTACTAAGTAAGTGCCAGTTATAATTTTAGGGGAATTAAAATGAAGAAAACCCAATATCCTTTGTCAGTTACTCATCCTGCATTAGCAGAAGAATGGCACCCGGAAAAAAATGATAACGTTACACCTAATGATGTTACTTATGGTTCATCTAAAAAGATATGGTGGAAATGTGAGAAGGGACATGAATGGGAAACAACAATCAATTCTCGTACTACTATGAAAGTAGGATTGTCCATATTGTTCAGGTAGAAAAGTTTGTTTAGAGAATTGTTTGGCTACCACACATCCCGAAGTTGCGAGGTTTTGGCATCCAGTCAAAAATAAAAAACTAACCCCATATGATGTTACTTATGGGGCAGGTAAAAGGGTATGGTGGATATGTGATGAAAATCATGAATTTGAAAGAGAAGTTCATACTTGGTTTAAACATGAGAAAGTAATGGGCTGCCCGTTTTGTAGCGGTCGTTATGCAACAAGGGAGACAAACTTAGCATTTGTAAATCCTAAAATAGCATCTGAATGGCATCCTACAAAGAATGAGGATTTAACTCCATATGATGTTACAAGTGGTTCCGAAAAAAAAGTCTGTTGGAAATGTAAAAAAGGTCATGGAGTGGAGTTCAAGTGTTAATAGTAGAGTTTTAGGTGTTGGTTGTCCGTATTGTTCAGGTAGAAAAGTCAACTTAGAAAATTGTCTTGCAACTAAGAATCCGAATCTTTTAAAATTATGGAATTTTAAAAGAAATGAAAATATAATCCCATATCAAGTAACGAGTGGTTCAGATATTAAAGTATGGTGGAATTGTGAGAAGGGACATGAGTGGAGGAAAAAGATAAATGGTCAATCCAATTCAAAGGGATGTCCTATTTGTGTAAAAGAATGGGGTACTTCGTTTCCTGAAATATCCATTTATATTATTTAAAAAAATTCTATTCAAACATTGTACATAGGAAGATAATTAAAATAAATGAAAAAAATATAGAGATAGATATTTTTATTGAAGATATAAAAACTGGAATTGAATATGATGGGGCATATTATCATATGGAAAAAGGAGAGAAAGATGAACTAAAAAATAATATTTTGATAAATTCAGGTATAAACCTCATCAGGATTCAGGGAAAAGGAAGGCTTGTTTTACCTCAAGATGACAGTCGTATAACATATTTTACCCATGAAGACAGAAGTGAGGCTAGTTTAGAGAATGCATTAAAAATGTTATTAACCCATTTAGACGATAAAAAAACAAAGGATTTTTATCCTAATTTAAGTCATGATAGGGCAGAAATATATAATATTATTGAATACCAAGAAAAACAGAATAGTTTGTTAAACGTTTTTCCTAAAATAGCTAAAGAATGGCATCCGAAAAAAATGGTAATTTAAAACCCGAACATGTATCTAGAGGATCAGGTAAACGAGTGTGGTGGAAGTGTATTAGAGGTCATGAGTGGGAAACTGATATTTCTTCAAGAACTTTACACAAAAAAGGTTGCCCTTTCTGTGCCGGACAGAAGGTATCTCCAGAAAAGAGTCTTGCTAGTTTTAGACCTGATCTTATATTGGAATGGAACAACCAAAAAAATGAGGATTTAACTCCATATGATGTATTACCTTCTTCTGATAAGAAAGTTTGGTGGAAATGTGATAAGGAACATGAGTGGGAAACTGCCGTTAAGGTAAGAACAAGAGGGCATGGTTGTCCTTATTGTTCAAACCAAAAGGTTTCTAAGGAGATAAGTTTAGCAGAGTCTGGATTAGACTTTGTTAGAGAATGGAACTTGAAAGAAATGTCGGATTAACACCATTTGATGTATTCCCGAATTCCAGTAAAAAAGTGTGGTGGATATGTAAAAAAGGGCATGAATGGGAAGCGAGAATATATAGTAGGAACAAAGGTAATTGATGTCCATACTGTAGTGGAAGAAAAGCTAGTTTGGAAAATTGTTTAGCAAATAAATCACCGGAATTAGCTAAACAGTGGAACCAAAATAAAAATGGCAATCTAACACCAAAAGATGTCACAACCGGTTCTAATAAGAAGGTTTGGTGGCAATGCGAACAAGGACATGAGTGGGAAGCAGTAATCAATAATAGGCAAAGGAAGGGGAAAGGTGGTTGCCCTCATTGTAGAAAAAATAAAAGAAAAGTATAAAAATGCTTTAAATGCGTTCCCTTCTTTTGAAATTGTGATCACATTTTTACCTTATAAAATAAATTCTTCGTTGTTAAGGATAGGAAAATTCGATTAGTGAAATACATTATAATCTAGTGAATGTGAAAAATGAAACAAAAGAGATTAAAGAGAATTAAAATAAAGGGGGATGTTTATGCTTGCTATAGCACCAATGGATGAAAATTGGTTTAACTTATTAAAGTCACAAAATACTCCACAAGTAGTGAAATTCTGGACACCTACTCCGTGGAATGTACGAAAGCTAAAAGACGGAGATCCACCTATTGTTCTTATTAAAAGCACCTTACAGAAAGATAGCAGGTTATGGTACTTTTAAATACTATGAGAACATGACTGCGACAGAAGCATGGAATAAGTTTGTCTTGTTGTTCTAATATTCCTCTTATCACTAGTAGTTCGGAATTTGTCAAACGTAGCGATTTACATGCATTTTTAAAGTATTCGGCATAAGTCGAGGTATAGACTATATGTCCGTTTTCAATTCGAGAAATAATAGTTCTATCACAGCCAAAATACTTTTCAAAATCTTTAAGGGTTAAGTTTCTAAGTAAACGTAATTGACGCACATAACGATAATCAAAATAGTTTATCTGACCGTATGCAACACGCTTATTACTTTCCAAGATGTACACCTTCTCTAGTTATGAAATAAAATTGTATTGACGGTAAATAAAAAAGGTGGGCATAAAGCCACACCTTAATATTATTAGAAAAAATATAAATTTAGATTTTAGCTAAGGAGAGAAATTAGCCACACCCTGATCTATAACATATATCATGTTACAGGCTTAATACAAATTTTTTGAAAAAATTATACATTTGTACCTTTTTGTTTTCAAAATTCAGCTTGTTTTATTCATATAGAAAAAATTTAAGTTATTATTGACTACTTTACAGGAAAAGACAACCATATTATAATGAAAATAATTAAAATTGAACGTGAAGTGGTCATTGGGTTAAAATGCTGTTTATACCCTATGATACATATGAAAGTGACTTCCTCAGACCTTGACAGGGTAGAGGTCGCTAGTTCGAATCCAGTCGGATTCATCACCTTATTGAAGCTCCAAATCCTTGTGTTTCAAGGGTTTGGAGCTTTTTTTTTGATTATGATGATAGATACTTTTGCAAGATACTTGCTTTGTTCACAATTTGTATCCTTTAGTAAACTAAAGAATATTTAGTTTTAAATACGATGTGATGATGAGGAACTTCGTATAATAATTCTTGTTTTTTTCTGACCAATCATCAGTGTACTGCTTTCCACACTTATGACAGTAAGGATTTTACAAAATAAGGATTCGGAATTATATTCACAGCCAAGGCATTTTGCATAGCCTAAGTCTGTAACCATCGAAATGTTCTTTAAGTATTCGTTTAATGACCCCACTATTCCTTTTGATCATCCAACTCATACCTTTCAATTCAACTACGAACTTTATACAGAACAGTTATTCACAAATCGATTATTTTCAAATTTCCTAAACAACAAAAAGGGTGTTGATGAATTTTGATTCATCAACACCATAAATAATAGAACCCTATAGATATTTAAACAACTTTTACTTTCTGTTCGGCTTTTGACAACACTAGATAGCCTACCGCTGCGAATGCTGATAAGAAGGCTACAACGATATAAGACCAAAACCAACCAAATTGATCAGCTAGGATTGGCATTAACCAATTGGAACCCATGTTTCCAATTAAATACGCCGTAACACCCACAAAACCAATTGCCGTCCCAGCTACATTCAAAGGAACAAAGTCAATTGTTAGAATGTTAACAATTAATTGTGGTCCATAAATTAAGGCTCCTAAAATTCCACAAACTACTAAGAATAATGCGTAATTTGTAACACCACCGCTAACTAACCTCTCGTAGAAAAAGACAAACGCCACCATGGCAAACAAGCCAATTGATCCAATTTTAGCCATTTTGTTCGGATATTTAACAGCTAACCATGCGAACACAAGTGATCCCGGGATCGCAATCCATTCAAGAACTGAAACAGCCAATTGTGCTCTTGTATTCGATAAGTTCCCCACTTCGCTAAGATAAATTGGCATCCAATCTGCAATTCCAAAACGGAGAAAATATAAGGCCACGTTGACAGCAGATACTAGTAATATTAGTGGATTGGTAAAAACATATTTCCAAATTAATTGCCAATAGCTCAGTCCAACTTTTTCTTCTTCAGTTGCCACATTAGATTCCCCGGCATCCCCATACATGGTTCTTAAGGAATCGAGGCCTTCAGATTCAGGGCTATCTCCGCCATAACGCCAACATAAATATGCAAAAATCAGTACCAAAACTCCTGGAACTAAAAAAGCCATGAAAATATTTCCTGTTTCAGGAACGACTAGTCCCATACTGGTTAGGGCCACAATGATCAAAGGAAGTAAAGCTGATCCCACATTTTGTGAGATATTCCAACCCGCAATGGCTGCTCCACGAGATTTATTCGAGTAATAATTAGCAAGCATCATTTGAGAGGCAGGAGCTAAAGCACCTTGTACAACTCCACTCAATATTAGGAGAATGGCTAATACTGCAATCGATGTGTTGAAAAAGCCAATGAGAATGGCGATTAAGGCACTTGCTCCCAAACAGACCGAGAAAAGTTTTCTTATACTAACACGGTCTCCTAATGCTCCCATATAAAACTTAGCTAATCCATAAGAAATCGTTAAACAAGAAAGTAACAAAGCAATATCTGTTTTATCCCATCCATTTGTAGTCATGATACTATTTGACATTAACTTAAAATTATTCCGCACAAGATAAGCACATACATACCCTAGAAATGCAATTAGAAAAATTATTTTCCGCCGATAGAGATAACGTGCAAATTTCTCGGTATTTTGCTTTTGGTTAACTAATTCCATTACTGAAACCACTCCAATACAGTATATTATAAGTTCTAAAGTCTTGATTCTATTAGCATATTTTATTAAGCTGCTTGAAATATCTTCTAATGGCATCCCTCCTGTTATAATGGAAGTGCTTAAAAAAAGGTAGGTAACACAAGTGTTTTACATAATAATATTATCTTACTTTTTAACCCTTTAAACTATCAGCAGATTTCCTATTACCTGTCAGAAAATATCCTACACTGTGCGACTAATACTATTAAAATTGTGACAAGGTGAAACTATGATTGTGATATAATAGTAAATACTAATTTAGGAATAAAACTCTAATTTTACGAATTGTTGTTGAGGAATTCGACCTAGAAAGGGATACTATGGGAAAATTATTCAAGGTTATTCCGGTTTTATTAATAATCATCTTATTAATAGGTTGTGGGTCAAATCTATCAACCTATAAAATTGATTTTTCAGAATATGAAAAGCAACCTACAGATAGTAAAGAGGATAAACAAGATCCGATCCGGTTAGCCATTTCGAGTGTGCTTTCTCCAACGGATACGATTATATACTATCGTAAAATCGCAAATTTTATCGGTAAGAAACTTAAGCGACCAGCCATTTTAATTCAACGCAGAAGTTATAATGAAATCAGCAACCTAATGATCAATGGGGGAGCTGATATAGCTCTACTTCCAACAGGAGCTTATATCACGTATAGAGAAAACGGAGGATTTGAAGGAATTGCTACGCAAGAAAGATTTGGGAGCCCTTACTATTATGGTTACATTGTTGCAAGTGTTGAAAGCGGTTTCTCGAAAATTGATGATCTGGAAGGCAAAGATATTGCATTTTATGATCCTTCAAGTTATTCTGGATATCTTTTTGTGGAAGAAGAATTGGAAAATTTGGGGGAAGACATCGAAAGCTTTTTTGGGAGACATGTATACACATATAGCCATGAACGATCCCTTAGTGCCGTTTTAAATAATACTGTAGATGTTGCAGCTGTCAATTCCCTAGTTTTTGAAACGATGAGACGTGAAAACCCTAAAGAAGTCGAAACATTAAAAATCATTGAAAAATCGATGCCGTTAGGTACTGGACCTGTGGTTATCAGAAGTAATTTAGCTAAGGAAGAAAAGGAAATGATTAAAGCGAGTTTTCTTACTATGCACGAACAGGATTCTATGAAGCTAGCACTTCAAGGTTTATATATTGATCGCTTTATCCCATTCGACTCGGAATATTATGAGGTTCTTTATGAAATGGATAAATAACTTGAAAATAAACCAAAAGATACTTGGGGCTATCATGTTCTCCTCACTTTTTCTAGCTAGCATTTTTGGATGGATCATATGGGATTCACTTACAAATATGATGACGGAGGATCTCGCGAAACGTGGTGTCAATATTGCAAAAAATGTTGCAGAAACAAGCTCAGACTACATTCTATTTGACGATCAATATGCGGTGGATAATCTTATTAAAGAAACAAAAAAGGTAGATGAAGAAATTCGCTATATCTTAGTTTTTGATAGTCGTCGCATGCTTTATGCCCATACATTTCCGAATCCTGAGATTCTGCCAAAAGGAATATTAAAGGCACATACGCCCAGAGGGATTACCCAACAAGAGTATACAACTTTATCCTCAAACGAAGGTAATATCCACGATGTCATTGTTCCTATCGAAGAAGGAGAAGTAGGGTATGTTCGAGTAGGGATGTCAGAGGAAAAATCGTTGGAATATATATATTCTAGAATCGTTAAATTACTGATTGCCACATTGTTAGTATCAATTGGTGCCATGGGAATGGCTTATTTTGCTACCCGTATTATAACTAAGCCAATCAATACTTTAGTAGATGTAGCTTTAGGCATATCGGCAGGTAACTTTTCCTTAAGAGCAGAAGGAACCAATAACGATGAGATTGGAAAACTGGCACAAGCTTTTAATGAAATGACTGATCATCTTATTAATTCTAATAATGAAGTGGACTATTTACTTAAGGAACTTCAACAAAAGGATTTATTGCGTGATAAGTTGATATCGAAGTTATTATCTGTTCAAGAGGATGAGAGAAAAAGAATTTCACGTGAACTTCATGATGAGACAAGTCAAGCTCTCACCTCATTAATGGTAACCATGCGAATTATGGCTAATGAGGCGAAAGATGGTGAACAACGTGAGTTACTTTATACAAGCAGAGATATAGCTGCAGGAATTTTAAAACAGATAAGGGATCTAGCCGTTGAATTACGGCCACCGATCCTTGATAAGATGGGGCTTGTTTCAGCGATAAAAAAATATGCGAGAAATTTTGAGGGAAAATACAAAATCCCAGTTCATTTATTTGTTCCTGATGATGACGTTACAATAGCTGAACATGTTACGTTGGCTCTATACCGAATTGTTCAAGAAAGCATGAGTAATGTGGTGAAACATACCAATACTACTGAAATTATGATTGGCTTGGATATTAATAAACGATGGATCAATTTGACAATAAATGATAATGGTCAGGGAATTCATGAAGCAGATTTTGAAAAAGCTAAGCAACAAAATAGGATTGGTATACATGGAATGAAGGAAAGAGCAGAGTTGCAGGGTGGTACATTTTGTATCAGGACGAACAAGATGGGAGGGACAGAAATTTCCGTTTCTCTACCATTAAATTAGAAAGAAGTTGGTAAAGTTGAAACAGAGTTTCAAAAGGAAAATTAGTATTATGCTAGTTGATGATCATGCCATTCTTATATCAGGGTTAAAACTTTTATTGCAAAAACGGACTTCTTATCAAGTTGTGGGAGTAGCTGATGATGGGCATAAAGCTCTTGAGCTTTATGATAAATTAGTGCCGGATATTTTAATCCTCGATATTTCTTTGCCCGGTATGGACGGACTACAGGTACTAAAAAATATAAGGGTACGATATGAATATGCAAAAGTGATTGTCTTAACAATGTACGAAGATGAGGAATATGTATCGTTAATTATGGAAGCAGGTGCATCGGGTTACGTCCCGAAAGTAGCTGTAGATGAAGAATTGTATTCTGCTATTGATACAGTTATGGATGGCTATATATACTTGCGGCCAAAGGAAATGACGTCAATGATAAAAAATAAGCAGAGTGAAGAAAAGATTCACAAGATGTATTCTACAATAAGCCCCCGCGAGAAAGAAGTACTACAGCTGATTGTTAAGGGACATTCATTAACTGAAATTGCAGGTGAACTACTGATAAGTATAAAAACAGTAGACACACATAAAACAAGAATCTTCAATAAACTAAACTTTACTAAAAAAAGTGAACTGGTTGAATTCGTTTTTAAACATAATTTGATTGATATATAGAGGCAGCTGAATGTCGGTGCCTGTTTTTCGCTACGCTAATGTTTATATATCGAGGGACAGAAACCATACCTCCAACGATTACTAGAACTTGTTTCTCTGGGTAACTCAATTTTGCTGCTAGGGCAGATGGTATCAAATCTACTATAAAAAACTACCTAACACATCACATTAATACGAAACAACATTTAATGGAAGTGGTATCTCCCTGCCTAAGAAGAGCTTTTCTTTTGTTATATTTATTAATTCGTAAACTTTCAGAGAATGCCTGCTGTGTATTTTGGACACGCAAAAGTTAAATTTTTAGCTGGATTCCTAATTTGATTTTCAATCGCTTGTGGGGTTTGGTACTCTAAACTACTATGAATCCTTTTTCTGTTATACCAACCCTCAATAAATTGGAACATCGCTAATTTTGCTGTATGGAAGTCTTGATATTGTACGTGATTCACTTCTTTCTTTTTATTTGGCATAAAAAGATTCAATACAGGGGGGCACCCTTTTTGGCGGAAGGATTGCTTAATATTGAAATGTTGAGTAAATTCACCACATTGCGAAGCTGTCGCGGTACTGGAATAGTTTAATAAGCGAAAAATAGCTGTGTCAAAATCCAGGTTTGAGTGGATTTCGGCACAGCTTTTCTTTTGTAGATATGAATTATAGTTAAACAGGATCAGTTGCGAAATATCAAGGCTATGCAGAGGGAAATGAACAACTGAGGGCTGCATTTACAGAAGAAAAAAAATCCTTACGTCTGCTTCAGATGAAAAACAAGTATTTGCAAAAGCACTGGCTGCTATTCTTAGTCTGTTTTAATACAATAGATTTTTACAATGCAGAGCAAAAATCAAAGCTTCTCAATATTGTAATTTAAGCGCGTGAGAAATTGCTTGAGTTGCTCTAATTCGCTATCTGAAAAATCATCATAGAGATCATTCATAAATTGATCTTTAAACATTGTACAGCCTTCTAATAATGCTCGTCCTTTATCTGAAATCTTTACAAGTACTTCGCGATTGTTTTTTTCATTACGTTTGCGTTCGACATATTGTTGTTCTTCAAGCAACTTTAAATGGCGCGTAATGGCCGATTGATCGATAGCTAAGGATTGTTGCAGTACCTTTTGTGTAACACTATCCTTTTTAACTAAAGAAACTAAAATTTCATATCTAGTCAAACTAACTTCTGTTCTCTTTTCAAAAATTTGAGTGACGTGACGGTCTAACCTTTTCAACATCATAATCATTTGTTTCTTATCATCCAAACAAACTTCCATACTATTCCTCCTCACATTGGTTGCTCGTCGTTTTGCGCTCACTAAAACTTGTGTTCGAATTCGGCCCTATTATAAAAGCAATTTAGGTATCTAATGATGTATGCCAAAAACTGCTCTTTGTTACATTTAGCTTTTGGACGCTTTGCGATCCCTATATGATAGCATTTCCGTTCATTTGGATAAAGTGTAACAAATTTCAAACTTACGTGAATCAAGATATGATTAATGATTTAGTGATACGAATCAATAACACGTCATGTGAATACTTCCTCTAATTCACTTAGCTTGAAAAACGAATAATTTGTTCAAACGGTAAACGTGATGAATTACGTGCTGGCATAGCAGGCTTTCCGATAGCAATTAAAATCATCGGTAACTCATTGGCAGGTAGCTCATATTTTTTAGCGAATGCTGCTTTATCAAAACCGCCCATTATTACTGTTTCATAGCCCATGTCCTTCGCTAAAAGTACTACTTGCATAGAAATTAAACCAACATCTAAATGTGCAATATTTGTTCGTTCAATTTCAGAAAAATTACTATATGCAGATTCAGAATTGGCAATCATCATATCAGCAATATCACGTGGCATATAACCTAGCTCAACATTTAAATCATTAATTTGTTTAGCGTTTTTATACATTTCATTATCGCCTAATACCGCAATAATCGCTGATGATGTTTCGATTTGTTCCTGATTAAATCCAGCAATGCGTAGTTCTTTCTTTTGCTCTTGATCATCAATAACAAGGAAGCGCCAAGGCTGTAAGTTACTTGATGATGGAGCTGATGTTGCTTGTTCTAAAATATGTTGAATTTGCTCACGAGGAATAGTAACACCAGGCTCGTATTTACGCACCGATTTACGTTCATCCATTAATTTTTCTAAAGCTGTTTTTTGTTGTATCATATTTTTCACCCTTTTTTGTTGGAATTTGATTCGGCTTTCATTATAGTTGATTAGTCAACAGTTGACAAGTCATTTATCGATTCAGGATTTTTGATAGGCGAATGATTGGACAATTGGCACGGAAGAAATTGGGGGTTCAATTCCCTTACAGGTCATCTGATGGGTAGCACGGAACCCTTGATATACCAAAAGTTTTAGTCTTTTTTTCTGTTATTAATTATTTATATGTGAAGCCAAAAAGATAGCAACGGGTTGCCTGAGTTTGGGCACTAAATAGGGATTACCACGAAAAAATAATGATGATATAAATTAAATTGCTTAGGTACTAATACATGGAAGCACCTGTCATTAGGTTCTGCTATGTATTTTTTTACATGGAAACTTATCCTAGATCACACTGACGGAAATAATTTTAGCTGAGTATGTGAATTTGTACGTGAGTTATCGTGTGAATTGTACAGAGGAAAAGAAAAATAGAATAACAATATGTGATAAGATACACTTAAATGTTTTTAAGGTTATTAAGTTAGTAAAGTTATTATACTATTATAAGGAGTCCTAAAAGTGAAAAGGATAACAAGTTATTTAGCATTACTTTTGACGATTATGTTTATGGTTGGTTGCACGAACGAAGAAAATGCAACCATTACAGAAGGAGAAACAGATTCACAAGAAGTAACCACAGTCAATACTGATGAAAATAGTATAAAGGAAGAGACTATCAATACGGATCTTGACGGATCAATAGTTGAAGAAACAACAACCGAATCAAACGATGAAAAGTTCCCAGGATACAAACGTATTGAAATTGATGGTGGTGATTTGTCTGGATATCGTGAACCCAACGTCGTTGTTGACATTGGCTATGGGGACCGTGAATATTGGGCATTTACTAATGAATACGGGCAACTAGTACGTGTCATCGCTGACGAAATCACTTTACAAGATGACCGTAACGAACCTGTAACATCGTCTGGAAGATACTATTCTGATGAGGCGAAAGTTCCAGGTGTCGAAAGTGATGTTCTAGATGAAGGACATATCATCGCTGATTCTCTCGGAGGGGTATCGAATGCATATAATATTACCCCACAAGATAGTACACTTAACCGCCACGGTGACCAAGCTTATATGGAGAATGCGATTCGTAGTGCAGGTGGAGCCACTAATTTTGAAGCGATTATTACATATCCAAATTCGAAAACGCAGATTCCTTCACATTATCAATATACCTATACGTTAAGGGGCAACAAGATTGTTGATTCATTTGACAATGGAAACCCTGATGAAGTAAATGCATCACTCGGTTTAACAGGCAGCAAACCTTCTAATTCAGATAGATCAAATCAAAATTCAACGAGTTCAAATAAAAACGGTGATATTTCTAGTGTTGATACTAACGGAAATGGACAAGTTACGATTAAAGAAGCAAAAGAAGCAGGTTTCAGTATGCCCATAACGAGGGATCATTGGTTATATCCCTATATGCGTGATAACGATAATGACGGTATGGTAGGTGAGTAAGAGCCTTTAAGGTAAAATAAAGATTATTCACTAACAGATTTTTGCATTAATTTTATAAATAAACGGGGTTGTCCTAAAAGTCATTTGCCAGACTTTTGGGACAGCCCCGTTTTTTATTTTGCCTAATTGGCTGTATTTGAGCTTATAGAAGTATGCTGGTTAAGTAAGTTCATTATAATGCGTTTAAAATTAACCCGATTGAAGCGTAGATAATTACCGTAAAGTAGATGACCATCATGTGTACTAAGGAAAATACAAACATTTTATTTGCCCAAACCTTCAGTTCGTTTTTACGTTGTCCGAATAAGCTGAGCCCTAACCAAATTAGGCCTAAGATAAGTGAAATTAAGGTGAGACCTAAGCTTAGTGGTAGAAATAAAAAGCTGGATAGCACCAATAAAATCAAATAGAAGTTGGTTTGAATATATGTCCGTTTCCTACTTTTGACAACGGGAAGCATTGGAATATTCGCTGCAGCATAATCTTTTTCCTTACGGATGGCAATCGCATAAAAGTGAGGCATTTGCCAAATCACCATGATTAAAAACAATGCCCAGCAAGCGGGATGCCAAATATCTGGAGCGACTGATGCCCAACCGATTAAAGGAGGCATGGCACCAGAAATACTCCCAACTTCCGTATTCCAAATAGTATGGCGTTTAGTCCACATTGTATAAGGGACAACGTAGAAAAATACCCCTAAAAATCCAAGTAAAGATGCTAATGGAGAGGTTAAATATAATAAAACTAACCCGATCACTAGTAATAAAATGGCAGCTACTAAAACTTTTTTAATCGATATAGCACCTGTAACTGTAGGGCGAACCTTTGTACGAGCCATAATGGCATCAATATCGCGATCATAAATGTTATTGAACGCACCGGCTGCGGCTATAACGGCTGCTGTTCCTAAAAATGCAAAAACTACATTCCAAACGTTATCTACAAAACTGTATTGATACGTATATAAAGCGAGCATTAATCCTGCGATCATTGGAATAAGATTTGACTTGATAATTCCTGTTTTAACTACTTGAGCCCATAAGGTCCTCTGTGATTGCTTTTTCATTGTATTTTGTAGCTCCTCTTTTATTCACAAGAACTAATATAACCTATAAGGTTAGCTAAATTCCATCATAATATTGCTTTTCTACAATCATTTTTAATTATATCATGTCTATATCTAATGAGATAAAAATATAGATGAACTTTATCCATTTCTTTGTTTTATAGCATAGATTGGTACTAGGGTGTAGTCTTACCGAAAAGATGTTGTTTAGTCGACCAAACATAGATATTAAGAATATGCAGTTAGTGAATGCAATGGACTTCTCGAAAAAAGTAATTGTAATAAAGAAAGAGAAAATAATGTCACAGCCACATTCTTCTGCGTGGACGATGTTGAGTAGTTTTGAATATCCAGAATCGAATGGATAAATAGATTCCGTTGACAAATAATAATTGTAAGAAAGTAAATGAGAATTTTATTTAACATTGGAGGAATATCATGGGTAAATTAGATGGTAAAGTAGCTATCATTACAGGGGCAGCACAAGGTATGGGTGCTATGCATGTTCGTAAATTCGTGGAAGAAGGCGCAAAAGTAGCAATTACGGACCTAAACTTTGAAGGTGTACAAAAACTAGCCAATGAATTGGGAGAAAATACAATCGCTCTTAAATTAGATGTTGCTAGTGAAGAGAACTGGGTAGAAGTGGTAGGAAAAACAGAAGAAACATTTGGTCCAATCAATGTTTTAGTAAACAACGCAGGCATTGGTATTTTCAAAACTTTAGAAGAATTAACCGTAAAAGACTTCGAATTAACATTTAAAGTAGATGAACTGGGAGTATTCTTGGGAATGCAAAAAGTACTTCCTTCTATGAAAAAAGCTGGCGTAGGTTCAATTGTTAACATTTCATCAGTAGATGGTTTAGTAAGTGCGCCAACGGCCATTGCTTATAGTGCTTCTAAACATGCTGTCACGGGTATGACAAAAGGGGCTGCTGCAGAGCTTGGACCCTATAATATCCGTGTGAATTCCGTACATCCTGGAATCATCAAAACACCTATGGCTGACCAACCAGATGTTGAAGAATATCTAAAGCAACTTGAACAAGATATTCCCCTAAGAAGAAGAGCAGAAGTAAAGGAAGTTTCTAATTTAGTTATGTACCTTGCATCCGATGATTCTAGCTATTCGACTGGAAGTCAATTCGTAGTAGATGGCGGAATGATCTCTGACCTATAAAAAGAGGGAATGGTTATGAGGAAATTTTCAAATGCAGTCTTTATATTTTACTAATTATTACTATTATTGGCGCAATTCTGTAGTGGGATTGTGCTTTCTTATGATTATAGATCTAAAAATGGCATGTAGCTTGTCGAGTTAGAGAAAAGAATATATGATGACAAACAAATTATCACGACAGATTTTAATAAAAATTCAAAAGGGCTCGGAATTAAATACTTCCGAACCCTTTTGCCTGCAAATTAAACGTCGTGTATGATGGGTTAATTTCTATGTGAAATGTTATATTACACAATTATGTTTTCTAGATAGATGATGAAAAATTAATTCTTGGGAAATCTTCGAAATCTCATTCATCTAGTTTATTACGGAAAAAGTTCTGTATTTCTTATGACTATAAGTTCAAGTTCCTTTTTTAACATAGAATCAATTTTAATTCCTGGATGGAAGAGAATATGGTGAAGTAGAGGAGATGATTTAATAGTAAGGTTTGTATGATTATTAATCTTTTTTAAGATAACGTTTATAATATACATGATTATAAACGATCCTTTTCATGAGAAAGGTAGATATCTTCGTGTCGTTAGAATCCTTAAAGTATTGAGGAGAGTCCCATAACTCTTTAAAAACTTCTGAAATTAAGTTTTCTGAATAGATCTTAGATCCAGTTAATTTTAAGGCAATACTCTTTAGCATTTCTTCATGATTAGAGTATAACTTACTAAAATACTCGGTATCTTTATCTAATATATGAGTAACAATTTCATTTTTTGTATCCAATATTACACCTCATTTCTGTGTTGCTATAGGTAATATGTACCCTGTTTTTACTGAAGGAAAACTTGAAATCATGAGAAGCAGAACTTTATATAGAACAAGGTTGTAGAATTTATGATATTTGCAGCTAAAAAGCCTACATGATCTCATAGAGTCATGTAGGCTTTTTCTTAGTTATAATTAAGTTTCATTTCATTTTTTAGGGATTAAAAAAAGATTAAACTAGTACAGACAGTTTGAAAGGAGTAATTATAAAGGAATAGTTATGTACGTTTACCTTTTCTAAAAGATTGCTGCGGAACGACTAGGTGGAATAATCTTTTCTTTTTTTACCAGAAAAACAAGTGATGTACACTCCAATTTAGGGTCGAATATGAGACAGCAATCAATTTTATGAATAGTAGCTAGAAACTACACAGCTTCATTTTTTCGACGAAGCAACCATATTTCTATTGCTCCCGATCCAAGTAATACTCCTGAAACAATGAAGATAAGACCAAAAAAATGTGCTGGAACGATTGCTTCGTTCAAAAGAAAAGCCGCACCGACTAATGAAAAAAAGGTGTTGAAGTTTAAGAAGATAGAGGATTCTGCGGCTCCAACCTTTCCAATGATGTAATTATAAGTCATATGACCTATTCCTGTAGCAAAAATAGCTGAGAAAAAGAAAGCTACCCAGATAGAAAACGAAGCAGATGAGATTGAAGCTAAACCATGTGGTTCCTTCCAAAGACTTATGGCAAATAAAATAAATGATCCAATTAGCATCATGTAACCCGTTAATAGCCGCGGGTCCATCGTTTTCGAAGCTTTATAAATCAGGATAAAACTTAGCGCTTGTGAAAGAATGGAGAGTAAAATATCAAAATCTCCTAGATTAATAGAATGGATGCTTCCACTTCCGGCCAAAACGGTAACACTCACGCCAAGAGCCCCACAAATAAACCCAAGAACTCGAATGAATGTAAGTTTATTGCGAAAAATCACCATAGAAAAGATGGCTGTCAATAAAGGCCCCATCCCCAAAATCAATCCAGTATTCGTAGCTGAAGTTTTTGTTAACCCTTCTGCTAAAAAATAATGGTGAAAGACTACGCTCAAAAGGGCTCCCCCAAAAATGTAAAAAAGTTCAGATTTTTTTGGAAGACGAATGAGGCCAAGCATTCCCAAAATTAAAAAGACTATCAAAGAAGCCGTAAAAATTCTTAGAGAAGTTATGGTCACAGGTTGAATGTGTTCAACTAAAATTTTTATAACAGAAACGTTGAAACCCCAAATAATCATGATTCCAATAAGCAACATGTAAGTTTTAAAATAGCTCATACAAAAACAACCTTTCAAACTTATTCAACAATTGACCTATTATACAACCTTTTTCAAGAAAACACCAAAACTAAAAGAGATAGTTTTTAAAAACTGAGCATGAGTAAATTATTTATGCCAATAATTTGTAGTGACTACTTTGAAATGGATGTTAGTCCTATACTTCACATCGTATTAGTTTGGGTGTAGGTGAAATGATTCTTCAGTTTGAAGAGTGGCTATAAAAAAGCCTACAAGATCTCATAGTAAAATGTACCCTATAGAGTAGACACTTTAAAAAGTCTCTCTATAGGGTACTTTTATTTGTATAAAGAAAAGATAGGATTGGAGATACATCACAA
>NZ_JBIWDK010000018.1:0-36914 GCF_044761985.1 Peribacillus sp. NPDC097224 | reverse complement strand
CGTTCCCATTCCGAACACGGCAGTTAAGCTCTTCAGCGCCGATGGTAGTTGGGGGTTTCCCCCTGTGAGAGTAGGACGCCGCCAAGCCATTTCAAGGTCAGCCATTAGGCTGGCCTTTTTTGTGTTAATTTTCCAAGACGTGAAAGATACATTTGAAAAATGAGAGTATTGCAGCAATATGATGATATCTCCTATCATTCTTTTTTAGCATGCGCATCCGGGCTTCTCACAGACGTTAGGAGATTAGGGGGCAGAATTCTTCGTTTCTATAAGGAAATATGTTAAACTTAACTTAGTTCTGAAACTGTCATTGGGGGAATAGCCTATGGATACCTCTGCTAAAGATGAAATGATTTCTTCATTTGCTGGATGGTTGGAAGACCAAGGGAAATCAGCTAATACGATTAAAACGTATACAGGTGTTCTTTCTCAGTTTTGTGAACAGACACAAAAGGTACTAAGGGAAATTAATTCTGAGGATGTTCAATTGTATCTTGATTATTTAGAAAATTGCAAGAAAAGTCCAGGGACAATAGAAAAGCATTATAATGCTTTGAATGTCTTCTTTAAATTTTTAGCGAAGCCACAAATTATGCTTTCTGTTGAGCGTAAGGTAAAGGAATCTAAAAATGAAGCACCTGAGTCACTAAGCATCAAAGATCAAGAAGCTCTTTTGAAGGATATAGAGGCAGAAGGAAATCCTAGGAATGTCGCCATTGTTTATCTTTTGTTACATACTGGCATTCGTGTTTCGGAGCTATGTGATTTAAATGGAAGTGATGTTATCATGGAGGGCAATCGGAATTATATTCTTGTCCGGAATGCAAAAGGTGAAATTGACAGAACCGTTCCGCTAACAGATTTAGCAGTGCAGTATGTGAGAACCTATCTCTGTTCACTGAAGGAAAAAGCAGACCCATTGTTTATCTCAAGCTATAATCAAAGAATCACGCCGAGGTCGGTACAATACATTTTAAAAAAATACAATGTACACCCACATAAATTACGTCATACATTTTGCCAGAGACTAGTGGATAATGGTATTGATATACAAACTGTTTCCAAGCTAGCAGGCCATAAGGACTTAAACGTGACGAAGCGTTACTTAAAAGAAAAATCATTGAACCTGGAAAACGCAATAGATCAAACCTTTACTAAAAACTAAATGTTCAATAAATCTTAAGGGAACGGGGAAACTCGTTTCTTTTTTTGTTTTCACTGCCTTCTCCCTTTTACCCAATTTCATGATTACTTCGTATACGACCGGAACGATAAGTAAGGTAAGCAATGTAAAGCTCACTAGTCCATCCATTACGGTAATGCCAACTCCTTGTGAAATAAGGTCGCTTCCTTCTGTGCCAATTGCGAGAGGAATCAATGCGCTAATCATGGACAAGGCTGTCATCAAGATCGGACGAAGACGGGTTGACCCAGCTTCGAGAGTCGAGAGGCCGTTTTCTTCGTTTTTAAGTACACGATCGACCAATACGATGGCGTTGGTTACCATAATCCCCATTATCGGTATTACTGAAGAAGAAGCCAAAAACGTACTAAAAAAGGAACAATTCCTTGGTCTCTTAAACGTAAGCCCGTAATCAAATAACGCATATAAAACGCCAGGCACCTTCGGTACGATAAACGTATCAATCAAAGGAGGTGCCATCCTTATGTCCACAAACAAATTAACCATTGTTCCAGTAAAACTCGATCCTTTTCCAACTGAAACTACTTCGTTTCATTCTTCTGAATACACTGCTGTACTAGGCTGTGTTATTAAAACAGCTGAAGCTGAAATAACTTTCTTCAATGGCGTAGATGAGCACATTATCCAAACCATTATGAAGGAGCTGAAGAGTCGATAAAGCATGATTTTACGAGTGTGCAAAACATCTATATTATTTGTGGAAAGACTAATAACATTTGGTAATTGACTATAGGATGAATTTTTTGATTGGGTTGATCGCTCGCCTTTCTTCGGAAAAAATGCCATACATTCGCACTCATCGGGTCCTTATTTTGTATATGTTTTTTTGCTACGAATCGTAACAATAAAGTAAATAAATGTAGGTGGACGATTGCCTGTAAGTTTGTTGATAATATAATTTGGAGGTATGAAAAAAATGATTAATATGAATATTAAAGCATTGCGTATACAGCATCAACTTACACAAGAAGAAGTAGCAGAACGTTTAAATGTGTCTCGACAGGTGATAGCTAAATGGGAAAAAGGGGACTCTACACCCGATATCCAATATTGTATGGAGCTCGCGAAGCTTTACAATGTTACATTAGATAATCTTGTTCGTTTTAAACAACAAGAAAATGGCTTCGGTGTACCACCGAAAGGAAAGCATTTTTTTGGTACAGCCACACTAGGTGAACGAGGACAAATTGTTATACCTAAAAAAGCACGGGAACTGTTTCAATTAAATCCAGGAGATATGCTAATTATCTTGGGGGATGAAGAGCGTGGTCTTGCGATTGTACCTGAACAAATGTTGAGTAGCTTTTTCAATATGGTAAACCTAAATTTTAAACAGGAGGAAGATAAATGAACAACGCTATTACAATCAACTCCCTAACGAAAACATATGGTACTAAAAATGCTGTTGACCACGTCTCTTTATCAATTCAAGAAACGGAATTATTTGGCCTTCTTGGTGTTAATGGTGCAGGGAAAACGACATTGATTAAAATGCTTTCGTGTCTAACAAAGCCTTCGAGCGGAGATGCAACATTGTTAGGGAAAAGTATTATAAATGAGCCAGAGCAAGTACGTACTGCGATTGCGGTATCCCCACAAGAGACGGCGATTGCACCCAATCTAACGGTACGTGAAAATTTAGAGTTAATGGCTGGAGTACACGGCTTTAATAAAGAGAAAACAAAGATAATAATTGATGAAATGCTTGCTCAGTTTTCATTGCAGCCTTTTGAAAAGCAACGCAGCAAAACATTATCAGGTGGTTGGCAACGCAAATTGAGCATCTCTATGGCTTTAATTAGTGAGCCGCGGATTTTATTTTTAGATGAGCCGACACTTGGATTAGATATTATCGGACGCCGTGAACTTTGGGCTTTAATAAAAAAACTGAAGGAAAAAACAACCATTATATTAACGACGCATTATTTAGAGGAAGCAGAGGCATTGTCTGACCGTATTTGCATTATGAAAGACGGGCAAATTAAAGCAATTGGTTCGGCTCAAGAGCTTATTGAAAAGGCTAACACAGTGAGCTTTGAGGATGCATTTGTGTATTTTGTAACGGAAGGTGATATCCAATGAGAATGCTCGTATTTGCAAACAGAACGACAAAGGAAATTTTAAGGGACCCACTATCACTCTTTTTTGGAATCGGCTTCCCGGTTGCGTTATTACTGCTGTTATCCGCAATTAATCGTAGCATTCCAGTTGATCTTTTTAATGTTGATTCACTAACTCCTGGTATCGCGGTATTTGGTCTATCCTTTATGGCTCTCTTTGCCGCACAAGTTTTATCGAAAGACCGAGCAAGCTCATTTTTAACAAGGCTTTTCACAACACCTATGACATCAACAGATTTTATTATGGGCTATTCTTTACCTTTACTAATGATGTCGATTGTACAGGGAATTTTTTGTTATATTGTTGCGATGTTTATGGGGTTAGCCATCTCTCTTTCTATGATTGTGGCACTAGCTTTACTCATTCCAACATCAATTATTTTTATAGGGATTGGGCTATTATGTGGAACGCTGTTAAGTGAAAGAGCAGCTGTAGGTATTTGTGGAGCACTACTGACCAATTTATCTGCATGGCTTTCGGGCGCATGGATTGACTTAAACCTGATTAGTGGCCTATTCAAAGACGTTGCATTTATTTTACCATTTGTTCATCAGTCGAAATGGGAAAAGCTGCTCTTACTGGTGAATACGGTGATATTTCCCCTCATATCTGGTGGGTGCTTGGTTATGCCATCATCATATCGGTAGTAGCAATTGCAATGTTTAAAAAGAAAATGCAGGCAGAATAATTATAATAAAGAAAGCAAAGAACCCAGAAAAATTAATTTTCGGGTTTGTTTAGCACTTTCCTCCATGACAAACTGCCTCACTTTTTACATGGTATCTTAAAATTTACTTAAGAAAACCCTGCTCAAGCTTAAAGCAGTAATGAATGGAAGCAAAACCCATTATTGATGAATTTTTTGATTGGGTTGATTGCTCGCCTTTCTTCGGTATCAGTACCTGGTGAAGTTAATAACGGAATTACCTAATGTACCGTTTTATGAACATCTTAAACAGCTTTTTTTTGCTTATTATATCTATACCATCCAAATAACAAACCAAGTATAGCTGTTATTACACCATATTTAAGCAAGATAATTATGTATTCCATGGGAGACAAATAGGATGTTTCAGTCACATCAAAACTCACTCGTGTAACTTGTTCATACCTTACAAATAAAATTCCTATACCTATTCCCATAAAAAACTATATATAGCGCTTTTTCTAAGTATTTTTTCCATTTTAATATCCCCTTATAATTCATATACTAACTATTCAATTAGGAATGGAAAAACACCTTTTTTTAGCAACTTGCCAGGTAAACATTAACTATGAGGAAATAAACCCAGTTAACATAATCCCCATAAGCATAAGTATGTTGCCAATTTTCTTATTGAATTGGTTAGATTCAATCATTGAGGGGTTACTGAAGGGCGACGATCCTTTATTGAATCCAGTTACCTGGACCTGACTGTTCAGCGTATGTACTTGACCCTAAAGCGTAGATTGACCTGACGATAGATAAACTCTTAAGGATGAAGTCGGGGGATGGAGCAGGATATGGGACTGGTAAAGATACAGAGGCTTTAGAGGTGATTAGAGAGGTCTTTTTAAAAAAAGACCAAATGGTGTCATCTTGGAAGGTTTTTTGCTTTATCTGTAAAAGGACGAGACTAGAAGTACCCTTTGTTCCAAGCTCATCATATTAATGAAAGATCATTTGCATATACACTCATGACGTTTTGGAAGGTGCTGCCGCCTCTTTTTTTTATTTTTTATACGTCTTTCTTCATATTAATAATTTAATTGCTTCAACTATTCATGATTGAGTTTTAAAAGGAGGAAAAAAGGAAAAAGTAAAGGGAAGCGTAGCGTAGCGTAGCTATTCATTAAACGGGGGGGAACAGGATATGAGATGGAAAAAAGGAATGCTGATCTATAACGAATGTGCAGGAAATAGTAAGGTGGAAAAGGCATTAGAGGAATGTCTCCCTATTCTGACACCCCAAATTGATGAATTTCTTATTCTTCAGACCAAGGAAAAGGGTGATGCTGACAAGTTTTGTTCGGAATATGGAGAAGGTATGGACGTAGTATTCGTTCTGGGAGGAGATGGAACGGTGCATGAATGTGTGAATGGTCTTTCTCCACTCGAACATCGACCGCTTTTGGGAATATTACCTGGAGGGACGTGCAATGATTTCTCCAGAACCTTGGAAATACCTCAAAATATCCGTCGTGCGGCGGAAACTATAGTGAACGGAAATGTCCGTATGATCGATGTGGGGAAGGCGGACGATCATTACCTTTTGAATTTTTGGGGTATTGGACTGATTACCGATACGTCAAACAATATAGATGAACAAGAAAAAAGTAAATTCGGGAAGATTGGTTATTTTTTAAGTGCAATTAGAACGATAGGCGATCAAGAACCGTTTCCTTTTAGAGTCGAATATGATGAAACGTGTGTCGAAGGAAAAGCTGTCATGATTTTAGTCTTGAATGGTAATTTTATCGGAACGAATTCAATGCCTTTTTCAATGGTCCAGCCAGACGATGGGCTGTTTGATATCGTCATAGTGAAAGAATCGAGCCTAAGTGTATTTAGGGAGATCTTAGCCATGAAGAGTTCGTTGACTGAAAGTGTCAGCTCAGAGTCAGGTGTCATGTATGTCCAGGCAAGAAAATTGAAGGTGGAAACCGAATTACCTCTCGAAGTCGATATGGATGGAGAGATTTATAATCAGACGCCTACACAGATAGAAGTTCTGAAACATCATCTTGCTTTTTTGTCTCCTAGCTCAGGAGTATAACAGAATCAGACGCATTAAGAGTATATATTTATATTTATTCCTCCTTATTTCTGCATTTGTTTACAAAATAAGATAAAATATAAAATGATATTTCATTTTTTGCAGGAGGAACATACATGATATACCAGGTCCGATTGTTAAAGGGTATTTTTGAACCGCAAAGAAGCCGTTACCAATTGCAAAATGCGGAAGCGGTCACACGACTTTTCTGGAAATTAATAGGATTATATTTTCTTAGTGTCTTAGTTTTTTCAGTAAGTGGATATTTTGGAATTGGTTCAGAATCATTTTCTAAAAATATTACGAAGATGGATGTAAGTGAATTTGAAACGGGAAAATTACTGATTGTAATTGGAAATATGATTGCAGGATTGTTTTATCCTTCTATTTATATCTTTTTAGCTTCTTTATTCTTTTGGGTAGTATTGGATATCCCATACATAAAAACCGTGATTGTTCAAATGATTACGCTTAGTCTGCACTTACTGGAGAAGGTTTTGTTAATTCCCCTTTTTGTTTTGATGGATATTGGGCATGATGCCAACCCCTTTTCACTTGGAGTCATCAGCCAGTACTTCATTCGAAGCGATTACTTTATTCATTTTTTTAGTGAAATCACCATTTTTCAAATTTTAATCATTTCTTTACAATATTATTATTTGAAGGTATATACGGAACGAAGCAAGGCCTTTGTCTTATCAATGATTATTCTATTTTATATTGCCTCGTGGTTTGCTAAAGCATTTTTAGCATATCTACAAGTTGGCGTATTCGTATAAGGCGGTGAGAAAAATGAAAAAGTGGAAATTAGCAGCCCTATCAGTAGCATCTTTGGCCTTGATATCGGGTAATATTTACTTGATTGAAAAAAAAGACAGTAAAGTGGAACGGACCGTTTTTACCGAAAGATGGACACAAGTTAAGAAAGATACCATAACTGAAACATTTCAAACAAAGGGAATCTTTAAACCGGCAGAAGAATATGATGTTTATTTTGATGCTAAAAACAATGATTTTCGGAAATTCCTGGTTCACGAAGGGGACGAGGTAACGGCCGGAACATCCCTGTTTGAATACACTACAACCGAACTGGATGCACTAAAAGATAATTTGGAAGCGGAAAAGGCCGCAACCGAAGGAGAAATCGTCGGAATTGATGAGTACATAAATAAGTTGAAAGCTTATCAAAGTGGTCTGGCCCTGGATTCAAACAAAACGGTTATCGATGAGACAGTAGAAAAGAACCTAAATATAGACATCACCACTTCTTCCTCAGACTTAATTAAAAGTAATATTGAGCAGGAGATGTACAAGCAGGAACTTGAAAAAAGTAGCTTGAAGGAAAAAGTGGTCATGCTAGAAGCACAATTAAGCTCAATTGAGATGCAAACCAATGCCGTGGAGACGACAAGTGAAGCGGATGGTGTCGTGAAGAAGATCAATAAAAATTTAACGAATCCGATTATTTCAATTGCTTCGACAGAAATGGCCATCGAAGGTTCCTTCTCTGAAGAAGAGTTAAAGAAGGCAGAGGTAGGGATGGAGATAAAAGCTAGTTCTCCTGATTTGAAAAAGAGGTTGGGCGGAACCATCAGCCGTATACATCCTTATCCCAAAGAGGAGCCAACCCTAAAGGATGAAAATCGCTATACATTCGAAGCGGAAATTGTAACGGAAGCAGAGAATAAGGAAGCGCTATTAGACGGTTCAAAGGTCGACCTTACCGTTATAACGAATGTGAAGACGGGAGTCCCGACTGTTCCAACAGAAGCGATACATGAACGGAAGCAGCCGCATGTCTATAAAATGACCAATAAAGGGCATTTGAACCGACAATACTTTACAAAAGGGGCTCAAGCAAAAGGGAAGCAAGAGATGCTTAAAGGTCCAGCAGTGGGAGATGTCATCCTTTTAGAACCGAAAAAGGTAGTGAAGAACCACTCTTACTTCATTACCCCGCTCAAATTGGACAAGGTTCACTCTGCAACTTTTAAGAAACTATCCAAAAGGGAAAAAGTTAGATACATTTTACTAGGATTTTTGGAAAAATAATTTTCAGTTAAATCAAAAATGGCCATAATTTTTTTACTGTTAAAACTAATTACCTATTTAAACAATAAGTGTAAACCCACGTAGCACTCAATATTCTTAATCCCCTCTGTACTTTCGGAGTGTGGGGAAAGAAAATATATTTACAGATTAATATTTTTAGTATAA
The DNA here is from genome assembly GCF_044761985.1 of Peribacillus sp. NPDC097224. Taxonomy (NCBI): domain Bacteria; kingdom Bacillati; phylum Bacillota; class Bacilli; order Caryophanales; family Bacillaceae; genus Peribacillus; species Peribacillus sp. NPDC097224. Next base: position 28,616 of record NZ_JBIWDK010000018.1, on the reverse strand, counting down.
TATTTTAATATAAGTTAGCTCGCTTAATCTTATAAAAAAGAACGGGGGAACCAATTTTGCGGATTATATTCGCTAGGGGTGAATTCAGAGATGAAAGGGCCATTGTGTTTCCGATTCCTAACCCGACAGCTAACCCCGTAAGCGTCTTCGAGGGAACATGTGTGAATAACACGCCAATAGGGAAAATGACACGTAGGGTGTCTTTTTTTTAAGCGTAAGGATAGAAGTTTTTCAATATACAGAAAAATTTTTCTCTTTTTATTAGTATCTTGTTTCCCTTACCGAGACAAATGTTTTTACATCAAAGACTATATGGAAGGTGAGGAAATTAAATGAAGAAATTCAAACTGAGTTTAGCAAGCCAAATATTCATTGGCTTAATTCTAGGAATTATCGTAGGTGCTATATTTTATGGAAGTGAGACGGCACAAAGCTATCTACAACCATTAGGTGATATCTTCCTACGTATGATTAAAATGATCGTCGTTCCAATTATCGTTTCTAGCCTTATTGTTGCAGTTGCAGGCGTGGGCGATATTAAATCAGTAGGGAAATTAGGTGCCAAGTCACTATCCTACTTTATAGTAGTAACACTAGTTGCAATAGGCGTAGGTTTATTATCTGCCAATATTATTCAGCCTGGCGCGGGCGTAAATATGGGTGAGCTTGAACAAACGGATATTTCCACTTATGTTGACACAGCAGAAACTAAGCAACACGAATCCTTTATAGATACAATCGTTCATATTGTCCCATCTAATCCGATTAAAGCAATGGTAGAAGGCGATATGCTTGCAATCATTTTCTTCTCAGTCTTGTTTGGACTAAGCATTGCAGCTATCGGTGAAAAAGGAGTACCAGTATTCCGTTTCTTCCAAGGTGCGGCGGAAGGTATGTTCAATCTAACCAATATGGTTATGAAATTTGCTCCGATTGGGGTATTTGCACTAATCGGTGTGACAATCTCTAAATTCGGTTTATCATCACTAATCCCATTAGGAAAGTTAGCCCTTTCCGTATACGGAACGATGATTTTCTTCGTAGTTGTCATCCTGGGGCTCATTGCAAAATTTGTAGGCTTCAGTATCTTTAAGTTAATTGCCATTTTGAAAGAAGAATTGATCTTAGCATTTTCCACAGCAAGTTCAGAAGCGGTTCTTCCAAGAATCATGGAGAAGATGGAGAAAGCCGGTTGTCCAAAACATATTACGTCTTTTGTTATTCCGACTGGTTACTCATTCAACCTAGATGGTTCCACATTATACCAAGCTTTAGCAGCCATCTTCATTGCTCAAATGTACGGCATACATCTAAGTGCTTATGAGCAAATAACGCTAATGTTAGTGTTGATGATTACCTCTAAAGGAATTGCCGGTGTACCGGGCGTATCCTTCGTTGTACTTTTAGCAACATTAGGTACGGTGGGCATCCCAATTGAAGGACTTGCCTTCATAGCAGGTATTGACCGTATCCTTGATATGGGTCGTACTGTAGTAAACGTTATTGGTAACTCTTTAGCAGCCATCGTTATTTCCAAGTGGGAAGGTCAATTCAACCCTCCTGCCGAAAAAGGAAAACTCGAACAGGCTTCTTAATATAAGTCAAAACTCCAGGGTGATTGCACTCTGGAGTTTTTTTGTATTCAGATGAAAGTCGAAAACAACTTATTGATGGACGATCCAGAAATGGGAGTCAGGGGAAAAGTTCATAGCCATAACGCTTTCATTAAATGAATCTTGGTGAAAGGTTTCCAAAACAGTCAGTTGGGCTTCTTCTAGGCAATCAAGGACTTCCTGCTGACTCGGGATATGGAGATAGGCCTCTTCTTGGTGAGACTTTCCCTTTGTGAAGATATCACCGAACTCATATAGCCGTTCATCCTGTTTACTATCACACCAAATCATTTCTTCCTGTTCCCAAAAATTAAGATACCTTTCATTACTGTCGCGAATCGGTGTGGTGAATAGGAAACGGCCTCCTGGTCTAAGTATGCGTTTGATTTCTTTCAAAGCGAGAATGCGGTTTTTTCGTTGAGGGATTTTCATTAAACCATGAAAGGAAAAGAGTGCATGGTCGAATGACGAGTCGTTGAAAGGGATTTCCGTGGCATTCCCAAGAAAGAATGGAATCTCCATATTTTCATCTTGTGAAAACTTCCGGGCTTCTTGAATCTTGGAGGGTGAAGGGTCCAGTCCGGTTATATGATGAAACCCATTCTTGTATAGAGCAAAGGTCGTCCTCCCTGTACTGCATCCAATATCAAGGATGGAGTCGGCTTGATGAAAGTATTTATCGAATGCAAATTTTTCGAGTTCCCAAAGACCCCAATTTTTTGATGAATCGGCGACAGCGTCTTCCTGCAAGTGATTGATGAAATCGTCTTTTTCTATTTTATCCATCATTCATCCTCCAAGCTTTTATTTTTACTATAATATGGAAATTACTGCCTGTCTAGTTTCTTATTTTTACTACTATTTTATATACACTTCGTGAATATTAAAAAGTTTGATAAAATAGAACTATTGATGAAAGGCTCGGAGGGAATATAATCATGAAAAATGAAGGTAATGACATCTTATATATGCATATGCAGGCTTCCGAAAGATTTGTCCTTTTTAATGGCCTTAATTTTCGAGAATTCTCCTATTCCTTACCGCATAGCTTGAATTCCATCTTATTATTGAAACATCAATATGATGGTGGGGAGTACGATTTGAATGTCTTGCTGGAGAGCGTTTCATCTGAGAACGTTTATAAGCTACTTAAAGAGGATGTTCGTGCATATGGAGATTTCTGTTGGGTCGATTTTAAGGAAGCGGATTGTCTAGAAGAATTGGACGGCAGGGAATTAGCGGAACTCCTATATGTGGGGCATACCAAAAATCACTTAGAACCCCCTTTCTTTCACAAACTGAATAATCAATTTGTCTATCTGGCCCAAGATGATGGATGGTTTAATAAAATTTACTTTCGTTCGATTTCAACGTACTATAAGATGCTGGGAAATTTACTTCCGTTGAAGCTTGAACCATTGAAAGTCGAAAGAACATGGTTAGGAATGAGGAAGAAAAAAGAATTGCCTGCAATTCCTTTGGATATTATTTCTTCCCTGGCTCCTATATTGGCGGAAGGTATAGTTTTTTCTTTTAGACATGTGAAGATTACAAGGACCAAAATCGAGATCCCAGCATGGATCGTGGGAGATTATTTGAACATGGATGAGATGCATGATGATTTCTTAGATAGAAAAGAACAAGGACCTGATGCCTTCATTACTTTTCATCGTAAAGAAAAGGTTTGGGAGAGCGTTATCAACACGACGCTATATAAATAACTTCTTTAGCTAATTAAGGGTTTGGGTCGTAGGACTTGCAACTGGGTGCATAAACTTCTAATTATAGCTATAGAAGGGGGAACTTTCACTTTTCCCGTTTTAGTGTAAAGTGTTACAATGGAACATGGTTAAAAGAATATTGGAGGGTAATAACTCATGAAAACTAAACTTGGTTTGCTTTATGGTGGGAAATCTGCGGAACATGATGTTTCTTTGCAGACAGCTTTAGCAGTCATTAAAGCTCTCGACTTAGCAAAGTTTGACATATATCCGATTTACATAACAAAAGAAGGTTCTTGGGTAAATGGTCCAAAGTTGACTGGTCCGGCAAAATCCGTGGAGGAATTGGCTTTATCATCCGATAAATTGACTTCTCCTTTGTCATTGCAAGCCCATTTAACTGATGAAAATAGTGGGTCCACGGGTTATGATGTCATTTTCCCTCTTCTACATGGACCGAATGGCGAAGATGGAACAGTACAGGGGATGCTTGAGCTGTTGAATCTTCCTTATGTGGGAAATGGGGTACTGGCTTCATCCGCAGGGATGGATAAGGTCATCATGAAAAATATTTTTGCACAGGCGGGATTACCGCAAGTTAACTATACATGGTTCATCCGCTCGGAATGGGAGAGTAACACAGAACGGTCCATTGAGAAGGTGGAAGAAGTATGTGGGTACCCTTGTTTTGTAAAACCGGCTAATTTAGGCTCAAGCGTAGGAGTCAGCAAATGTAATAATGCTAATGAGTTGAAGAAGGCGGTCGCAGAAGCATTTCAATTCGATCGGAAAATCATCGTTGAAGAAGGAGTCATCGCCCGTGAAGTGGAGTTTGGCGTGATCGGGAATGATACCCCATCTTGTTCTGTGGCAGGAGAAATCATTCCTAAGACAGACTTTGACTTCTATGATTATTCAGCTAAATACGTCGACGGAAATTCAGCGATGGCCATACCTGCCGAAATAGAGGAAAGTCAATACAAAGCTTTATCTCAAATGGCAATCACAGCCTTCAAGTCATTGGACTGTTCCGGACTCGTCCGGGCCGATTTCTTTTTGACGAAAGATGGAAAGGTCTATATCAATGAAGTGAATACGATGCCTGGCTTTACGCCATTCAGCATGTTCCCGCTATTATGGAAGCACACGGGTCTTGAATATCCACAATTAATAGAAGAACTTGTGAAGCTTGCTTTAGAGCGCTATGAAGAAAAACAACAAATTAAATATACAGTGTAAGCGGTAATGTAAAGTGGGTTCCTGTATTTCAATTATACGCAGGACTTACTCTAGCAAGCAGGAATCGGTTCTCCATGCCGATTGCTGCTTAGTTTGGTTATAAAGAAAATGGAAGATTTAGTTTGATGAACGAAGGAGGAACGAAAGTGATAAAGAGAACGTTGAGACAAATATCTGAGATGGTAAATGGATTGAACGATAGTAAGGTATTTGAACCCATTGAAATTCATGGTGTAACCATCGATTCAAGAGCGGTTACGAAAGGATGCTTGTTCGTTCCGTTAAAGGGAGAGCAAGTCGATGGCCATCAATATGTCAGAAGTGCCATTGCGCAGGGAGCATCCGCTTCTTTTTGGCAGCAGGATATTCCGAATCCACCTACTGATTTACCAATCATCCTTGTGGAAAATACTGAAAAGGCATTACAGCAATTGGCACGCGCTTATCGGGACCAATTGAATATTAAAGTCATTGGAATAACGGGGAGCAATGGTAAAACCACTACGAAAGATATGACGGCTGCCCTGCTGGCCACTACCTATAAAGTCCATAAGACGAATGGTAACTTCAATAATCATCTTGGATTACCACTAACTATCCTATCCATGGATGAGGAAACAGAAGCAGCCGTTTTAGAAATGGGCATGAGTAGTCGTGGGGAAATCGAATTTTTATCCAAGCTAGCAAAACCAGATGTAGCCATTATTACAAATATAGGCGAATCGCATTTGTTGGATTTAGGCTCGCGAGAAGAAATCGCCAATGCGAAGCTAGAAATCGTGGAGGGATTGCCACAGGGCGGAACGCTTATTTACCATGGTGACGAACCTTTGCTGGAAAGCCGGATTCAAAAGCAATTCCCCCATTTACGTGTCCTATCCTTCGGACGTACGGAGCGGAATGACTTGTTCCCATTGACGATTACCCAAGAGGCAGACAGTACCTCGTTTACACTTGGTGGAGAGAATCAAGGTGACTATCAAATCCCGGTTTTGGGTCAGCATAACGTGCTCAATGCATTGGCTGCCATTCTTGCCGCAAAAGAACTGAATATAGGTAACGAATCCATCCATAAGGGCTTAGAAGCCATTCGCCTTACAAACATGAGGATGGAGATGGTCGAAGGCATAAATGGGCAGAAAATCATTAATGATGCTTACAATGCCAGCCCCACTTCCGTCAAGGCAGCAATTGAGCTGATTGAAGGTCTATCCGGTTTTAGGAATAAAATCCTTGTACTTGGAGATATGTTGGAGTTAGGAGCAAGCGAAAAAGATTTCCACTTGAGAATAGGTGAACTGATAGCGGTTGATCAAATTGATAAGGTCTTTACATATGGACCGCTTGCCGATTATATTGCTAAGGGTGCACGTAAAACATTTGCAGCTGAGAATGTTCAATCTTTTCAAGATAAACAACAATTAATAGAAGCGCTACAGACTTCTACTGATGCCCATGATTTAATTTTGGTCAAAGCTTCAAGAGGCATGAAGTTAGAAGAAGTCGTAAAAGCCTTGCAAAAATGATGAGAAATAGAGAAAGAGCCGATTTCATTATGAAATCGGCTCTTTCTCTATTGAAGGCTTAAAACAAGGTACCAGCAATGATGCAGATATCATCATTGATTTCGGAATGCTTCATCCTGGAGAGTAATAATTCATGAAGAAGATCTGATGTATCTAAGTGGACATTATCTATAAACTCCTGTTCAATCTTATCGAATCTATGAATGGTATGGTTACTGGGAGACTCAGAAAGTCCATCGGTATATATAACGAAACGACTCCCAGCTTCATAGTGAATGGACCCTTTTTCTATAGGCATATCTGGTACAAGACCTATAGGCATCGAGCCATTACTTAAAATTTGCAATTCATTATTGCAAGGGGAATACATCATTGCAGGAGGATGCCCATTGTTAACATATTCAATAATTCGAGCGGCCGTATCCACAAAAGCAATGAAGGCCGTAAAGTATGGGGCATTCGTATTTTCCTTTTGATACTCCTGGAACAGATGGCCCATATGCTTGTTCAGTTCTTTCGTAATGAAGGTGGGGTCTTTTACACGCTTGATAAGCCCAGGCATTAAAGAGCGGATAGACATGCTGATGAGTGCGGCTTGAATTCCTTTTCCACAAACATCGATGATGATGAACCCGTATTTCCCGTCCTCGACCTCCTGCCAGTAAAATAAATCCCCCGACAGCTCACTTGATGGCTGGAAAAGCCCCTGGATTTCGATATCTTTCTTTTGTATGGATGTAGGAAGGACAAGCTGTTGAAAGTTTTGAGCTACACGCAAGTTTTGCTTAACTTTAAGTCCGATATTTACTAGTTCCTGTTCCTTCATCTTCGTTGAGTATAACTGCATGCTAATATTCTGAAGAGCTTTCAATTTCAGCTTAATCTCCACTGGGTCTGCAGGGAAGGCCATCGACTCATAAATCGTTTTTTTGGGTAAGGTCTGTGGATCCTTTAACTTTTTTGAACGCTTATAAATGAATAGTATGGGTATCTCATAAGACTCGGCTAAAGCAAATAAGGCGGTTTGTTGGGAGGAGTCTCTCGAAAGGTATAAAGGTAGGATGAATAAGGATTGCAATAAGTCCGTCTTATTTCGAAACAGATGTTGTTGTCCTACCGGGTCTTCTAAAAAAATGACTTTCTTGTCTAGTGTTTGTAATACAAGGCTAAAGTCTCTACATTCTGGGATATCCAACGTATATATATTCATATAACCCCCTGATATTTGTTAGGTTGTGCATATGCAGGACTATTATACTATACAAAGACACATTTCATGCTTTTTTTGCACGAGAATTCATAATATTGTTGATATTACTGCACGTTTATTGGGTTATAATGTAAAATATAGTAGGTATAAAGTCTTAGTTAAGGGGAAGGGGAAATACAGTTGAGTGGGTGTCCATTTACATCATTATTTAGTTTGAAAAATAAGGAATCATTGAAGAAACAAGAGAAGCAGCCTACAGTCCCCATTAAAATAGGATCTACTCCGACTCGTGCACCTATATTCTCGGAAATTGAAAAGGGAAAGAATGCTCTTCAGCTTATGTTTGTGAATTTGGAAGAACAGGATATTACGACACTTATGAGTCTAAAGCCTATTATGGAAAAGAACGTTGAAAAGATAGTGGACGCTTTTTATGCTCGCATTTCGGAAATTCCCAACCTAACCATGATCATTCAGGAACATTCCACTATTCATAGGTTAAAGCAGACATTAGAGAAATATATTCTGGATATGGTTTCGGGGGACGTCGGGGAGAAGTACGTGATACGACGTAAGGTTATTGGTAGTGTGCATAACCGGATAGGTCTTTTCCCAGAGTGGTATATCGGTGCCTTTACCATCATTCAGCATGAGGTCCTGCAGATGCTGACCCGTGAGTGTGATAGTTGGCAAGAAGCCCAGGATTATTATTACTCATTTCAAAAGCTTTGTTCATTCGATATGCAAATTGCGATCCAGACATATATAAAGTCTTATACATCCTCCATGATGAAGCTAAATGAGATTGAGGAGCTTCAATACCGTTTGAACGATTCTTCTTCCATATTGGCATCCAGTGCGAAACAAACCATGGCTTCGCTAGCCGAACGGGATACTCGGGTCCAAAGCATGCTCGAAGATATTGATGAAATTAATACTGGGTCAAAAGCGATGATCCATCATGTTGAAACAGGAAAAGGCAATGTCTCGAAGGCTTTGAAGAAAGTCGATGATGTCGTGGACTTAATCGAAAAAGTTAAGAACTTAACAGAGGAACTGAATGAGGACTCCTTACATATTGGGCAAGTGGTACAGACGATACGCACCCTATCTAATCAAACCAATATTCTATCGCTAAATGCAGGGATTGAAGCAGCTCGAGCAGGCCAACACGGAAAAGGTTTCTCTATAGTCGCACAAGAAGTTAGAAACCTTGCCCGCAAAACCGAGCTATCACTTGATTCCATTCAACAACAGGTGGCATCAGTCCAGAAGACGGTGATGAAATTTGATGAGAGTTTTCAAAGTATCGTGGATGAAGCGAGATTCTTTAGACATGTAAATAAAGAAATCATAGATATCCTGGATGATTCGGTAAGAAGCGTGAAAGAGAGCGACGGGAAAATCAGTCATTTGGGCGGAGAAATTGGAGAATTTAGATCAACGTTTGAGGAACTCACATCGGCTTCTTCCCAAATATCAGAGATGGCTGAGCAATTGAGTTCATTGAATATTGAACTATCGCAGAAGTTCAAGGGTTAATGGATACTAAATTAAAGAGGTGACCTATGATGAAAGGGTACCTGGAATTTGAAGGGAAAACGTATGCATCAACGTATGAAATGACACAAGTTCTTTTAGAACAGGCGAATGAAAAGATTATTCGAATTGACTTGGGGGAATTGCCAAACAGTCCCGAGGAAAGGCTTTCGATAAAGTTGTGGCTGTTGCAAATCGATCGATGCGTGGAAGAAAATACTTTAGAAACAAAAGCAATAATAGGTTCAGTCTGGAGCCAGTTTTACCGATTAGAACATCAGGAAGATTATATTCATCCATATCTTTCAAAAACTTTGGAGCAGATTCAAAATGCCAATAAAAAAAATCCAGGTTAGACAGTTGAATGTGAAAACGCTCGCCCAGACTGTAAATGAAATCATGCAGGAATTTGAAATGTTTAAGGTAAAGGATAGCTCTGAATTTTTGTTCTTTAATGTGAAATTAGTGATTTGGGAACTTTTATCGAACGTTATACAACATGAAGGTCAGGATAAAGCAGATCTAGAGATTGAGGAAGAAGCCTTCGAGCGAATCTCCATAAAAATTCATTCATTTGCTGGAGGGTTTAATTGGGAGAGCTATAGGAAGATGGAATGCCCCGATGTGAGTAATGAAGGGGGCAGGGGCTTATACTTGATCCAGCAATTATGTGAGTTTTCCTTTGATGAGGCAGGAAAAAGAGCTACAGCGGTATTTAATGTGAAAGAGGTGGTGGGCGCGCATGCTTCATGTCCATATTGATCAAAATACGTTTAATGTGCATATCTTAAGTGATATTCATTATGAGAACTCGTCCTATCTTGAAAGGCTATTGAATACCTTCCAGGTTCCGGATAATATAGATCGCCTTCAAATCGATTTATCACAAGTGAAATTTATTGATAGCACCGGCATTAGTTTCCTCGTTAAATGGTTATATCCATTATCCGCAAACTTGGAAATAGAAATGACGGGTGCAACGAAGCCTGTGAAAAAGATATTGTCCATTTGTAAAATCGAACAATTCGTTTTATTGGTCTAAATGGGAAGGAGTTCGGGTACCATATGGGTACCCGGATTTTTTTTATTTCGGAATCGGTTGGGCATCGTTCCTTATTTCACTTCTAGGAGAAAAACCCGATGAATGGGTATCAAGACTATTGTTTTTGGGGGAAATGGATATTTGACATGTCGGCTTCCCGCCGTATTCTTTATAAGTAACGATGGATACGAAAATATCCTTTATTGCAATAACAGTTTGAAAATGGTAATATGAAGTATGAGTTTAAATGTCTTATCATTGATGAATAATTAATTAGATTAATCAGGTTGAGGCAACATATTGTTTCTTCTTTCATGTTTTTCATGAGGTTTTTTGAGATTATTTTAGATTAAATAGGCCGCGCGTCTGGTCATATATAAAAGCTGCGTACCACAGTGGCTTTAGTAGCTAATAGGGAAATAAGCTGCATTTAGCGTCTTTCCACTTCTGCACATCCTCAACGCACCGGGCCTGTTTTGTATAAGAATCTTGGCGCTCGTCAAGTTTTATTCAGACAGACTTTTAAGTCTGTGGAATAATAGGTGCAGCAGCCCTCACCTGAAATAAAACGGTGAATAACCGTTTATGCTACTTTTAATTTTCCATTTTGAATTTAATTTTGGTTACATGCACTTTTAAAAAGATGGGCGTATGTTAAAAATAAGTCTACACGTGCGCAATGCATTAAATGCCAGTGAAACGCAAGTACTGGTATATTTCCTTTTTAAAAAATCATATTGAGTTCATTAGAGCTAAAAGGTAGATATTCTTTTAGGTGATAATGATAAACTTTTTCATAAGAATAAAGTAGAACATCTGTCATGATGATGAGGATTTGAACTAATCAATTCGTGCATTGAATGCACGTGTAAATTTACGATATAAAAAGGAGTACGAAAACATTGACATTGTTTAGCGAATTAGGTTTAGATAGAACGTCTATGAAATCAATAGAAAAAATGGGATTTGAAGAAGCGAGTCCGATTCAAGCCCAAACGATTCCTCTAGCACTTGAAGGTAAAGATATTATTGGTCAAGCGCAAACGGGAACAGGTAAAACAGCAGCATTCGGTATTCCATTGATGGAAAACATCGATATTGCCAACGAAAATGTGCAAGGGATTGTTATTGCACCTACTCGTGAGCTTGCCATTCAAGTTTCTGAAGAACTTTTCAAACTTGGTTACGGAAAGCGCGCTCGTGTATTAGCAGTGTACGGAGGACAAGACATCGACCGTCAAATCCGTGCCTTAAAGAAAAAACCACATATCATCGTTGGTACACCTGGTCGTCTGTTAGATCATATCAAACGTAAAAACATCAAATTAGGTGGAGTTCACACTGTAGTCCTTGATGAAGCGGATGAAATGCTTAACATGGGATTCATTGAGGATATCGAGTCTATCCTTTCAACGGTTCCTGATGAAAGACAAACATTGCTTTTCTCAGCTACAATGCCTGACCCAATCCGTAAAATTGCAGAACGTTTCATGCATGAACCAGTTCTTGTTCGTGTAAAAGCGAAAGAGATGACTGTTGACCGCATCGAACAATACTACTTGGAATTAAGAGAAAGTGAAAAATTCGATACATTAGCACGTCTTTTCGATATCCAAACACCAGAACTTGCCATCGTATTCGGACGTACAAAACGTCGCGTCGATGAATTGTCTTCTGCATTGAATATCCGTGGCTATAGTGCTGAAGGAATTCACGGTGACCTTAGCCAAGCGAAGCGTATTTCTGTATTGAAGAAATTCAAAGAAGGAAATCTTGATGTCCTTGTAGCTACGGACGTAGCCGCTCGTGGACTTGATATTTCCGGTGTAACGCATGTATACAACTTTGATATTCCTCAAGACCCAGAAAGTTACGTTCACCGTATCGGTCGTACAGGACGTGCCGGTAAACATGGTATTGCAATCACATTTGTAACACCAAGAGAAAGAGGGCAACTTCAAGCAGTTGAACATACAACTAGAAAACGTATGGAGAGAATGAAAACTCCTACTTCAACTGAAGCGTTGCAAGGGCAACAAAAAGCAGTAACGGAGAAAGTTCTTTCTGCAATCGAGAATGACGATTTATCGTTATACCTTGGTCAAGCTGAAGAGTTATTGAAACAACATAGTGCAGCTGATTTAGTTGCAGCTATGCTTAAGTCAATGACGAAAGAACCGGATCAAACTCCGATTAAATTAACTGAAGAATCTCCTTCAATGCGTCGTAACCGTGGTGGAAGCAGTTCGTCTAACAGACCGCGTAATGGACGTAGTTCTTCAGGCAGAAAAGATTACGGTAGCGGGGCAAACAAACGTCCTAGCTCGAACCGTAAATCTAATGGCTATGGCAACCGTAGCACAAGCCAAAAAAGAGAAAAATCTAGCAATTAATTGAAATGAATTTCGATAAATAAGTCGCTCATCTGAGCGGCTTATTTTTTATTCAATAAAGTGTTTAAGTGGATGTTTTTGTAATAAATAGAATTAAATGAATGAGGTAGTTGTAAGAAAAGTTTGAATTCTGTACAATGAGGTATATCAAATTGGATGCACACCAATGTGTGGAATAACAAGAGCATTCATTTTAAATCGGAAAAGGAGGGTACTATGGAACCTCAAAGCCTCATATCCGATAAGGCACTGACTGCTTGGAAATTCAGTGGGCTTATTGGCTGTTCAATCATTTGGGTTTTGAGCTTGGTCATTTTAGTGCTGACGATCATTCAAGGGTGGACTTATTGGATCTTTGGAGCGTTGCTTATCTTCTCTTTCGTTCAATGTTACCTGACCGTATTTTTGATTCCTTCTTTACGCTGGAAAAGATGGCGTTATGACGTGCGAAATACGGAGATTGATATCCAAAGTGGGATTTTTGTGATTAAAAGGACCCTCATCCCGATGATTCGGGTACAGCATGTTGAAACGAAGCAAGGCCCCTTATTAAGGAAGTATGATTTGGCATCCGTGGAAATATCCACAGCTGCAACGGTGCATATTATACCTGCTCTGGATTTAACGGAAGCGGATGAATTACGGCACTATATTTCCAGGATGGCCAGTGTGGAGGAAGAAGATGTTTGAACCGAAACGGCTTCACCCCATTGCTGTCCTTCTCAATATCATTAAATCGATAAAAGAGTTGGTTTTGCCATTCTTGATAGTGATCGTGTTACCAGGGCAAAATAATGATGTCCCGGGATGGGTCCAGCCATTAGTTATCGGCGTCGTCGTGCTCTTGCTCGTTATTCGTGCTTTCATACAATGGTTGCGCTTTACATATCGGTTAGAGTCCGGGGAGCTCAGGATAGAATCCGGCGTATTCATCAGGAAGAAGCGTTATATTAAGTTTGACCGGATACATAGTATCGATATTTCAGAGGGGATTATCCAACGCATATTCAGGCTTGTGAAAGTGAATATCGAAACGGCTGGTGGCACTCAGGCTGATGCCGTTTTGTCCGCCATTAGAAAAAGCGAAGCGAATCAGCTGAATACAATAATTATTGAGGAGAAAAAGAAAAAAACTTCTTCTGACATCCTTGAAGGGGAACGTACAGAAGAAGATTTACACGTCGTGGAAAAAGATAGGGCTTCCTCTACTTTTAAGCAAGCGTTGCCTCAACTTTTTGTTATGGCGGCAACGTCGGGGGCAATCGGTGTATTCTTATCCGGTGGAATCGCTTTTATATCACAGTTCGATGAAATCATTCCTTTTGAAAAAATCTTCAAGAATTATGAAGAGTATATCGGGCTCGGGTCAGTCATACTAACTGGTTTTGCCATTTTGGGCTTATTGGTCGTTTACGTGTTGGCCACTGTGAGTATGGTCATTAGATATGCCAACTTCACCGCTTTGAGGACAGGTGAGGAGCTTGTTATTACAAGGGGATTGTTGGAGAAAAAACAATTAACAATTCCCATCCGCAAGGTCCAGGGGATTCGGATCATGGAAAATCTCGTACGTAAGCCATTGGGATTGGCCACTGTGTATTTGGAGTATGCTGGGGGAAGTGCGGAAGATCGTGAAAGTCTTTCCATCATGCTCTTTCCGTTAATTAAAAAGAAACACTTGCCTGATAAAATCCAAGAATTTTTACCAGGCTATGAAACGGTAGTGGATATAAAGCCTTTGCCTAGACGTGCTTATTATCGTTATGTCATCCGCAAAGCAATCGTATTCATCCCGATTATCGCGGTCCTCATATGGTTCTTCAGAACATGGGGATTTTTCTCCTTATTACTGATTCCACTTGCCTTCCTTTGGTCCTATTTGCAGTTCATAGAGGCCGGGTGGAAGACCCAGGGGGACTTATTGATACTGAGCAGCCGTTTAATCTCCAAGCAGACTTTAATCATGCCAAGAAACAGGATTCAATCGCTTACATATAAAAAGGGATATTTCCAGAAGCGAAGCCATTTAGCGACGATATCAGCTTCCATAAAGTCAGGGATCAGCTCCCAAGTGGGTACAGTGGTTGATATAGAAGATAAGGATTGCCATCTAATTGAAAAGTGGTACCTGCACAATAAGTAGCCGACTCCGTATTTAGAGTCGGCTGTTCGGTTTACCATTTTTTTCTCCAGAAAAGGGGCGCTGTCAAAAAACCGGCAGCCAGTCCCGCTAAATGACCGACAATGTTTATTTGTGGCTGAATAAATGTCATAATTACTGCAATGCCTGTTAACGTATAAACCGTATTTCTTTCATTGGTGGAAAAGTTGCTTTTATGAAAGAGGACAAGATAGAGGTAGAAGCCTAGTATGCCAAAAATTGCGCCGCTTGCACCTACGTGTGTATATGTGAGTGGCAGTAACAAGTAAGTGGCGATATTGGCTAGGATACCGGTCATTAAAAAAAAGATGGCGAATTTAACAAAGCCAAGGTATTTTTCGAGGGCTGGACCGAAGATGGCAAGAGAAAACCCATTAAAAAGTAAATGTGTAAACGTCCCATGCAGAAAAATAGGTGTAATCAAACGCCACCATTGGCCCTCGGCAATGTACAGGTTCACGCCTGTACCATAATAAAAAAGAACATTACCAGGAAACAAAGGGAATAGGTTGAAAACAAACACGATCATCATCATGAACATGAGGCCGGTTACGGCGCGATAAGAAGACACGTATTCGCGAAAACTTTCTGTTCTTGTAAACATGGAATTCTCCTTAGTATTGGATTTCTATACATATAATATCATTTTTTAGGAGGTATCGTCCTCTGATAATATGCAAGAAAGTAACTTAGTAGAAGAGGTGTTGAAGTGATTAAAGGAATTGGTGTGGATATAACGGAGTTGGATAGGATTGAATTGCTGCTTAGTCGGCAGCCTCGCTTCAAGAATCGCATATTAACCGATACAGAAATTTTACTGTTTGATAAGTTGCAAGGCAGAAGGAAGATTGAGTATTTTGCTGGCCGTTTTGCTGCCAAGGAAGCCTTTTCAAAAGCTGTGGGGACTGGAATTGGGAAGCATCTATCTTTCTTGGATATAGAAATTGTTTCAGATGGAAATGGAAAGCCCATGATTATGAAGCCATTTTCTGTAGGTGTCCATCTTTCAATCAGTCATAGCCGTGACTATGCGATTGCACAAGTCGTAGTTGAAGGGGACTGATTGAGTTTGTCTTATCGGGTCATAAACCTCAAGGTTGTCTCATATACATTTAGTGCTATAGGGAGACAAGGCCCGGTAAAAGGTACATGGCAGAGTAGGTGCTCTCAAAAAGGTTTTGGCGGGACGGGAAAAGTCGTGTCTAAAATCTTGGGATGCAAGTCATCAGTCGAGCCAATGTCCGGATCCTGCCTTTTCCTCTCCCTTTTACGTTCAAATGACAAAAAGGGGTTGAAAAGATGAAGAAGATGGTAATGCTTTTTGCAGGGATCATGCTCTTGCTTGCTCTTTCTGCTTGCGGCCAAAAATCACAGGGTGATGTAGTGAGCGATTTAAATGAAAAGATTGGGGAAATGAAGGGGTATAAAGCAAACGCGAAAATGACGCTGAAGATGGGGACGGAGCCTCAAGTGTACACTGTGGAAATTTGGCATAAAAATCCTGCGTTTTACCGAGTGAATCTAAAAAATGAAGAGAAGGACCAGAGCCAAATGATTTTGAAAAACGATGATGGTGTGTATGTACTGACGCCCGCTTTGAACAAAAGCTTCAAGTTTCAAAGTGAATGGCCGGAAAACAGTAGCCAGGCCTATTTGTATGAATCATTGGTGAAAGATATCACGGAAGATAAAAGCGCAACATATAAAGAAACGGATAAGCATTATGTTTTCGAGACCAAAACACGCTACCAAAACAATAAGATGCTTCCTTTTCAAGAAATCACACTCAATAAAAAGGACCTATCCCCGGTAAGCGTTAAGGTCATGGATCCGGATAAAACAGCATTAGTCCTGGTGGAATTCTCTAAAGTGAAATTTGATACGACATTCGACAAGGATGCATTCGATATGAAAAAGAACATGACAAGTGCCCAACTTGAAGCTCCTGTCATGGCAGAAGTGAAGGATGAAGGATTTTCCGTTAAATATCCATCCAATCTTGATGATATGAATCTAACAGAAGAAAAGAAAATCGCAGCTGATGGGGGAGATCGTGTCATCCTGACCTATGAAGGGTCAACTAGTTTTACATTAGTGCAAGAAAAAGCAAAAGTAGTCCAAACCTCTGTTTCTACCAATGTCAATGGAGAGCCTGTCGACTTAGGTTTTACAGTGGGGGCGATGACGGGAAATACAGTAGCCTGGACCTTTGACGGTGTGGATTACATGTTAGCTTCGAAGGACTTAACACAGGAAAAGATGATAGAAATAGCCCGTTCTGTTGGTGGAGATTCTGTTAAGTAAGGCGAAGAATTCAATCAAGCTAGGCTTTCCCACAATTACATTGGGCTGGGAGGGCCTTGGCTTGCCATTGAATAGAAGAATATATCTTTACTGAAGTAATCGGGCGTTTAGTCGGTATATAAAATTTGGGTAAAAAAAGCACTTTATCTTTCTATCCGTTAGTAATAGAATGGGCTATAATAAAAAACAAACTTCTATAATGAGAAGAAATCGTTATTGGTGATGTCAGAAAGAAGGAACGGGTTTTGGAAACACAAGGGTTTCATCGTGATACTTGGGCAGAAGTGAACTTAGATAGTGTGTATGAAAATATTTCAACCATGAAGAACAGACTACCGTCCAGTGTTAGTCTGTTTGCTGTGGTCAAAGCAAATGCATATGGTCATGGAGATTACGAAGTGGCTCAAACTGCATTGCAAGCAGGTGCTGACTTTTTATGTGTCGCGTTTCTTGATGAGGCACTAGCATTAAGAGAAAAGGGAATAATCGCTCCCATTTTAGTTCTAGGGGCTTCGAGACCCGAAAGTGCTGGGATAGCTGCCGGACATGGCATATCGTTGACAGTTTTTGATCGTGATTGGTTAATAAAGGCAAGTCATATACTCAAGGCAGGGCAGGTTCTGGACGTTCATGTGAAAGTGGATAGTGGGATGGGCAGGATTGGTGTCCGTACGACAGAACAGCTAAAGGAATTGGAAAGTTCAATTCAACAGGAAGAATGCTTCAACTTTCAAGGGGTATTCACTCATTTTGCAACGGCAGATGAACTCGATACGGATTATTATGAAAAGCAACTTGAATTATTCAAAAAAATGCTATCGGTATTGAATAGGAAACCTCCTTACATTCATGCTGCTAATAGTGCAGCGTCCTTAAGGTTCCCTGAAGCCGATTTCAATGCAATCAGAATGGGAATCTCCATGTATGGGTTAAGCCCCTCCCAAGAAATGCTTGGTCTTTTACCATTTCCGTTGAAACAGGCGATCTCTTTAAAAACCAAGATCGTCGCCGTTAAGCAACTCGCTAAGGGCGATAGTGTCAGCTACGGAGCTACGTATACGGCTAGTGAGGATGAATGGATTGCTACTTTGCCGATCGGGTATGCCGATGGTTGGATCCGTAAGCTTCAAGGGCAGGAAGTTATTGTAGAAGGACAAAGGGTCCCCATCGTAGGCAGGATTTGCATGGATCAGTGTATGATCAAATTACCTCGTCCTTTCCCGGTGGGAACGGAAGTGACCCTAATTGGCGAGAATGGAAATGAGTCGATATCGGTGGATGAAATAGCGGCCAAGCTTGAAACGATCAATTATGAGGTAACATGCATGTTAGGAGCGAGAGTTCCACGGTTATATCTGAAAAACGGCATGTTTAGCCACGTACGCAATATACTATTAGGATAGACGGGATTGTAAGAAAATCCAAAGTTTGTGAATAAGAAATCCATTATTATGCTGATAATAGAATGGAGAAATGGAATATACTCTTTGCAGATAGGAATTTTAATGGTAATATTGAAAAGGATATATAATAAAGGTGTGTAGTGATGGTGGAGGTGTATGTTTGTGTCTGAATCCAGCGCAACAAGAGAGATATTAATTCGATTACCTCAAAATTTTTTAACTGAACTAGATGGGTATGCGAGTGAAGAAAATGTTAATCGCAGTGAATTTATTTATCGTGCCACAAAAATGTATCTTCGCGAACGTAAAAAGAAAGAATTTCGCGAATCAATGAAACGCGGTTATATCGAAATGGCGGCCATTAATTTGACGATTGCTTCTGAAGCTTTTCAAGCTGAGTTCGAGGCTGGGCATTGCGTTGAACGTTTAGTTAGCGGAGGCTGAGCCATTGATTGTTGTAAAGCGTGGTGACGTGTACTTCGCAGACCTTTCTCCGGTAGTAGGGTCAGAGCAAGGTGGAACCCGTCCGGTACTCATTCTACAAAATGATATTGGTAATCGCTTTAGTCCGACTGTGATAGTGGCAGCCATTACAGCTCAAATTCAAAAAGCGAAATTGCCTACACATGTTGAGATTAATGCGAAAAAGTACGGATTCGAACGTGATTCTGTCATTTTACTGGAACAGATCCGTACAATTGATAAGCAGCGTTTAACTGATAAAATAACACATCTTGACGATCCTATGATGCAAAAAGTCAATGAAGCTCTGCAAATTAGCTTAGGTCTGATTGAGTTTTAAAGAAAAAGTTTCCCGTCATTACGGGCGTTATTATAATTCGAATTCTATAAGGTAAAACTGGCGATTCCTTTTCTAAAGGAATCGTTTTTTTGCATACAAACTTTTGAGTGTATCGGTCAGTTTATCAAAAAATGATGGTGAAGCTATCGATTAAAGTTACTAAATAACCATTAAGCAGGAAATGGGAGGATTTTGACGAATAACAATTAGATAAGGGGTGTAAAGTGCTTGCAACGGCATTCCATTCCATTGATGTTTCTTGATGTGAATCTTGGGTAAAATGATGTGTTAGGACGATAAGGATCGATATATAGGATTGAAATAAAACTAAAATTGGAAAAGATTACAGTTCAGTAACATTGATGTGACGCAGAGGGTAAAACATAGTAATTGTGGTAAAATGGAGGGGTATTATGAATCAATTGGTTTACAATTTTATTAAACAAAACCAAGACTACATCCTAACTGAATGGATGAACATCATGAAGGAAAATACAGATGTGAGATTGATAAAAGTTGTCTCCGATAAGATGTTCACACAAACGAGTAGTGAATTTATAGATATGATAATCGCCCATGTCGATAGTAAGGACAGGGAGTTCACGTTGAAACTTTCAGATTTTGCCGAGAAAGTGGTCCAACTAGGGTGGCCCCTTACTTTCGTCAATGAAGGATTTCAAAAATTCTTGATTATCGTCATGCAAGGTATGGCTGATAAAGGTATTGTATCTCCAGATAATCAAATGGAGCTGGTTAATTATTTAAATAAATGGTCGACTCCGATAAGTAATGAAATCGTCAATATATATTCGCAAACCTGGGAAAGGACCGTCTCGTTGCAGAGAATGGCCTTACAGGAACTTTCGGCACCTTTAATTCCCGTATTGGAGGGCATCACGGTTATGCCTTTGGTCGGTACAATTGATACGGAACGTGCAAAGCAAATCATGGAAAATCTTTTGACGGGAGTGGTCAAGCACAGATCCGAAGTCGTTCTTATCGATATTACGGGTGTGCCGGTAGTCGATACCATGGTAGCCCATCATATTATTCAAGCAGGAGAAGCGGTTCGATTGGTGGGGGCAAGGTGCATATTATGCGGGATCCGGCCGGAAATTGCCCAAACGATCGTAAATCTAGGAATTAACTTGAATGAGGTAATTACAAAAAACACCTTGAAGAAGGGAATAGAGGTTGCGTTGGAATTAACGAGCCGAAAAATTGTAGAGGTGGAGAGAGACATATGAGGATTCCAATTTTAAAGCTTTATGACTGTTTGCTAGTCTCTATCCAATGGGAATTGGATGATATGACTGCCCTTCAGTTTCAAGAAGATTTATTGGATAAGATCCATGAAACCAGTGCCAATGGTGTGGTGATTGATATTACTTCCATTGATTTTATAGATTCCTTTATCGCAAAGGTATTGGGAGATGTTTTCAGTATGTCAAAGCTTATGGGGGCCAAGGTTGTCATTACAGGAATCCAGCCGGCAGTTGCTATCACCTTAATAGAATTGGGAATTAGTCTCGAAGATGTCCTAACAGCTTTAGATCTAGAGAAGGGCCTGGAAAAATTACAACAGGAATTGGGGGATTAGTGTATGGGGGTCCAATCCTGCGTAAAAATTATTAATGAGTGGGACATAGTAGCTGCAAGGCAGCTTGGAAGGAACTTCGCTAAAGAACTGGGCTTTGGCACGGTAGACCAGGCTAGAATCACAACCGCCATAAGCGAATTGGCACGGAATATATACTTATATGCAGGACAAGGAAATGTGAGTCTGGAAAAATTGCTTGTAAACGGCAAGTCGGGCTTGAAAATCATTGCAGAAGATAACGGACCAGGTATACAGGATATCCGTAGAGTAATGGAGGACGGTTTTACGACCTCAGGGGGGTTGGGGGCAGGCCTGCCTGGAGCAAAACGCTTAATGGATGATTTCGATATTGAGTCGATACCGGGTGAGGGGACTAAGATTTCCGCCATCAAGTGGCTCCGTTAGGAGGGAATATGGATATAAGAGAAAAAATGGATAAAAAGTACCAGGAGGCGCTTTCTACCTATTTAAAAGATCAAAATGAACAAGCTCTCTATCAGGGTCAAAAAATCAGCAGATTAAATATTAAATATAATATATCTCCTGAAGAGATCATCAGTATGCATAAAAATAATCTAATGGCATTGTATCCGGATCTGCCAACCAAAGTGGTGGATTCATTCGATTTTCTATTAGAAGTCATGATGGGGTATGGCATTGCTTATCGTGAACATCAGAGTCTAAGGCACCAACAGCAGGAGCTGAAATCTGAAATAGAGATTGCGGCAAAGGTGCAACACACCCTTTTGGAAACGAAGATACCCGAAATCAAGAACTTGGATGTTGGCGTGATAAGTGTACCAGCCCGACAGATGAATGGGGATTACTATCACTTTGTTGAAGATGAACTTGGGTGTATTGGAATAGGCATTGCGGATGTAATCGGGAAAGGCATTCCTGCGGCCCTATGCATGTCGATGATCAAATACGCGATGGATAGCTTGCCGGAACACCGCCATGAACCGAAAAGTGTACTGGAAAGTTTAAATCGCGTCGTTGAACATAATGTGGATCCGAGCATGTTCATTACGATGTTTTATGGCTTATATAACCCTCATGATAAGCGGTTCACTTTTGCATCGGCCGGGCATGAGCCAGGGTTTTATTATGATGCGTCTGCCGGAACCTTCAGTGACTTGGATGCAAAAGGTTTACTGCTGGGCGTGGATAAAAAAACGAAATATAAACAATATGAAAAATTCGTAAAACCGGGTGACATGATTATCCTTTTATCCGATGGGGTAACGGAATGCCGTACGAGTGATGGTTTCATAGAGCGTGAAACCCTTATAGAATTGATTAAGAAGAACATGCACTTACAGCCGCAGGAAATAGTGAATAATCTTTATAAACAGTTGGAGAAAATGCAGAATTTTCAACTGCGGGACGATTTTACATTAATAATTTTCAAAGCGAATGTTTAGCTTTGAAAATCAAGGGTATATATAAATAAGAATTGATGAGGATGTAAAGAGGTGGGTCAAGGATGAATATAGCAGTAGATGTTAATGAGTTAAACACGGAATATACAGTTAAGCTTCAAGGCGAAATTGATGCCTATACAGCACCAAAGCTTAGAGAATCATTATTTCCACTATCAGAGCAAGAGAATGTTTCAATTATTATTGATTTAAAGGAAGTATCCTATATGGATAGCACGGGATTGGGCGTATTCGTTGGTGCTTTTAAAAACGTAAGAGCACATAATGGCGAATTCACTTTAATAGGACTATCGGAAAGGTTACGACGTTTATTTGATATTACAGGTCTTGCAGATATTATTGATATTAAAAGTGGTACAGAGGGTGGGTTAGAATGAGTCAAGTATATGATTACATCGAAATGAAAATACCTGCAAAACCGGAATTCATCGGTGTCATTCGTTTAACACTTTCTGGGATAGGTAGCCGAATGGGATTTGCGTACGACGAAATTGAAGATTTGAAAATTGCTACAAGTGAAGCCTGTACGAATGCGGTTCAGCATGCGTATAAAGATAAAGAAAATGGCGAAGTGAAAGTAAGTTTTGGGCTCTATCCTGATCGTTTGGAAGTAATGGTTTCTGATAGTGGTGAAAGCTGTAATTTCGAAGAGGTACGTCAAGGGCTTGGACCATATGAACATGGAGAAAAAGTCGAATTCTTAAGAGAAGGAGGCTTGGGCCTTTACCTCATTGAAACCTTGATGGATGATGTGAAAATTCACCAGCATGAAGGGGTTACGGTTTTTATGACTAAGTTTTTAGAAGGAGAGCAGGTGGAGATGGATGCAAAAACAGTCTCAACCTAATCAAGCGCAAAGAGAAAAGGTAAATGAATGGATCAGAGCCTATCAGTTGAATCAGGATGATGAAGCACAAAGTAACTTAGTCATTCATTACAAGGGTTTAGTGGAGACGATTTCCAGGAAATACGCAAAGGGGAAATCGTTTCAAGAAGATATCTCTCAGGTCGGAATGATTGGTTTATTAGGTGCCATTCGCCGATATGACGAATCTTTCGGTAAAAGTTTCGAAGCGTTTGCGGTTCCTACGATAATCGGCGAAATTAAAAGATTCTTGCGGGATAAAACATGGAGTGTCCATGTTCCGAGAAGAATTAAAGAACTTGGACCGAAAATTAGAGTGACCGTTGAGGAATTAACGACCACGCTGCATCGTTCGCCAAGAATTGATGAGATAGCGGACCATATTGGGGTAGCCGAAGAAGAAGTCTTGGAAGCAATGGAGATGGGAAAAAGTTATCAAGCTTTATCCGTTGACCATTCCATCGAGGCAGATTCTGATGGCGGTACGGTTACGTTACTCGATATATTTGGAAACGTTGACGAAGGTTTCGAGCGTGTCAACCAACGATTAGTACTTGAAAAGGTTCTCCATGTATTGAGTGATCGCGAAAAGTTGATCATTCAATACACATATTTAGAGAACTTAAGCCAAAAAGAAGCGGGCGACAAGCTTGGGATATCCCAAATGCATGTTTCAAGACTTCAACGTCGTGCAATTAAAAAGCTTCAGGAGGCAATTAATGCTGAAAATTCGGAGTTAATTCCGTGATTAAAGAGATTTTGCGAGAAGAAAATATAGAAGTCCTTGTCTCTCAAACCTCTAAAAACAATATGGTTTTTTGTGGTGATGATTACTTCTTTCTTCATGAGGAAGATTACTTTATTTGTGTTTTGGCTGATGGTCTCGGTAGTGGGGAACATGCATATGAATCTTCCCACGCGGTTATAGAGCAAGTCAAAATGCATCATCATTTAGATGTAGAGTCACTTATGGATGTATGTAATCAGGTATTGATTGCTAAACGGGGGGCGGCCGTCGCCATCATGAAGATTTATTATGAAGAGAAGGAGTTTGTCTACAGTTCAGTAGGGAACATCCGCTTTTTCCTATATAATCCGTTGGATGACAAGTTGGTATATCCTCTCCCTGTTACCGGGTATTTGTCAGGTAGAAAGCAAAAGTACAGGACACAGAGATTTAAATATGAACAGAACGCAAAATTTATTTTTCATTCAGATGGACTGGAACTCAAAGGAGCTAAATCGTTTCTAAAGAGGAAGGTTCCTATCGAAAAAAACGCTCGTTGTATTTTAGAAAGCTGTCCACAAACAGCGGATGATACAACTCTTATTTTAGGAAGCTTACTTTCGCCATAAACGGAAGTGGGCTTTTTTGTATGTGAATTCGCACAATGATCGTTCATTTGCTAGACTATACATAGAAGAACAAAAAGGGTGGAGGTTTTATGAATTGGTAATGGTAGAAGATTCTTTGAACGTATTGATTAAGCAAATATCCAATGAGCTAACCTTAAAGAACAATCAAGTACAGAATGTCATACAGATGCTCCAGGATGGTAATACCGTGCCTTTTATAGCTCGTTATCGTAAAGAAATGACGGGTTCACTAGATGAGGTACAGATCCGTTCTATTATGGAGAGATGGAATTACCTAGAGAACCTTGGTCAGAGAAAAGTCGAAGTCATCCGATCCATCAGTGAACAGGGTAAGATGACAGACGAATTGGCTTTACAGATCGATAAGGCAGGAAAGCTACAGGAAGTCGAAGATCTTTATAGACCTTATAAACAAAAGAGAAGGACTAAAGCTACGGTTGCTAAGGAAAAAGGTCTGGAACCTCTGGCATTATGGTTACTTGAATGTAAGGTTTATGCTTCGGTCCGTGATAAAGCAGAGGGATTTTTATCAGAAGAAAAACAAGTCTCTTCTATAGAAGAAGCAATAGCAGGTGCTCAGGATATTATTGCTGAATTACTTTCTGATGATGCCGAATTAAGAAAATGGATCAGGGATGAGATTTTTAAGGCAGGCAAGTTGACCTCGACCGTGAAAAATGCTGAAAAGGATGAGAAAGCGATTTTTGAGATGTACTATGAATATGAGGAGCCCATTCATAAAATCGTTCCGCATCGGGTTTTAGCCCTTAATAGAGGTGAAAAGGAAGACATTTTACGAATATCAATACAGCCGCGAACGGATATCATCATCAGTTATTTAGAACGGAAAGTGATTAAAAATAATCAGTCCGAAGTTGCTGAATTGCTTAAAGCCGCCATAGAAGACGGCTTCAAACGATTGATTTTACCTTCTATAGAGAGGGAAATCCGAAAAGAACTAACCGAAAAAGCGGAAGACCAAGCCATTCATATCTTTTCGGAAAACCTCCGGAATTTGCTTTTACAACCTCCGCTTAAAGGGAAAGTGGTGCTAGCTCTCGATCCGGCGTATCGAACGGGCTGTAAATTGGCTGTTATTGATGAGACAGGAAAGGTGATGGACATTAGTGTAATCTATCCACATCCTCCTGTAGGTAAGAAAGAAGCAGCCCGCACGAAAACGATAGAAATTCTTCAGCGCTTCAATGTAGAGATTGTTGCCATTGGAAACGGGACCGCATCTAGGGAGTCTGAGCAGTTCATTGCTGATATTCTAAAGGAAATGAAAGGGAACATCTCCTATATCATTGTCAATGAAGCGGGAGCGAGCGTGTATTCAGCTTCAGATATTGCCCGTGAGGAGTTTCCGGACCTTCAAGTCGAGCAAAGAAGTGCTGTGTCGATTGGTAGGAGGTTACAAGATCCACTTGCTGAACTTGTCAAAATAGATCCTAAATCTGTAGGAGTAGGGCAGTACCAACATGATGTTTCCCAAAAAAAATTATCTGAATCTCTTACCTTCGTGGTTGAAACTGCCGTTAACCAAGTAGGGGTGAACGTCAATACTGCTTCTCCATCCCTATTACAATATGTAGCGGGGTTATCAAAATCTGTTGCACAAAATATCGTCAAAAAGAGAGAAGAAGAAGGAAAGTTCTCAAGTAGGAAGGAATTAAAAAAGATTCCTCGACTAGGCGCAAAAACATATGAGCAATGCATAGGCTTCTTACGCATTCTAAATGGCAAGGAACCGCTCGATCAAACAGCCATCCACCCGGAGAACTATGGAGCTGTGAATAAAATGCTAAAGAAAATCGGTTTCACTTCTGATGACCTTGGTAGTGATGAGTTGAATAAACAATTAGTCAGCTTAAATCCGAAAGAATTGGCTGATGAGTTGGATATCGGGGAAATAACGATTAAAGACATCATCGATGATTTGGTCAAACCGGGAAGAGATCCGAGAGACGAGCTTTCAAAACCCCTGCTTAAAAAGGATGTTTTGAAAATGGAAGATTTAAAGACCGGCATGGAACTACAAGGTACGGTGAGAAATGTTGTAGACTTCGGTGCTTTTGTGGACATTGGCGTCAAACAAGATGGACTCGTGCATATTTCCAAACTTAGTAACCGTTTTATAAAGAATCCGATGGACGTTGTGGCTGTCGGAGACGTAGTAACTGTTTGGGTGGAACAAGTTGATGCTCAAAAACAGAGAGTGTCGCTGACCATGTTACAACCTAAGGACCAAAATTAATGAATGAAAAGACTCCTTCTTTTTTAGAAGGGTTTTTTTTATAGGAGAGCGAACACTACGTAAGTAGAATCATGATCATAAATGTAGCGTTTCTTTTTTTTGATAAAAAAACCAGCATTGATTCAACATTTTCACTTGATAATAATCCTTATCATAGAAAGCTCTTCTAATTTGGTTTTGAAACCATTTCGGCATAACGCTAACCTCCCAAAGATTCCTGTTGTTTTATTAGTCTATGTTATAATAGGTTGTCTTGTTACCATGGAAGGAGTGTGGGAGATGGATAATCAACAATTGCAAAAATTGGTTGAGGAAATTTCGATGAATCACTTTCAAAGGAAGTTTAAGCATCAAGCTAGTTTTAACCCACGACTTCGCACAACAGGTGGAAGGTACTTGCTTGGTACTCATAATATAGAAATAAACAAGAAATATTTCGAGGAACGTGGTTTGGAAGAATTGATTGGGATCATAAAACATGAATTATGTCACTATCATCTCCATCTTGAGAAGAAAGGGTACCAGCACCGGGATGCAGACTTTAAGCATTTACTGAAAAAAACGGGAGCCCCAAGATTCTGTTCGCCTTTGCCTTCGAATCAAGTTAAGAGGAAAAGGAATACAATTCAATATATATGTGCACAATGTCAGCAGGTATATTTAAGAAAAAAAAGAATTGATACTTCGAGATTTGTCTGTGGAAAGTGCCGAGGAACGCTGATTTACCAAGGGATTAAAGAAAAAGAAATAAAAAAATAAAAAAAAGAAAAAGATGTCTTGACTTTAACTCTGAACCTCTTTATAATCATAAGAGTCGACAAGATAACAACTTGTTCTTCACGACAACCACTAAGGTCCTTGAGCATAAAAAGGGAACCAACTTTCACTATTCCGCAGTAGCTCAGTGGTAGAGCATTCGGCTGTTAACCGAACGGTCGTAGGTTCGAGTCCTACCTGCGGAGCCATTTTTTTGGGGAAGTACTCAAGAGGCTGAAGAGGCGCCCCTGCTAAGGGTGTAGGTCGCGCGAGCGGCGCGAGGGTTCAAATCCCTCCTTCTCCGCCAGAAACATTTTAATTAAGGCCCATTGGTCAAGCGGTTAAGACACCGCCCTTTCACGGCGGTAACACGGGTTCGAATCCCGTATGGGTCACTTTTTTTCGTAACATTATTTGTTGGTCCCGTGGTGTAGCGGTTAACATGCCTGCCTGTCACGCAGGAGATCGCGGGTTCGATTCCCGTCGGGACCGCCATTATTTTTTTAAAAATAAACTCTTGCTAAAATGATGTTATAGTGATATAATATTAACCTAGCTGTTAATGAGTTTGATTGATGGGCTATAGCCAAGCGGTAAGGCAACGGATTTTGATTCCGTCATGCGAAGGTTCGATCCCTTCTAGCCCAGCCATTTTCATTTAGAGCCATTAGCTCAGTTGGTAGAGCATCTGACTTTTAATCAGAGGGTCGAAGGTTCGAATCCTTCATGGCTCACCATTTTCATTTTATTACGCGGGTGTGGCGGAATTGGCAGACGCACCAGACTTAGGATCTGGCGCCGCAAGGCGTGGGGGTTCAAGTCCCTTCACCCGCATAACTTTCTACTTGACAACAAGTTGAAAAGGTGTTAAACTTACGAAGTCGCTTTCGCGGTCGTGGCGGAATGGCAGACGCGCTAGGTTGAGGGCCTAGTGGGGGAAACCCCGTGGAGGTTCGACTCCTCTCGGCCGCACCAATAACATCATAGAAATTAGCGCCCGTAGCTCAATTGGATAGAGCATCTGACTACGAATCAGAAGGTTGTAGGTTCGACTCCCGCCGGGCGCACCATATTTTACGGGAAGTAGCTCAGCTTGGTAGAGCACTTGGTTTGGGACCAAGGGGTCGCAGGTTCGAATCCTGTCTTCCCGACCATTATTTCTCGGAATCATTCATAATTATATAATGCGGGTGTAGTTTAGTGGTAAAACCTCAGCCTTCCAAGCTGATGATGAGAGTTCGATTCTCTTCACCCGCTCCATTATTACCATTATTGCTCTTTGAAAACTGAACAAAACAAAGCGCCAACGTAAATTTTGAGTGAGCACACACTATAAAAAAAGCAAAATGAGCAAGTCAAACATTTC
>NZ_JBIWDK010000017.1:0-53169 GCF_044761985.1 Peribacillus sp. NPDC097224 | reverse complement strand
AGAAATGTTTGACTTGCTCATTTTGCTTTTTTATAGTGTGTGCTCACTCAAAATTTACGTTGGCGCTTTGTTTTGTTCAGTTTTCAAAGAGCAATACCTTACGACAGCTTATTTATTATAACATCTTGTTAACTCAGAGTCAAGAACTTTTTAAAACTTTTTCGAAGTTTGTAATCCGTGTGAAACTCGTTCGTAACAACAGATATAAATATAACATCATTACGCAAACTGCGCAATACCTTTTTTAAAGTTTTTTTGAAATAGCAAAAGTTTTTATTTAAAAGCTAAAAATCAAACCCTAACAACCTAACAAAATTATAATCAAAAAACAAAAAACCGATTTAGAACAGTGTGCCATGAGTCGCTGCTCATATACACACTTCCTAAATCGGTTCTGATTCACCGGTTTTCCTTATGGCTTAACGATGTCTCATTAACGGGAATAACAGAACATCACGAATCGAAGGCGAATTCGTCAGCAACATAACCAGACGGTCGACCCCAATTCCCAATCCTCCGGTTGGCGGCATACCATATTCTAAAGCCTCCAAGAAGTCCTCATCCATTTCATGAGCTTCGTCATTTCCTTGCTCACGCTCTTTCAATTGTGCCTCAAAGCGTTGGCGTTGATCAATTGGATCGTTTAATTCCGTGAATGCATTCGCATGCTCTCTTCCCACTATGAACAATTCAAATCGATCAGTAAATCGATCATCCTCTGGGTTTTTCTTCGCTAAAGGTGAAATTTCTACTGGGTGTCCATAGATGAATGTAGGTTGGATTAACTTATCTTCTACTTTTTGTTCGAAGAATTCGTTAACGATATGACCAAATTCCATGGACTCTTTCACTTCAATCCCATTTTCCTTCGCAAGTTGTTGCGCTTCTTCTTTGCTCATAGTAGTCCAAAAGTCTACACCAGTATATTCTTTTACAGCATCAACCATATGGAGTCGTTTCCACTCTGGTTTTAAATCGATCTCATATTCTCCGTACTGGATAGTTGTGGTTCCAAGAACCTCTTGTGCAATATGGGCAACCAAGTTCTCTGTCAAGCTCATGATATCCTTATAATCCGCGTACGCCTCGTATAATTCAATAAGAGTGAATTCCGGGTTATGTCTAGTGGAGACCCCTTCATTCCTAAATACTCTACCGATTTCATAGACTTTCTCTAAGCCGCCGACAATCAGGCGTTTCAAGTGAAGTTCAATGGCAATCCTTAAGTTTAAGGGCATATCCAATGCATTATGGTGAGTCAGGAATGGGCGTGCAGCCGCTCCACCTGCTACAGAGTGCAATAGCGGTGTTTCCACTTCCAAATATCCTTGATCGTCTAAGTAACGTCTCATAGCCTGCACAATACGACTGCGCATGATTAAAGTGTTTTTACTTTCTTCATTTGTAATTAAGTCAACATAGCGTTTCCGGTAACGCTCCTCTACATCCTTCAAACCGTGGAACTTATCGGGAAGTGGGCGCAATGCTTTAGAAAGGAACACATATTCTTTAGCTTTAATGGAAAGTTCGCCGACTTTCGTTTTAAAGATGACACCCGTGATTCCCACAATATCACCAAGATCCGTTTGATTGAAAATTTGGTATGACTCTTCTCCAACCTTATCTAAGCGGACGTATATTTGGATTTGGCCACTTATATCTTGTATATTGGCAAAACCAGCTTTCCCTTTACCACGTTTGGTCATGACACGACCTGCAATGGTAACTTCTATTTCTTTCTCCTCTAACTCTTCTTTTTCCAATGCACCATATGCATCAACAATCTCCTGCGAAGTATGGGAACGCTCGAACCTACTGCCGAACGGGTCTTGTCCATTGTCAATCATAGCCTGCATTTTGTCGCGTCTTACCTGCAGTTGGTCATTCAATTCTTCATGACTCACGAAAATCATCTCCATCTCTATTAATCAAAGCCTCATATAACTATTTGAACTTTCTAATTGCATACCTATTTATTCTTACATAAAGTAAAGGATTTCAACAGCTTTTTATCTTAAATTCTAATATATGGACAGATAAAAACTGCCAGGTTCACTGGCAGTTTTCGATAAACGTATTATAGAAAAACAGGAAGGTAATGTCAAACATCAAACCATTTGGATGTTTTGTTCCCTCGCTTCACATTCATCAACGAGTCCATACAGAAGTCGCGTAACATCTTCTCTAGTCTCACATTCATTAATACCTTTACGTGCTTTTGCATTGCCTTTGACACCTTTAAGGTACCAGGCAGCATGCTTGCGCATTTCACGGACAGCAACATGCTCATTTTTCAACGCTATCAGACGATCCATATGAAGAATGCATACATCCATCTTTTCACGGACTGTCGGCTCATCCATCAATTGTCCAGTTTCCAAATACTTCACTGTCCTGTATATCATCCACGGGTTCCCTAAGGCCGCCCGACCAATCATGACTCCATCAACGCCAGTTTCCTTTAGCATTCTTTCAGCATCTTGCGGGGTTTCCACATCACCGTTTCCAATCAAGGGAATGTTAATGGAATTTTTCACTTCTCGAATAATGTCCCAATTAGCTTTCCCTTCATACAATTGAACCCGGGTTCTGCCATGAAGGGAAATTGCCTTGCCCCCTGCACGTTCTACCGCTTTGGCATTCTCAACAGCAAATACATGTTCATCATCCCAGCCAATGCGCATTTTAACAGTAACAGGTTTATCTACGGCATCCACAACTGCCGAAACCATCTCATATATCTTATTTGGGTCAAGTAACCATCTTGCACCGGCATCACATTTAGTGATTTTCGGGACAGGGCATCCCATGTTGATATCAATGATGTCTGCCGTTGTATTTTTATCTACAAACTTCGCTGCCTCAACTAGATTTTTCTTTTCACCACCAAAGATTTGCAAGCTTAGCGGTTTTTCTCTTTCATCTATATAAAGCATATTCAGCGTTTTGGCATTTTGAAGAACGATTCCCTTGTCACTTACCATCTCTGCGCATACCAATCCTGCACCGAACTCTTTGACAGTCAAACGAAAAGCCGAATTACATACCCCCGCCATCGGAGCCAGAACTACCCGGTTCTTCATTTCAATATCGCCTATTTTTAACACATCGTGACCCCCTATACCACTCTTTCATTTATCCTCAAGTGGTTGCAGATCCTCAATTGAAACTTTAAGAACATCCACCACTTCTAGTAAAAATTCCTCTGTGGGATTTCGGTTCCCTCTTTCAACTTCACCCAACAAAGAAACAGAAACACCCATCTCTTTTGCGAACTCCTCTTGGGTAAAACCTTTTAACTTTCGAAAAGCGCGAATACGCCTTCCCCATTTTTCAGCTTCCATAATCGAACTCCTTCTTTATCCGGAATCTTTTCAAGCAGGTCGCTCAAGGATGTATTCATTTTCGGAAGAATTATATCTGGTTCCAATTCCATTAAAGGAATAATCACAAATGCTCTTTCATGCATCCGAGGATGAGGGATTGAAAGAATCTCCGTCTCAACATTTTCATGATTATATAACAAAATGTCAAGGTCTAACGTACGAGGACCCCATCTAACATTCCTTTTTCTTCCTAATTCTTGTTCAACTTGCATGCATGCTCGCAATAAGTCCTCTGGTGTTAAATCGGTTTCCACCTTAATGACAGCATTCAAAAAACAATCCTGGTCAGTATATCCGACAGGGTCCGTTTCATATAATGATGAACAAGAGACAAGTTTAATATGTGGATCTTCACTCAATAATTGGAAAGCCCTTTGAAATGTATCGAAGCTCTCCCCCATGTTCGAACCAATTGATAGATACGATATATTTTTCATTTTAGCGTCCCCTTACAATCTCTATGGCAACCGATTCATAGTGTCCTGCTATAGGAGGGTCTGGTTTATATATCTTCACTGTACACACCATGATCTTCGGAAACTTGGTGAGTAACTCCGATGCAATCCTTTCTGCAACAGCTTCCACCAGCTTGTACGGTTCCCCTTCAACAATACCTTTACAGACTTCATATAATTCACCATAATTAATGGAGTCTTCGAGATTATCGCTCATGCCCGCTTTGGCCAAATTCGCTTCTACAGTCAGATCCACCCTAAATCGCTGGCCAAGCTTTGTTTCTTCCGGAAATACACCATGGTATCCGTAGAATTCCATCTTATTCACAAATATCTTATCCATTAAACTCACCTTTTCCTATAAGAGCATCCATCATTTTAGCTGTACGTCCCATTTCCTTTACATCATGCACCCGGACCATTTGGCAGCCCTGAAGAATCCCATGACATATCGTTGCTGCCGTCCCTTCCAAACGTTCATGTGCCGGTAGATTAAGAACTTGTCCGATCATGGATTTTTTCGATGTAGCGAGCAGTACTGGATACCCTAATGATACCAGCTTATCAAGATTCCTCATCATTTCCAAATTCAGTGTCAAATCTTTTGCAAACCCGATACCTGGATCTAGAATGATATTCTCATCCAAGACTCCCTCTTTCTTCACAATCCTAATGCTTTCGAATAGATCTTGCAAAGAATCACGGATAAATTGTTGGTACTCCATATTGTCTCGGTTGTGCATTAAAATAATCGGAACTTGGTACATAGCCGCTACCTTTGCCATATGTGTATCTGCTTTTGCTCCCCAAATATCGTTCAGGATGTGCGCTCCTGCTTTCAATGCCGCTTCTGCAACTTTGGACTTGTACGTATCAACGGAGATAGGAATTTCAAAAGTACGGGAAATCGCTTCAATGATAGGTACGACACGTTCTATCTCTTCCTCATCCGTTATCCGTTCATAATTAGGCCGGGTCGACTCACCACCGATGTCCAAGATATCCGCACCATCTTCAACCATCTGCTCAGCATGTCTTAATGCAGCATCTACCCGATTATATTTTCCTCCATCGGAAAATGAATCAGGCGTAACATTTAAAATCCCCATAATTAAAGTCTTTTTGCCGTAATCCAATTCTAATGAACCGCATTTGATCTTCGATGTACTAGCTAATGACATAGGACGTTCTCCTTCATTAAAAAATCTACGTATATATATGAGTTTACCTATATACCCAGGCAAAGCGCAAGCACCTTAAAATCCAGAACCTCATTACTACACAAAAAAGAGAAGCAAAGCACCCTAGAGGTGCTTTGCTTCTCGGTTAACTTTTACTCTTATTCAAAG
Source organism: Peribacillus sp. NPDC097224 (assembly GCF_044761985.1). Taxonomy (NCBI): domain Bacteria; kingdom Bacillati; phylum Bacillota; class Bacilli; order Caryophanales; family Bacillaceae; genus Peribacillus; species Peribacillus sp. NPDC097224. Next base: position 47,979 of record NZ_JBIWDK010000017.1, on the reverse strand, counting down.
TTATACAAAGGTGTACTTAGGTAACGCTCACCATTACTTGGAATGATTACAAGGACTTTCTTGCCTTTTCCTAGTTTCTCAGCAACTTTAACAGCGGCAGCGATAGCCCCACCGGATGAAATACCACCTAGGATACCTTCTTCTTTTGCAGCACGACGGGCGTATTCAAAAGATTCATCCGTGTTTACTTGAATAACTTCATCATAAAGATCTGTGTTTAAAATGCTAGGAACGAATCCTGCACCGATTCCTTGAATTTTATGTGGGCCGGGGTTTCCTCCTGACAATACAGGTGAATCGGCAGGCTCTACAGCGTAGATCTTAATATCAGGATATTTTTCACGAAGTACTTCACCTGCACCAGTAATCGTACCGCCCGTTCCAATTCCTGCGATAAATGCATCCAGGCCATCTTCACCAAACGCTTCAATGATTTCTGGACCGGTAGTATTACGGTGAACTTCAGGGTTCGCTTTATTTTCGAATTGTTGTGGAATGAAGTATCCGTGTTCTTTAGATAACTCAGTCGCTTTAGCAATGGCACCCTTCATTCCTTCAGGTCCAGGCGTTAGAACTAAATCAGCTCCATAAGCACGAAGCAAGTTGCGACGTTCCAAGCTCATCGTTTCAGGCATTACAAGGATTGATTTATACCCTTTTGCTGCAGCTACCATCGCAAGGCCAATCCCAGTGTTACCACTTGTAGGCTCAATGATCGTATCGCCTTGTTTAAGATCTCCACTTTTTTCTGCGGCTTCGATCATAGCAAGAGCGATTCTGTCTTTAACGCTGCTCCCTGGGTTAAAATATTCAAGTTTCAAATAAATATCTGCACTATTTTCGTTTTGAAGCTTGTTTAATTTTACTATAGGCGTTTGCCCGATTAATTCCGTTACTGAATTAACTATACGTGCCATGTTCTCCACTCCTTTTATTAATACCGAGTATGTTTATTGGTTTTATTAATTTAAAGTTACCAGTTTCACTAGTTCGTTGTCAATGTTTATCTTCAATTTTCTAAATTTTCTTTTATATCCTTTTACCTACTTTTGATCTTCTGATCCATATACCCAATCTACATCAAACTCATCCCAGAAAATCTTACCGGATACCGGCGCCTGGATTTGTTCCAAGGCTTTTTGGCGGCGTATTTGCTCTTTTACTTCCTTATACGAGTATTGCCTACCGTCAATTTTCTCATGTAAATAGAGAACAGCCCATCCTTCATCCGTCTCAACCGGTTGGCTCCAATTTCCCACCTTTAACTTTTCGGCAGCGGAAATATATGCTTTCGAGATTTGTTCATTATCCTGCGATATATACCCCATGTCTCCCCCTTGATTTGCTGTGAATTCATCAAGAGATTTCTCCATGGCTAACACAGGAAATGAAACGCCTTTATTCAGTTCTTTTATTATTTGCTCTGCTTGAGCCTTAGTCGATGTAGTTATTTGAGAAATATGATAGGTAGTGGGTATTCGATAGATGTCCTTATTATTCTCATAATAGTCCTCCATGGTCGCTTCGGAAACTGTGACATCCTTTGTAAGCAGCTTCTCGAGCAGGAGATTCGATTGAATTTCCTGCTTCCATTGGGCTTTGCTTTTACTTAGATTCTGACCAGCAGTTCCATACATCGTTTTCATCATCTTCAGTTCCCGATCCACTTCATCTTCGGATATGGTCACTTTGTATTTTTTCGCTGCTTGTCCCACTACTTCTTTATCAACCATTTCCTCAAGCACGTCTTTACCATATCGTTTTTCAAGTTCATTGATCCATGCTTCCCGGGAAATATCTTTAGAGCCAATCTTCGCTGCCGTTTCCTCTCCTAAAGTGATTTTGGAAGCGATGAATGGCCAGATGACAAAGATTAGGATTGTCAATAGGTTCAACAAGGCAAGACCAGCAATGATTGCCCTAAGCTTTTGTTTAGACAAAACCCTTTTCTCCCGTCTTTTTTTATTTTTGTGTTTCCTTTTCTAGTTCTTCAAGGTCCTCTTTGGAAAATTGGTATGTCTCATTACAGAAATGGCATTGGGCCTCTGCCTGTCCTTCCGTCTCGATGATATCCCTGATTTCCTCTTGCCCAAGGCTTATTAAGGCATTAGAAATCCTTTCCCTTGAACATGGGCATGAGAATTCTACATCTATTTTTTCTAGAACCTGTACATTTCCTTCCCCTAATAGTTCTGTTAGGATTTCTTCCGGAGTTAAACCATTTTGAATCATTTTAGAAACAGGAACGATGGTGCTTAGACGTTGTTCGATTTTCGTAATTGTTTCGTCAGAAGTACCGGGCATTAGTTGGATGATGAAACCACCTGCGGCTAGAATCGAGTTATCAGGATTCACTAATACGCCCACTCCCACCGAGGAAGGTACCTGCTCTGATGTTGCAAAATAATACGTGAAGTCTTCACCTAATTCTCCCGAAACTAGAGGAACCTGCCCAGAAAAATTATCACGTAAACCAATGTCTTTCACGACGGTTAATAACCCCTCGGTTCCAACCGCTCTTCTGACATCCAATTTTCCTTGTTCATTTAAATCAAAGTGAGTTTGTGGGTTCGTTACATATCCACGCACTTCCCCCTTTGCATTACTATCAACAAGGATGGAGCCTATAGGTCCTCCGCCCTCGATTTTAATCGTAAGCTTTTCTTCACCTTTCAACATGGCACCCATCATTACTCCGGCAGTCATAGCACGCCCAAGTGCAGCCGATGCTGTCGGCCAGGTATAATGCCTCCGTTGCGCTTCCCCTACAGTTTCTGTTGTGGAGACCGCATACGCTCGCACTTGACCTTCATATCCTAACGCCTTTATTAAATAATCTTTCATTTATATGTCCTCCCATGCTGTTTTTTTAGGTTTACTTCTTTACTTGCTCTCGGTTCCTTTTGTAAATTAGCTGTAGGCCTTTTAATGTTAAGAAGGGCTCCACAACATCGATAACTGTGGATTCATTGGCAATCAACGTGGCCAATCCACCAGTGGCAATGACTGTCGGCTCTAAATTACTTTGTGCTTTCATGCGGTTTACGATTCCTTCGACTTGGCCTACATACCCGTATAAAATACCTGACTGCATGGCCGAAACCGTATTTTTACCTATTATTCCGTCTGGACGGCTAATTTCAATTCTCGGTAGCTTGGATGCTTTCGAGTAAAGCGCTTCTGTAGAAATTCCGATCCCCGGGGCGATTGCTCCCCCCATGTACTGCTTTTCCTCATTTATATAACAATATGTCGTTGCGGTTCCAAAATCGACGATGATGAGAGGGCTTCCAAATTCCTGTATGCCTGCTACGGCATTCACAATTCTGTCCGCTCCCACTTCGCGAGGGTTTTCATACTTTATATTCAATCCCGTTTTAATACCAGGTCCAACGATAAGTGGTTTGATTCCAAAGTATTTTTTGCACATGCGTTCAAGCGCAAACATTATAGGCGGTACAACCGATGATATAATGATGCCGTCAAATTGGTCGAATGAGAGACCTTCATGTTGCAGTAAAGACTTTATGACCATTCCATACTCATCTTCTGTTTTATTGCGGCTTGTTTCAATTCGCCAATGATATTTCAGTATTTCTTCATCGTATACGCCTAATACAGTATTCGTATTCCCAACATCTAGTACAAAAATCATTGTTTTCACCACTCCGCTAAATTATTCTCCCACATCATACCATACTGTTATTTTCGATGCTATTAGTCGCGCTTCTCAAAAGGTAAAAATATGCCAGCTGAAAATTTTGTAGGCTTTCTCATATTTATAGTGTAAAGAAAAGGGTATTTCCGAGGAGGAAATACCCTTTTGGTTTCAAGTCAACTTACAACTTTTTATTGTCATCTTCTTTTGGGAAAGAAAGTGGCTTATCTTGAGGTGTACCTTCTTCAATCGGAGGTGTATTCAATCCTTCCTCCGTTATCTCAAGGTCCTCAGGTTCTCTTTTATCCAATGGATCTAAAAGAGCCTCTTTTTCCTTTTTCGTATTGATGTTAACTTTTACGTTTTCATCAGTAGTCAAATTCCCATTAAGAGCTGTATAATCCCGTTCTGGTAATTTACCATCTTGGAAAAGCCCTTTGATTTGTTCTGCATCCAGCGTTTCCACTTCTAGCAGGGTCTTGGCAACCAAATCAAGTTTTTCACGATTTTCAGTAAGGATTTTCTTACATCTTTCGTAAGCTTCTCTAATGATGCGTTGTATTTCCAAATCAATCTCATAAGCGATTGCATCGGAATAGTTTTGGTCATTATTGAAGTCGCGGCCCAAGAACACCTGTCCTTGTGAATTTCCAAACTGAAGAGGTCCAAGTTTACTCATTCCATATTCCATAACCATACTACGGGCAATGCCTGTCGCACGTTGGAAGTCATTATGAGCACCCGTACTCACTTCACCAAAAGTAACTTCTTCGGCTACCCTACCACCTAAAAGACCAACGATCTTATCTTTTAGTTCAGGCTCGGTCATGAAGAAACGGTCTTCTTTCGGAAGCATGACGGCATATCCACCAGCTTGACCACGAGGGACAATCGTAACTTTATGAACCACTTCTGCATCATCGAGGACCAGACCGATAATTGTATGACCCGCTTCATGCCAGGCAACAATATTCCGTTCTTTTTTCGATATCACGCGATTTTTCTTTGCAGGACCTGCAATTACCCGATCCGACGCTTCATCCAAATCGGACATATCGATTTTTTTCTTATCTTGACGGGCTGCAACAAGAGCCGCCTCATTCAGTAAGTTTTCAAGATCGGCACCCGAGAATCCAGGTGTACGTTGAGCGATTGCTTTTAAATCCACGCTTTCTGCCAAAGGCTTGTTACGAGCATGAACTTTCAATACTTCTTCACGGCCTTTTACATCTGGGCGCCCAACTGTAATTTGACGGTCGAAGCGGCCAGGTCGTAGCAATGCTGGATCCAATACATCTGCACGGTTTGTTGCGGCGATGATGATAATGCCTTCATTTCCACCGAAACCGTCCATTTCAACAAGCAATTGGTTCAACGTTTGTTCACGTTCATCATGACCGCCGCCAAGGCCTGCGCCCCTTTGACGACCTACTGCATCGATTTCATCAATGAAGATGATACATGGTGCGTTTTTCTTTGCATTTTCAAATAAGTCACGAACACGAGATGCACCGACACCAACGAACATTTCTACGAAATCAGATCCACTGATTGAGAAGAAAGGCGTGCCTGCTTCACCAGCTACCGCTCGTGCAAGTAAGGTTTTACCTGTACCTGGAGGACCCACCAATAGGACCCCTTTAGGAATACGGGCACCAAGCTCAGCAAATTTGCGAGGGTCTTTTAAGAATTCCACGACCTCTACAAGCTCTTGCTTTTCTTCGTCTGCCCCGGCAACATCATTGAAACGAACTTTCTTCTTATCATCGTTATACAGCTTCGCCTTACTTTTCCCGAAGTTCATCACTCGGCCGCCACCGCCGCCTTGTGCTTGGTTAAGTAAAAAGAAGAATAGTATGAAAATGATTACAAATGGAATGATCGAAGTAAAGAATGTAACCCAGCCACTTGTTTGTTTTGGAGGTAAAACATCAACAACTTCAGTACCTTGTTTTTCTACAGCTTCGCCAATGCGACTCTGTGCATACTCACTAAATGGAACGTATGCAACAAAATACTTGTTTTCATCATATTCCTTCAGCTTCCCTGTAATTTCAAAAACACTGCCTTCGGGTTGCATCGTTAATGACTTGACGTCCCCACTCTCCAAATGCTTATAGAATTGATCTTGGGTCAATTTTTCCTGAGGTTCATTGTTATTGTTAAAGATGCTCACAATCCCAATGATGACTAAAAATATCAGTAAATAAAATATGGTATTACGGAAGATCCGATTCATCCCTTACCTCCTCCCACGGGTAAACAAACTATAGTAAATATTATCATACAAAATTAATGAATTACAATAATTTAACACCGCTGTTTTTATCTGGCCATCTCTTTTAACTGAATACTATTATTTCGTGTAAATCTCAGGTTTCAATATGCCGATGTATGGGAGATTACGATATCTTTCCGCATAATCCAGGCCATATCCTACAACAAATGCATCAGGGACGATAAATCCAACGTAATCCGGAGTAATGTCAGCCTTCCTGCCTGTTGGTTTGTCTAACAATGTAACAATTTTAATGGATTTTGCTTTGCGGTAGCGGAAGAGCTCTGCAAGATAGCTTAGAGTTAAACCACTGTCGATGATATCCTCAATGATTAGTACGTCACGGCCTTCTACTGATGTATCAAGGTCTTTGATGATTTTCACTTCACCAGATGATACAGTGGAGTTTCCATAGCTCGAAACATCCATGAAGTCCATTTCAAGGTGTGTATCAACACGTTTCAATAAATCTGACATAAATGGCATAGCGCCTTTTAAAACACCGATAGCCAGTGGGAACTTATCTTTGTAATCAGCTTCAAGCTGTGCTCCCACTTCTCTGATTTTCTGTTGAAGTTCTTCCTCAGATATTAACACTTTTTCAATGTCATTTTGCATGGTCATTGTAATTAATTGCCCCCCAAGAAGATTAAGCTTTATTATATTCTAAGTAGATTAAAGATGATTCATCAGAAACCTGGTCCGCCTCAACATCCGATTTCTTTAAACCGGGAAGCCAAATGACCATCCCTGCTTGATCGATGATAATCGGCCATGCATTTCTTTCTAGCATCGGGACTTTCTCATTGATAAAAATCCCCTTCAACTTTTTCGTTCCACCCAATCCCTTAACATCCATTCTATCGCCTTCCTGCCTTGTGCGGGCAATCAATGGGAGTCGAACAGCCGATTCAGGGAGTATAAAAGAATCATTTCCTTTACTATAGGGAATTTCATCTTTTATATAGTGTGCTTTAATTTTATATCCATTCGGAAGAATAGTCTCACCGGGAATTTGTACTATAATAGAATATTCTTGGCTTTCTTGGCGAAAAAAACTAAAGATGCATGTTTGATAGGATTTTTCTACAATAAGGCCTTCCGGGAGATGCAGTTCTGCTGAAGGTTGAGGATTTAAAAACAAAGCTAAAAGTTGATCGATATGTAATGCCGAAAGCGATGAAGGTCTCTTCAAATAAAGATAGTTTAATATTAGTTGAATAGATCTTCTTTGTAAAGGTTTAGGCATCGCAAGTACCTTATCTATCCGAATTACAGAATGTTTCCTATCCTGTTGAACCCATATCTCGGACATTTCTTTCCTGACCAGATCCTGTAAGAACTTCTCATCTTCCATTACCTCTTCACTAAAGCGCTGGAAGTGTTCATGAACAAGCCTATTTTCTTTCTTTAGGAACGGAAGGACTTCGTGCCTGAAACGATTTCTCAGGTAATCATTCTTTTCATTACTTGGGTCGTATCTAGGCTCAAGATGATGAACGGTTGCGTATTCGATGATTTCATCCTTGGTAACTTCCAAAAAAGGCCTGATTAGCTGACCGCCATGGAAAGGTCTTTTCAGGGAGATTCCTGCTCTCGCTTGACCTGTCGCCCCTCGAGTCAAACGCATGAGAATCGTTTCGACTTGATCATCGCCATGGTGTCCCAAAACGAGCGTATCTGCCTGATGTTTATCCATCATTTCTTCAAAAAAAGCAAAACGCAGCATTCTTGATGACAATTGAGAACTCTGACCGGTTTTTTCAATATATGCTGGCACATCAATCCTTTTGCCTTCAAAAACAATATCCCACTGTTCGCACATTTGTTTGACATACTGATAATCGGCAAGGGATTCGTCGCCCCGAAACATATGGTCAACACTCGCAACAATGAGCTCATAATGAAAAATAGGTTGGGCTTCCTTAAGGAAATGTAAAAGTGCCAATGAGTCAGGCCCTCCAGATACACCTACGAGCAATTTCGAACCTTCCTGAATCAAGTGGTTCCTATGAATGGTCTTTAGAACTTTTTCCTTTAACATGGGATCTTCCTTCTTTATGTACAGGTATTAGTTTCTACGTTTAAAAAGTGTAATGGGTTTCAAATATTCCACCTCTACACTTTATTAACTATATCATAACAACTGTTCATATATGTAAAGAACATAGATTATCGAGATGACGGCCACCACTAAAAAAGTCTCTACAAATCCCCCCTTCTTTTTCTTCGGCTGCCTCTGGCTTCTTCTTGCTTGTCTCGTAGTAGCTTGACTCGACGTCTTTTTCTTTGAATGATTCTTGTCACTAAGTAAGACAACTAGGTCCTCACGCATCCGTAAGGCGGAGTCATACTTCCCGAGAAGCGCCTTATCCAGCATCTTTCTATATGGTTGCAATTCCTTTTTCTGTTTAATCACGTCTGTTAGTTGACTATACCCTTCCCCTTTTTTCTGAAAACGCGCTGGATAGGCCGAATTGATGATAATCATGGCAACAGCGAACAAATCATATTGTAGGTCAGCCTTTCTTGACCCCAACCCCCAGTATCCCCTATCGAAGAATTCGGTGAATTCCTTCACCGATCTCCCAATCAAGGTCGTTCCGCCGACATCTACACATCGTACTTTATAGTCCTGGGAAGTCACGATCAAATTCTCTGGCTTTAGATCGCCAAAGACCCACCCATTTGCATGCAAGGCAGATAAACTAGTCAATAATTGAAGGGCCAAGACCCCAATCCACGAGAACCCTTTCTTCTCAATGAAATACAAGAAATCATGACCGTGAATATACTCCATTACATAAAACGGGAGTTGCTTTCCTTTGGTCATAAAATCATCCGCTTCCAAAAATGAAGGTCCAAGGGTAGACCCCTGGACCTTGGAAAAGGATTTTAGAATATTCATCTCTGAAATGATCGATGTCCCATTATCACTGAGCTTCAGAGCATAATGACGGTTTTTGCTTTCTACTAGATAAACAAATCCGTTAGCACCGCAGCCCAACTCCTTGATAATTGTGTAATGGTTCTTATTCCACTTTCCAGTAATGATACTTCCAGGGGGGAGCTTACATAGATTCCTCAAAGTATTGTTCATCATCATTCGATAACAATCCCCTCAACGAACGTTTTTTATTGAAATAAGAAAGTGCTTCCCGTATTGCTGGTCCTGTTGGTGTGAGCCCTCCCGTACTAAGCTTGGAGAATATTTTCGTCAACGCTTCCAAGTTCGGCGTCCAATCAAGCAGTTTTTCCACATCATTCCTTTTCCCGGGAAATGCAAAGACGGAAAACCGGCTATCGCCCATTCTTGCATTCATACTGAGGGAAAGGTCTAACAAGGAATCCTTCACGGTCGGAAGCTTATGTTTCATACTCGCACTTGTATCGACAAGGATTAGCACCTCAAGCTCGCTCGTTTCTCCTAGCTCGTCGACCACCTCCATCACTTCTCCTCTTTTATCTGGCGGGAGATCTTCCATCGTTCTAGAGTCACCTAATATTTGTTGAAGTTCACGATTAATAACTCCTTGTATAGTTTGCGTCATGGCTTTTTGAGTCACCATCTGAACGGTTTGTGATAATTGTTGAGCATAAACGATTTGGCTGACGCCGCCCCCGGCACCCGCAATTTTCTCGATCTCTTTCAGGCCCTTTTCATCTATTACATCGTTTTCCAATACTCCTATGACATTGATGGTGACGCCCTGCTCCCTTGCTAGTGCAGCTACTGAAGCAGGCTCCTCACCATGATTCGAGCAGCCGTCCGTTATAAGCAAAACCTGTCTTAATGTACCTGCTTTCATGTTTGGCTCTCCCTTCCTTTCAATCTGTTACCATACTTGACTAAAAGGGAGGAATTTATACAATAAAATACATAGGCAACCAGTCAACATTCTATGACTGGTTGCCTATGTAAATCTTAGTTCCTGCGAACTTGTTATATCGGGTGAAAAGGTACCAACTTGGCACATTGATTCCTCCTTATGGTTTTTATAGGCACTCCTCCTCTATTGGGCTTTTTTTCGTTTGGCCGAAACGGGAATCGATGCCCATTTCGGTGTATTATGCTTGATTTTCGAAGTGACCACTGTCATGTCGTCATCTATGACTCCTTTTGTCCGTATGACTTCTTCTAGGATTAGATCAGATATTTCCTGTGGGTCGTCCGTTTCCATTTCCTTGATTTTCCGTTTAAGCCAAAACTCAATGTTTTCCACATGAGATGGGCCATCGAACACTCCATCACTCATCATGATCAATATATCGCCATCCCTCAGTTCCTCGGATACGACATCTACATCAACTTCTTGAATAATGCCCATTGGCAGGTTACTGGATTCTATTTTAATGATTTTATCCCCCCTCTTAATAAAGCTTGGTATGGAACAGATTTTTAAAAATCTAGCCTTTGCATCTTGAAGGTCAATCATTACTAGGTCAAGAGTAGAAAATATTTCATCAGTCGTTCGCAGAGATAATACGGAGTTTACAGATTTTATGGCTATCTTTTCTTCTATTCCGGATTGTAAAAATTTCTGAAGTAACTTCAATGTTTCCGTGCTTTCATAATGAGCCCTCTCCCCATTGCCCATCCCGTCGCTTATGGCAATCGCATATTTCCCGGCGCCAATTTCCATTGTCGTATAACTATCCCCTGATACAAGCCCTCCTCCCTTTGCAGCATGTGCTACACCCGTTTCAACCGTGAATTTTTTTGCCGACCTGAATATCACCTCACATTGGCCTTGTGGATACTTGGCACATTCCTCAGAATGAACAACAATCGTTTCCCCTAAAATATCGGAAAGCATAGGAGCAATCAATTTCTCGCATTCCCCCCTTCCTTGACAGTAAGGGACGCTCATTTCTATATCGACACCTCCCTGTTCAAGGCTGTAAATCTCCACATACCCAATATTTAGACCAAAATCCTGAATGGCCTCCATTATAGATTCCTCATGCAGATGATGATTTTTCCTTTCCCTTTGAATTTCCTTGGCGAAGTCCTCCATTACGGCTGATACACCCCGTAACTGATCAGCTACTAGTCTCCTACTCTCTTTCACCTGCCTTTTCAGTTTTTGATTGGCTTCGTAATAATTAAGTTCCTGGGCTATCGCCCCTACGACCTGCGGACCTCTCGTACAGTACTTATCCCACTCCTTTGACGTTTTTTGGGGAAGCTGTCCATCATTTTCACTCAATTGAATCATAATTTCCTGCATTCCATCATAGGTTGTATTAAAGTTCTTGGCCCAGCATTGATCCTTCTTAAAACAGATCTGACAGGTCTTTTCAGTAACATTGCTTAAAAAGTAATCAAACTCTTTTTCATCCTCCTCCACTCTTCCTCTTTCATCGACTTGTGAGAAACTATTGGAAAGCGCCTCGAATACATGTGAGAACTGTTCTACCCTTTGGGCGGTCACGTCCCTCACTTTCCGGGCATACTGCTGCTGTTCATCTGAATTTTCAGCGGTTCCGGGTATATGCTTGGCAATTTTATTTATGATGGATGACGGTGTTAATACGAATAATAAGACGGCAATAAGCGATTCATATAGTGTGACCATGATATTGTTGGTTCCTTCTCCGTACAGGCCTATTAATAGCGTTGCAATTAATAGGCCTGCGGCAACGCCGACCTTTCTTCCCTCCTTCAGTAATCCCCCAAGCAAGCCCGAAAAGGCAAGGAGGCTCATTTGATAGAGACTCGCGATGCTTGCCAGGCTAAATATTAAACCGGTGACGACGCCGACAGTGGAGCCTATGGCGGCCCCTCCTGCCAGCCCGAATAGGAGGACCAGATATCGTGAAAATATATGGTCGAGAGATAAATCATAAATCATCCAGCCTATTGTCCCGGTCATCACTGATGCAAGCAGGATGATTATACTGACGATTTCCTCCGTCCTTAATGATTGCGATTTTTTACGTATGGATAGCAGCGGGATGGACTGTATGAATATTAGGGTAAGAATCATTGCGAGTCCCGCCTCCACCCCGATCATCATCATGTCGTATAGCTGAATCGTTCGGAAGACCAGATATTGCTGGGCCAGGTTGACCAGGAAGAGTGAAGCGAACACATACATCGACATCGTCTTGAACTGTCCTTCAACTCCCGGTCTCTTAATCTTATTAAAAAGAAGGAGCAGGAACGCGGATGCAAAGATCACTAAACTATTGGAGTAATGAATGGTCAGCCCCCCTGCGATTAAACCGAATAGTGCAAGTGGCGCTCGATCACGACGCATGAGAAACACAGCAGCGAAAAACGGAAGGGCAAATGGTGATAATTGTGAAAGAATCAAGGCTCGTCCTAATAAAAAACCGATAATGGCTAATGAAATTCCCTTCTTTATAAATATGTCATCCGTTTTTGCCTGAAGCGTCTGAATCCAATTGATCGCCCCATCCTTCGCTTCCTTTAACTGAACATCTCCAAGCGGTTCCATCATAGGTCTTTCGATTTTCTCCATTTCAACACCCCATTCGTATTATTGATTTTTATTATATAGAGGACATCTCTATTTTTTTGTCAGAATTTTATAAGTCATACTAAAAAACGTTCGACGAAATTCTTCTTGAACGTTCATTTGTATACAGGTTTTTAAACGCTTTTCTTAAATAGAGAAACGGGTGTTCTTTTATTTCTGAAGAAAAGCAAAGTTTTTAGGTTATTTTTGTGGAAAATGCCCTGAATATTTAAGTTAAATTTGGAAAGTGACATTTTTTCTTTTTTCTGTTGACAATCCTCTAGCACGACTGTAAGATATAACTTGTGCTTCAGTAGCACTTATCATTATGGCGGCGTAGCTCAGCTGGCTAGAGCGTACGGTTCATACCCGTGAGGTCGGGGGTTCGATCCCCTCTGCCGCTATCTTTTTACTAATTCTGGCCCGTTGGTCAAGCGGTTAAGACACCGCCCTTTCACGGCGGTAACACGGGTTCGATTCCCGTACGGGTCATCCCATAAAAAAAAGCGCCTCGGTTCCCTCTTCATTAGGAGAGTAAACCGAGGCGCTTTTTAGTTGGCATAAGTCTTTTTGCCATAGCTAAGATCAGTTTTTTGAACCTATCACTATATTAAAAGAAGGCAAGCCTAGTAGGCTTGCCTTTATCCATGATCTATATTTGTATTCATACTATGAATTATTAACAGAAACGTTGCTAATCCATTTCAGCAGCAAGTTTATCCGCGTCTTCCTCCGCGCCCTCCACGCTTTGTTTCGGTGCTTCGCTTGAGTGTCGTTAAGCGGTCTTCGCTATCCTTTAAGAATTTAGCCATTTTTTGCTCAAAGTTTTCCTTAGGTTGAAAACCATTCCCTTTAGAACGAGAGTCTTTCGAACGATTATCATTCCCTCTTCCCTGGCGCGGACGTGGTGTATACGCAGGTTTTCTCTCTCCCTCAGGTCGGTCTATTGCTTTTTTTATGGATAAGCCAATTTTACCGTCCTTTTCCACATTGATGACTTTCACTTCAACTATGTCCCCAACCTTCAAATGGTCATTAATATCTTTGACATAATTATCCGCTACTTCACTGATATGGACAAGACCCGTAGAACCCTCGGCTAACTCTACAAATGCACCAAAATTAGTAATGCCCGTTACTTTTCCTTGTAACTTGCTGCCTACTTCGATTGACATAAAAAAAATGTTCCTCCTTAGAAATGTTAAAAAATCTCTTCACTTATATTATAGCTAAAGTAAAAAAATAGTGTCAATATTAGTCGCTATCTTCCTTCGCCTTTGGAAGGTTGAAGATGACTTCACCCTTATCTGATAGGAAGTAATCCCTTCTCGCGATCTTTGCGATGTACTCCTCATCATTCAGTTTTACGATCTCTTCTTTAAGAAGTGACTCTTTCTTTTCCATTTTCGCTAACTTTCCTTCTAGTTCTTCCTTTTGCTGTACTTTTTCATCTAAGGCAATATTCTGCGTAACGAGAGTGGACACAGCCACAATCAAAAAGATAGCAGCGAAAACGGAATATAGCGTTAGTCGGCGGACTAAACCACGTTTCTTTTTTTTGACTGTTTGTACCTTTTTCTCTTGTTGAGCGACATAAGGATTTTCGATTTTTGCTACATTCCTTTTCTTGAGGCTGCTCATGGTCCTATCACTCCTCATTTTCTTCTTTTTCTCCATTTATGGATTGTCTCACTAATAGAATTCTTCATTTTCAATAAAATCCCTTTGCCTTTATTATAAAACTTCTCGCCATTTTTTGTAACAAAAACCGGAAATAAATTCCACATTTTTAAAAATATCCATTTTAGAGGCTTCCAGAATATATTTAATACAAAGAGAATCACTTTACCTATCCCTTTTAAAAGCGTTCCGACACCCTTGCCTATCCCCATGATGAATACAAATATGGTCATGATGATCCATTTAATTGGCTCAAATAGTACCAGGCGGACCAGTTCTGTTAGAAATCTAAACAGCTTGACCACCAAAGAAATGACAAATGACAATAATCGAAGATACAAATCTTTAAAAAGAGCTTGGTAGGCAGAAAATCCGCATAATAAGGCCAAAAATAAATAGAGGCGTAGCTCACCCTCATTCACTAAAAACAGGACATAAAAAATGACTAGGCCTTGAATGATCCAGAAAAGAAAGTCATGGAGGAAAACAATCCACTTATTCCTCTCTGAACGCTTCAAGAAATGGTTATACGTATCTAGGGCAGCACCAAACAAACTGCCCATTCCAATCATCGCAAGCAACGTATAAAATTGAATCGTCAGGGTCATTTGAACAATTTGCCAAAGAAGCCTTTAGCTTTCTCCCCAGATTGTTCATCTAAGTATACGAGGTCAAATACCTTCCCCTTGATTGAAACAATCCCTTTATCCACATCTAGATTCTTCATTTGTAAATTTTGTCCACGAATAGATAAGAAGCCCATGGATGTTTCAAGCAGAAACTCTTCGTTATCGAAACTTTCCACTTGTTTCACCCCGGTAATATCCAATAAACGACGGCCCTTCATCGTGACATCATGTTCCTGAATCGTTCCTTTTGTATAACCAGCATTTGGATCAATATATTGGCTCATTTCCATCCCTCACAATACCATTGATTTTGTACAAGTGTATGTGCAGATGGGATGAATTAGAACAAGCCTGTCCCTACTCTTCTGCCAGCTTTTCTTCCTTAATGATTGAAAACATCTCGGCGGCTGCTTCTTTCTTCGTCGTTTCCTGGATTTTCTCTACGCGGACGGTAACCAACTTTTGACCAAAACGCACCGTTAATTCGTCACCCTCTTTTACATTTGAACTCGCCTTTGCCTGTTGCCCATTGATGGTGATACGACCTTTATCCGCAACTTCTTTCGCAAGGGTCCTTCGCTTGATTAATCTTGATACCTTAAGGAATTTATCTAATCTCATTGGCATGTTTACATCCCCTTATAATTTAAAGTCCTTTTGCTTTGGCTTCATTCCAATAGGAATCCAATTCCTCCAGTGTATAATCAGAGAAATTCTTTTCCTCCTTTTTGATACATTCTTCTATATATGTAAACCGTTTATAAAACTTAAGATTTGCCTTATGGACAGCTTCTTCCGCTTGTATGTCATAATAGCGCGAAACATTGACAAGCGCAAAAAAGAGGTCGCCCAATTCGGACTTTATCCGATCTTTATTTGGGTTAGGATCCTTCATTTCGTCTTCAAATTCTTGCACTTCTTCTATAACCTTTTTCCATGCTTCGGAAACCTCTCCCCAGTCGAACCCGACCTTCGCTGCCCTTTTCTGATAATCCTCGGCACGAAGCAAGTTTGGCAGTGATTTCTCCACACCATCTAAAAGGGAGACATCCCTGTCTGCGTCTTGTCCGTTTTCTTCTTCTTTGATTTTCTGCCAGTTCACTAAAACGTCTTCCTCGCCACTCACTTCTACATCTCCGAACACATGAGGATGGCGCCGGACCATTTTAGCCGAAATCCCGCCAATTATATCATCTATAGTGAACATGCCTTCATCTTCACCAATTTGCGCGTGAAGCATCACTTGTAGCAGCACGTCCCCCAATTCCCCAATCATTCCTTCATCATCTTCTTCATCGATTGAGTCTATCAGTTCATAAGCCTCTTCTATTAAATATTTTTTTAGGCTATCATGTGTTTGTTTCTTATCCCACGGACATCCATCAGGTCCTCTAAGCTGCGCAATGATTTGACGAAGCTTGGAAAATTCCCGGTACTGCAAGGCCTCTTCTTTAACGGGCGGTACATAAACACTCGTTAGGTTGCTCAGTTCCATTTGCCGATCTAACTCATAAAGCGCACATTGGGTAACCTTTTCCTCGCTACTTCCTGCCGCTGTTACGATATACACTGTATAGTCATCAGGAAGCTTCTCCATCAGCGTCAATTTCACGTTAGAAGCACTGAAGGCATCGTATACCTGCCCGATGATCATGTGTTGCCGGATATGTAAGTCGTCCGGGGAAAGATCCGTTCCATCCAGAAGTTGAAATCCTTCAATCGGGTCAATCTTCACGGCCTGGAATAGAGGATCAAGGAAGCTTTGACCACCTTCAAGCTTAATGGCAACTCCACGGTCCGGTCCTTTCTCCAGTAAGAGCTGGACCGTCTTCTCGGCAACCATCGGGTGGCCTGGTACAGCGTATAGAACAGGACCATTCATGGCTTCGCTTAATAACGTCTCTGATATTTCCTCGTATACAGCTTCGAACTGGTCATGTTTTTCATATATTGAATCAAAAGAAAGGAACTTAGTTCCTAGCGCCGTCAAATCCGTGATGACCGGGTGGTCCATTGTCCGGACGAAGCATTCCTTTGTTTGAGTCAGTTTCTTATAGATTCCATATGGGAGCTGGTCTAAATCGCCCGCACCAAGACCTATAATCGTTATCTCATTCGTCAACATTTTCAGTACCTCGATTCTTCTTTTTAATAAGCCGTTTAACTTTTAACCCTGCTGGTATCAAGGCAAGCTCCTCTTCCGTGAACAACCCAGTACGGATGATCATGAATAAGAAGATCACCGCTCCCATGCCCACTCCGCCTAATGCTTGGAATGTAGCAAGCATCCTACTTTCTTCAGGTGGCATCACCCAGCGGAATGCTTCATTGAATAGCAGGACTGCCAATCCCATGCAAGCCGTACTTCCTAAAATAATATACAGGTGCCTCTTTTCAAATAAAGGCTTTTTGATATGTACCTTTACTACTATATAAAACAAAATCGTCATGATAAAGAAAGCCAGAACGGTAGCACATGCCGCCCCTGCAATGTGATAGCGAGGGATAAGGGCAAGATCTAATAGCCACTTGCTCCCTACCCCGATTAGCGTGATGATTACCGGGGCTACCGAATGACCCAGACATTGTATCACCGCAGCTTTTGCCATGATTAGTGACGTAAATAATATCGATATGGAATAGATGGCTAAGGTGACTGTACCTTTTGAGTCTGTGAACAACATGTAATTGACCGGTCTCATCGTTGCCATCAAACCCACGGCGGCAGCCAATCCAATCGTTGCACTCACACGCAACACCAATCTAACCTTTCCTAGAATTTCTTGATCATTACGGTCCCGGACAAACCCGGAGATAACAGGGACAAGCGCCAATGCAAAAGAGTTCGCCACGACGGTCCCCAACTGAAGCAAAGGTTGTCCCCGGTCATAGACCCCTTTCCACCCTTTGGCTTCTCCTTCACCCATCCCGGACCCTCTCAATAGCGAGTAGAGGTGAAAGGAATCCACAAATTGAAACAGGATGAGTATAAGCCCGGTCACACAAAAGGCGAAACCTTGAAAGATTAAGCTCCTGGAAATACGAATGAAGTGGGGCCTCTTAACACCCATTGGCTTAAACAGCTTCCACTCCCGTCTCAAAAGCACGAAGGCAAACAACAGAACAAGCCCCGATATCCCTCCCGTAATCGAACCGAAGACCGCGCCCTTACCGACATCATACAGAGAATAGCCCATATGCACAAACAGTGTCGATAATACAAGGATGGTTACAACCCGGATACTTTGTTCAGCGACCTGGGAGCCAGCCGTTGGAATCATATCATTTTTCCCTTGAAAGAATCCTCTTAAAACGGATGAAAACGGCATGAGTAAATAGGAAAATGCTATGATTTTCAAAAGCCCTGATAACTCTGGGTCTCTCATGATCCCCGCAATCCAATCTGCTCCGAGAAATAGAGCCATGAATAACAATAAACCGATGGAACCTAAAACAACCAAAGCAGTCGACAGAATGTCTTTTATCGTGTAGTCATTTTCGGAAGAGCCCCGTTCTGCAATGAGTTTTGATATAACAACGGGAAAACCAAGCGTAGAGAGTGTCAAAGCCACTCCGTAAAAAGGATATACCTGTTGATAAATATAGAACCCGATATCCCCGGCGACATTTTGATATGGAATGCGATAGGCTGCACTCAAAATTTTCACGATAATGGCCGCAGCACTTAAAATCAAGGCTCCTCGAAAGATGTCCCTTGAAGTTTTATAAGGCTTTTCAGCCATTCTTTTTCCCCTTTTCACTTATATGTGGTTGTTATTATAGCACAATTTGTAGAAGTTATTTTACTTACAGGGTCCCCTCCTCTTAACACGATCCTCCAGCAAAAGCACGACTCCATTTATTCATGGGACTCCCTGTTATGATCTTTTTTTAAAAGAACAAAAAGGACAGCGATCGCTGCCCTTTACACATCCATATATATAATTGCATTTCCTGACTTACTGTTCCATTTGCCTTGCAAGGAAACTAGCTGCTGTTTCAACCGACTTCTGTTCAACTTCACCTAATGCGCCATCTTTAGAGAAAATCAGAACCGCACCTATCGGGTCACCACTGGCTATGATCGGAGCTGCTGCATAAGATTGAACTTCTTCATCATTTGAATCCACGAAGGAAATTTGTCCATTCGGTGATTCAAGGACAGGATTTCTTTCCTCCATGATTTTTTCTACCAAGTCACTGATGCTTTTATTTAAATAGTCCTTTTTAGACCCGCCCGCTACAGCAATGTAAGTATCACGATCACATATCATAACTGGATTTCCTAGGCTATCATATATTGCTTCTGCATATTCTCTTGCAAAATCACCTAGTTCACTAATAGGGGAGTATTTCTTTAGAATGACTTCTCCATCTCTGTCCACGAAGATTTCTAATGGGTCACCTTCACGGATGCGGAGAGTCCTTCGAATTTCTTTTGGGATGACAACTCTACCTAAATCATCAATTCGCCGAACGATACCAGTTGCTTTCATCTAATGTTGCCTCACTTTCATCTAATTGATTTGATATATCCTCTTTTGTAAAGCAAAAACATCACCAGCTATTGAACTTAGTATTTTTCTAATGGTAAGTTCTATACACTTTGAAAAAATATTTCTTTTTGATGTATTTTTTATAAGTGTGCCAGAAGGCTTCTTCAAGAGAACCATCTTCTCATTAATTTTTTGTCGCTTGTATTTCTTTTTTGACGAACTGGAGGCCTTTGGTCATCTCGAAAAGTATAGGTAACCACTTGGTTTGTTCTACACCTTTTATGTGCAGAACAAGTTTCATTCGATTACCGTCCATACCGAAGCCAACCATACGGCCGTATTTCGAGCCAAGCTCAAAGACCTTTTGACCGTCCACGATGCTGCTTACTTCTTCCCTAAGGAGGATGGTGATTTCCTGTTTAAGCTGTTTGATGCTCTCAATACCAGCCGTATTAGCAAACACCTTCATTTCAGCGATTAAAAATAGATAAGCAACCTCTTCCGGGTACTCGCCAAATCGATCGAGCATCTCCTCTTTTAATTCCTCAACTTCTTCTAGAGAAGCAACGCCTCTGAACCGTTTATACATTTCTATTTTCTGATGTCCGTCCATTATGTAGGCATCTGGGATGTATGCATCAATTTCAACATCAATTTCAAGTGTAGACTTTTCTTCGATTGGTTTATCCGAACGTTTTGCCTCAACAGCCTCTTGTAACATTTGAGAATATAAATCAAAACCAACTGAATCGATGAATCCATGCTGTTGAGCACCTAATATATTTCCTGCTCCCCTGATGGATAGATCCCGCATGGCAATTTTGAATCCTGATCCTAGTTCGGTGAATTCCTTAATAGATTGGAGACGTTTTTCGGCAACTTCAGTCAACACTTTATCTTTTCTATAAGTAAAGAATGCATAGGCCACCCGATTTGAACGTCCAACTCGTCCCCGTAGCTGATAAAGCTGGGAAAGGCCCATTCTATCTGCTTCATTAACGATGAGCGTATTAACATTGGGAATATCCACACCGGTCTCTATGATGGTTGTGCTTACTAAAACATCATATTCTCCCTCTAGAAAACCAAACATGACGGCTTCTAGCTCCTGCTCGGACATTTGTCCGTGAGCAAAGGTAACGCGGGCATCCGGTACTAACATGGAAATTTCTTCTGCTTTTCTTGCTATATCATCTACCCTATTATATAAAAAATAAACCTGTCCATCTCTCGCTAACTCACGTTCGATTGCTTCTTTGACCAAGCCCCCGTTATACTCCATTACATAGGTCTGGATTGGAAAACGATTTTCCGGAGGTGTCTCTATGACGGATAAATCACGAACACCCAGCATCGACATATGAAGAGTCCTTGGAATAGGCGTAGCAGTCAAAGTCAATACATCGACATTGGTTTTCAATCGTTTTATTTTTTCTTTGTGAGTTACACCGAAGCGTTGTTCCTCATCAATCACCAGCAAGCCTAAATCACGATATACCAAATCCTTAGATAGAATTCTGTGTGTGCCGACAACGATGTCCACTGTGCCAGCTTTTATTCCCTTTATCGTTTCCGTTTGCTGTTTTTTTGTACGGAAGCGACTCATTAGCCCTATGGATATTGGATACTCCTGGAATCTCTCCCTCAATGTTTCATAGTGCTGTTGAGCAAGAATCGTGGTCGGAACAAGGAAAGCGACCTGCTTACCATCCATGATTGCTTTAAAAGCGGCACGAATGGCCACCTCCGTCTTTCCATAACCCACATCACCACATAGCAAACGGTCCATCGGCCTTTCACGTTCCATATCCTTTTTAATCTCGGTAATGGATCGCAGTTGATCTTCCGTTTCATTATAGGCGAATGAAGTTTCGAATTGCCGCTGCATATCGCCGTCAGGGGAAAAGGCATAGCCTTTTGCTGCTTCTCGTTCTGCATAGAGTTTAATTAGATCATCTGCAATGTTCTCCACAGAAGACTGAACCTTACTTTTTACACGTTTCCATTCTGTTCCGCCTAACTTATAAAGCTTCGGTTCTTTACCTTCTGAACCAACATACTTTTGAACAAGGTTAATTTGATCAACAGGAACATATAATTTGTCATCCGCTTGGTACTTGATATGCAGATAGTCCTTATGTACCCCGTTTATCGTTAGCGTTTCAATTCCTAAGTATTTACCAATCCCGTGATTGACATGAACGACGTAATCACCGATTTTCAACTCGGAATAGCTTTTGATCCGTTCCGCATTTGATAGTTTTTGCCTGCGAATCGACTTTTTTGTCTTCTTATTAAACAATTCAGTTTCCGTAATAATGCTGAATTTCTGCATTGGCAATTCAAAACCGCTATTAAGGCTGCCGCGTAATATCTGCACCTTTCCAGGAAGGATGCTGTTTGCATCCAGGAGTTCTGCCGCTTCGATATCATAATCTGCTAATATGGAATGGAGCTTTTTTACTCGTTCCTCATCTTGCCCAAGAATGATCACCGTAAAATTCCCTTTTTTCCAACGTTCCAGTTCTGCCTTGAATACATTCATCTGTCCATGGAAATTCTGCATTTGCTTACTGGAAAAATTAAGGATGTTTTGAGGGTTCGTATGCGGCACATGACGTAAAAACAAAGAAAGGTACACAAACGGCCGATTTGATTTTGCAATTAATTCATGCATTGGATGGGCCATTTGTATATCATGGATAATCTGCCCCCGACTTATAAGGTCTGTATACCATGTCGCCTCTTCCTTTTCCAAAGAATCATTAAGTTCTTGGATTCTACTGATTTCATCCAGGAACACCAATCCATTTACGGGAAGATAATCTATTAAACTAGCTGGTTTATCATATGCTAAACTTAGGTATTTGAAGATTTGATCAGGCTTATTACCGTCCTTAAGCTGCTCAAGTTCATAGCTGATGGTTTGGACCAATTGTTCTTTCGTTTTTTCATCTTTTACCTTTTTCAAGCTCTTACTTAATCCGCTTTCAAGTTTCGAAATAATGGATTCAATATGAATCGTTTCCAATAAAGCTTCGCTAACCGGGCCGATTGTTACGGTCTGAAGCTTTTTAATGGAGCGCTGATCTTCTGATGAGAACGTTCTAATAGAATCAATCTCCGTATCGAATAACTCAATCCGAATAGGGTCCGGGTCCGTTATCGGATAGATATCGATGATACCGCCCCGGATGCTGAATTCCCCAGGGGAAGACACCATTTCAGCCCGATTGTACCCCATAGCGATGAATTTACCCAATGTGGATTCCAGATTGATTTCTTCACCTAATTTAAAGGAAAGCTGATGCTTCTTCCAAACATCTTTCGGAGGAAGTATTCTGCGGACACCAGGAATCGGTGCAATGACAATTCCTTTCTTACCTTTTGCCCAGAAATTCAATGCTTCTACGCGTTGTGCCCGTAATTCAGGACTGGCCACACTCATGTCTGCAGCAATTAATTCATTGGCTGGATATATAAATAGCTCATCTTCCGGGATAAAACTCGATAAATCCTCCTGGAACTTTTGAGCTTGTAGTAAGTTATGGGTCACTACTAAGATTGATCTGTTCGTCTTCTCATATACAGATGCCAGCAGAAGTGATCTTGAAGAACCAGTCAAGCCAGATACCATTTGTTCTTTTAATCCTTCGTCTATGCCTGCTATTAACGAATGAACATCATCTTGTTTAGAGAACAAGTGTTGTAATCCATCCACAGTCTGTCCCTCCTCTCTTGATCATGCGTAAATCCTTTTGATTGTATTTACTCTCTCTATAACCGAATCAAACCTATTCTCTATTTTTCAATCCATATATACTAAAATGAACGGAAAAATGCTTTGGATTTTTGTCCAAAGCCCTCTCCCGCTAATGAATAATATAATCGCTTTCATAATATTCTGGGTTATTTTGCAGTGAATTATAACATTCTTCACATATTGCCTTCACATGCATATCCCCTTCGGAATCATAAACGATCATCTCTTGACGGTCTTCATCAGTAAGTTGATTAAACCCCAACTGCTCCGCGGTCAATGCGTCATGCTCAAGTGAACCTAATTTAGTTCCGCAATGCCGGCAACGATAATGGAGAGCCATATTCGATAACCCCCTATTTAATAATACCGTTAGTATGTACTAAAATAGGGGAGATTTATTCAGCGAAACAGAAAGAAATTTCTCCTTATCTTATATCTACTCTAACCTTATTGGTTATATTCGTTCATGACCTGAGTAAATGGTTTTTCTAGCCATGTTTCACAGGCGGCTGCACTTTTTTCGATTGTAGCCCCGACATGATCCCAATCTTCTTTAGAAAACCGGCCCAAGACATAATCAGGCACTGGAATACGACCGACTGGACGGCCAATCCCTATTCTAATTCGATTGAAGTCCTGGGTACCTAAATGGGCAATGGTTGATTTAATCCCATTATGTCCGCCTGCACTTCCTTTTTGACGAAGCCGTACTTTTCCGGGCGGTAAGTCAAGATCATCATAAATGATGATAACATCCGATACGTCCACTTTGAAAAATTGCATGACGGCCGATATGGATTCTCCCGACAAATTCATGTAGGTTAAAGGCTTAAGTAGTAAGACCTTCTCGCCCCGCACCATTCCCACACCATAAATGCCTTTATGCTTGGCTTGGTCAAGTGAAATGGACCAATTTTTAGCTAACTCATCTATCACTTCAAACCCGACATTATGCCGTGTTTTTTCATATTGCTTACCCGGGTTTCCTAACCCTACAAAGATTTTCATGATTCACACTCCGTCATTCCTGATATTTAGAGAGTTACGTTTGACCGAAGATTCTAAAAATCATAAGTGACCTTAGAAAAATAGTACCTCAATTTTAAGTATTTCCGCAAGCGACCGGAGAACTAATTAGAAATTATTTCTAATTAAAAGCAATAACTCCTTAACGAATGCAGAGAAGCAAAAAAAGACGCAACTCATAAAGAGCTACGCCTATTATACCATGATTAACTTCTATAATCCCGGCATCATGACTCTGGTGAAGGCTTAGTCTCCCTGCCTTCCTCATTTTCTGGGATTCCACCATCTTGCTGTTCACCTGTACTAATTTCCTCTTCTTGACGAGGTGGTAATACAGAAGCAATGACTTCTTCCCCACTGTTTTCAATTGTGACTTTTTGGTTTGATTGGACGTCAGATATGTAGATTGTTTCACCTACTTGAAGCTCTGTGACATCAACGTCGATTGATTCCGGGATATCATCAGGTCTAGCTGAAACAGTTACCTCATGTAGTGACTGCTGTAGGACGCCACCATCTTTAACCCCTTTGGATGTACCTACGAGATTGATGCGTACCTGTGCTTGTAGTTCTGCTTTCATGTCCACGATTAAGAAATCGGCATGAAATACATGGTTTTTCAACGGATCCTT
This sequence comes from Peribacillus sp. NPDC097224, assembly GCF_044761985.1. Classification (NCBI taxonomy): domain Bacteria; kingdom Bacillati; phylum Bacillota; class Bacilli; order Caryophanales; family Bacillaceae; genus Peribacillus; species Peribacillus sp. NPDC097224. Next base: position 23,332 of record NZ_JBIWDK010000017.1, on the reverse strand, counting down.
CTGATAATCAGAAAGCATGACCTGATGTTTAGTTCCTTCTAAATCTAACGAAATAATTCCGTTACGGCCCACTTCTTTTATTGTTTTTTGGAAATCCGCGTTGTTGACTGAAATGGCTGTGCTGCCATTTTTATTCCCATATACGACGGCCGGAATTTCTCCGCTTTCCCTTAAGTCCTTTAAATTAGAATGTTTAGTCCCCTTACGTTCTTTAGCTACTAATAGATTACTCATACATCCTCCGCCTTCCTGAATATAAAATATTACAGTTTCACTATATATTTAAATCTTCCCTTATCAGAGAAAGATTAAACATATATTGGCACGCTAGAAATACGACTCCAAAAAAGAATAAGGGGGAGTAGGGAGAACTTTTTTAAAAACCAGAGAATAAAAAAATGGCGGACCATAAGGCCCACCATGTTTTTTAAAACTGACTATTAATCGAACAATGTACTAACAGATTGTTCTTCATGCACACGAATGATCGCCTCAGCAATCAATGGAGCCACAGACAATTCAACAATTTTATCAATTTTCTTTTCTTCAGAAAGGACAATTGAGTTTGTGATGACTAATTCTTTGATTGATGAATTTTGAATGCGCTCAATAGCTGGACCTGAAAGGACCGGGTGAGTACAACATGCATACACTTCTTTAGCTCCATGCTCTACAAGGGCATTCGCTGCAAGTGTAATGGTTCCTGCTGTATCGATGATGTCATCAATCAGAATAGCTGTTTTTCCTTCTATGTTACCGATGATGTTCATTACTTCAGCCACATTTGGTCTTGGACGGCGTTTATCGATAATAGCAATCGGTGCTTTTAAACGATCCGCCATTTTACGGGCACGTGTCACACCACCATGGTCAGGAGAAACAATGACGATATCTTCAAGATTTTTTTCTTTGAAGAAGTCAGACAAGATTGGAACCGCTACTAGGTGATCAATTAAAATATCGAAGAAACCTTGAATTTGCGGTGCGTGAAGATCTAATGTAATAACTCGGTGTGCGCCAGCTGTTTCTAATAGATTTGCTACTAGCTTAGCTGTGATCGGCTCACGTGCGCGTGCTTTACGATCTTGGCGTGCATATCCATAATAAGGCATAACGATGTTAATCGTTTTTGCCGAAGCACGTTTTAAAGCATCAATCATGATTAAAAGTTCCATCAAGTTCTCATTTACAGGCTGGCTCGTTGATTGAATGACATAAACGTCACACCCACGAATACTTTCTTCTATGTTAATTTGAACTTCACCATCACTGAAACTCGTTACGGTACATTTTCCAAGTTCAACGCCAATTGTTGCGGCAATTTCTTGGGCTAAACCAAAGTTTGAATTCAAAGAGAATACTTTTAAATTAGGATCTAAATACTGATTTGACATGATGACCTCCGTGGGTTAGTTATTGAATTTTAATTTTTTCACATAATCTTCTTTGTTAACTTGACGTGCCCGGGCAACTGACAGAGCTTCCTGCGGTACATCCTTGGTGATTGTTGACCCCGCAGCAACATATGCTCCTTTTGCAATCGTTACAGGCGCAACGAGATTTGAATTGCAGCCAATAAAGACATCGTCTTCAATTTTCGTCAAATATTTGTTTTTACCGTCATAATTCACGGTAATAGATCCACAGCCTATATTAACATTCTCTCCAACCTCAGCATCCCCTATATAACTCAAATGAGAGGCTTTGCTTCCTTTTCCGAATACGGACTTTTTAATTTCGACAAAATTTCCGATTTTCACGGAATCTTGTATATCCGATTCCGGTCTGATATGCGCAAACGGGCCGACTTTCACAGAGTTACCAATTTGGCTATCCTGTGCAACCGATTGGCGAATTTCCGTTCCATTCCCGATTACACAATTTATGATTTCCGATTGTGGGCCAACCTGGCAATCTGTTCCGATAACACTTCGCCCTTTAATCATTGTACCAGGATAAATGATTGAATCCTGGCCAATTTTCACATCGGATTCAATATACGTCGTAAGCGGATCAACGATTGTGACGCCATTTCTCATGTGCAACTCATTGATGCGTTTCCGTAATATTTGTTCCGCCTGTGATAAAGCGACGCGGTCGTTTACACCTAAAGTTTCGTCGAAGTTACTTGATTGAAAGGCCGTAACTGTTTCGCCTGCTTGTTTTAAGATTTCAATAACATCCGGTAAATAGTATTCACCTTGGACATTTTCATTTGAAACTTTTTTCAGTGCGCTAAATAAGGCCTGATTGTCGAAACAATATGTTCCCGTATTAATTTCCTTAACATATCGTTCTTCAACAGAAGCATCCTTATGCTCGACAATTTTTTCGACAAGTCCATTTTCACTACGTAAGACTCTGCCATATCCATCTGGCTGATCTGCATACGCTGTCAGAATGGTTGCCTTCGCCTGGCTTTTTTCATGTAAAGCGATAAGCGCTTCCATCGTTTCTGCTTTGATTAAGGGCGTATCCCCACAAATAACAAGTGTTATTCCACTTTTACCTGCTAATACGCTTTCCGCCTGCATAACAGCATGTGCCGTACCTAATTGTTGCTCTTGCAAGGCGTACTTGCATGAATCCCCAAGTTGTTCTTGTACTTTTTCTGCTCCATGCCCAATAACTGTTACAATATCTTCTATTTGAAGTTGATTGACTTGATCGATAACATGTTGTACCATTGGTTTTCCGCAAACAGGGTGTAAAACCTTGTAAAGCTTAGATTTCATCCTAGTGCCTTGCCCAGCGGCCAAAATTATTGCATAGCGATTACTCATAACAGGCCTCCATTTTCACCTTTTTATCCATTAAAAATATTATCTTAAATAAGGATTCTTTTCAAGGTAACATTTGAAAGTAGATGATAATGTTAACCTCTGTCCATCAGACCTTTGACCTTAATATGGGAATAAAAACTAATTAAAATTCCCCCATTCATTATAATCCCCTTTGCAAAATGAGCTGCATTTCTCTCACCCATGTACGTGAAAAGCGACTATCAAGTAGCAGGTCCATTCCCTGAAATGCTATAACACCCGCGTTTATACAGTGATTCCATTCCTTATTTCCCTATGTAAAAGTAATGCTTTCAATGCGGCGAATGCCCTTGTAATGACCATCAATCACAATTGATCAATTTTTACTTTAATGGTAAGTAATTATTTTTCTTATAAAAAATAAAATTTACTAAAAAAAATGTTTATACATAAAACAAAAGGGGTATTTGTAATTTTGAAGATAGTACCAGTTACTTTTCTAGATTCAATATTTACAAGTCATAAAAATAAAAAAGAGCACTACTTAAGAAGTAGGCTCTGGTTGCACTTATTTATAATGGACCATGTAAAACACTTAAGAAGCTCCTGCTCCTGCTTCCTCTAATTCGGTTTCAAGTTCTCCTAAACGATGATATTCTGTCAAGACAGCTTCTTGAATTTTCCCGCGTGTGGAAGAATTAATCGGATGCGCAATATCACGGAATTCCCCATCTGGAGTACGTTTACTTGGCATAGCCACAAATAAACCATTATTTCCGTCAATTACTCGAATATCATGAACCACAAATTCATTATCGAGTGTAATTGATGCGATTGCTCTCATACGACCATCCGTATTCACACGGCGTAATCTTACGTCAGTAACTTCCATTTAAGCTCACCATCCCTTTTAGTTGTTAAATCTTAAAGTACATATTCAACAAATAAACGGGAAATCCTTCTATTATCTGTAAGTTTTTTAGAAAATTAAGCCTAGTTTTGAAAAAATATTAAAAACATCCTGAAAATACTGGAAAAGTACCCACTACAATCCCCCTAGAAAAGGCAAAAAAAAAGAGCCCGTTTATTTAACGAGCGCAATCACTTCTATTTCCACAAGAGCATCCTTAGGCAAACGTGCGACCTCTACGCAAGACCGCGCCGGTTTATGTGTAGAAAAATACTCTCCATATACCTCATTAATCGAACTGAAGTCATCCATGCTTTTAATGAATACCGTCGTTTTAATGACTGTGTCTAAAGTAGCACCTGCCTCTTTCAATACAGCCTGAAGATTCCTAAATACCTGATGCGTCTGTTCTTTTACGTCTCCATTCACCATTTCCCCGGAAGCAGTAAGAGGAATTTGACCCGAACTATAGAATAAACTTTCCACAATGATACCCTGTGAATATGGACCGATTGCTGCTGGTGCTTCATTCGTGTGTACTTTTTTCATGAAAAATCCCCCTTAATCCCTTTTAGTAAAATAGTTTCCACGACTAACGTTTATCTTTTTATCTCTTTCAACAACCTGCGTCAGCTTGATTAATGACACATAATCCTCCACGAGACACTCTTCCGTATGTTCGGACTCTACGAGGACAGCAATCCCGGCAACAGTCGCCTTAAATTCATCCAGAAGGCTTACCATCCCGTTGATTGTCCCTCCTGCCTTCATGAAATCATCCACAATCAGCACATTCGATCCCTCAACCAAGCTTCTCTTTGAAAGGACCATTGTCTGGATTCTTTTAGACGAGCCAGAGACATAGTTGATACTAACGGTAGAGCCTTCTGTCACCTTATTATTCCTTCTTACTATGACGACGGGAACATTCAAATAGTTCGCCACCGCGTATGCTAATGATATCCCTTTAGTAGCCATCGTCATTATAACCGAGACATTTTTCTTGGCATACATGGAAGCGATGATCCGGCCGACCTTATTCACAGTTTGCGGGTGACCTAAGATATCGGTCATATATAGGTAGCCGCCCGGTAATAGTCTTTCAGGACTAGCGATTGTTTCACAAAGCTCATCTATAAAGGTATCGGCTTCCTCCCGTTTAATGGAAACGATATACTTTACGCCACCCGCGGCACCCGGTACGGTCGTCAAAGAACCTATTCCTCTTTGCTCAAAGGTATCCTTGATGATCGTCAAATCCTCACTTATTGAAGACTTGGCAGAACTGTACCTCTCAGCAAAATAGGTCAGTGAAACGAGTTCCCCTGGATGTTCTAATAAATAATTGGTCATATCGACTAGCCTCTCGCTGCGACGAAATTTCATTTGTAACACACCCTCTGTCATTTCCGAATATTATAATGCAACTATAACATCATTGTCCGCATTTATTCAAGGTCGCTACGGTCACCTAACATGCGGACAGCATAGACTTGATCACAAAATCCTCGTAGTCCGTTATAGATCCTTTGCATACGGGAGTCATGTTCCACTAGTCCAAAGACTGTCGGTCCGCTTCCACTCATCAAGACAGCATCTGCGCCGAACGTCTTCATTTGGTCTTTAATGTTGGCCACCTCTGGATACAATTGCAATGTAACCTGCTCCAGTACATTTCCCAGACCGTCGCATACACGTTCATAACTATTATCCCTTATGGCCGAAATCATACCGGGAATATCAGGATGATCCATTTTGGCAACCTGCAATCGTTTATATATATCAGCGGTAGATACGCCAATAGTCGGTTTGGCTAAAATAACCCAGCATTTGGGCGGTGTAGGAAGATGCATGATTTTTTCCCCACGTCCTGTAGCCAAAGCCGTCCCTCCATATACACAAAACGAAACATCAGAACCGATTTCTGCCCCTATTTCAGCAAGTTCATCCATGGAAAGTCCTAACTTCCACAGTCTATTTAATCCTCTTAATGTAGCAGCGGCATCACTGCTTCCACCTGCAAGTCCGGCTGCTACAGGAATATTTTTCTCTATTGTAATAGAAACACCTTTATTAATTCCATAACGTTCCTTTAAAATGAATGCAGCTTGATACGCCAAGTTCCGATGATCATCCGGAACGAATCGATTATGAGATAGAATTTGAATGTGGTTCCCTTTTATTTCTTTTAGCTCTATTCTATCGGCAAGATCGACTGTCGTCATGATCATCTCCACCTCGTGATACCCATCAGGCCGTTTGAAAAGCACATCCAAAGCTAAATTAATTTTAGCCGGGGCTTTTTCCATAAGCTTCAATATGTCCACCTACTTTAACGTTCTTAAAAGTTCTTGTCCTATTCTATCATATTTGTTTCTATTCTAAAGGTTTTTTCATCGTATTTACAATGTATTGAAGTGGAGAATACCTTAGAGGGGAGAAAAGGACTGCGGGGAGAGGGGGCCGTTGCTCCTTCTTGAAGGACTTGCCATGCAACTTAGTGCCCGTTATTCGCTTATGTTTCTTTATAATAAAAGGCCAGACTCCTGTATCTACAATGTAAGCATAAAAGGATATCGCTATACATTGAAGAAAGAGCCTGGCCCATTTCGTAAGGACAGCATGATTCATTTTAGTGAGATTTTATTCTTTATCCACCATTTGACGTTGTGCTTTTTCGATTGCAAGTTTTACCATGTTTCCTGCGTCGCGGGCTCGAATTCCGCCCCAACCCTCTTTTTGGACAACATCGTAAAATCCAAGTTCTTTTGCCAATTCCTCTTTAAAGTCCTCGGACATAATCCCTTTTTTTCTACTCAAGCGAAACAACCCCTTTCACATGCTGTCACATGCCTATTGTTTGTTACATACGCTATTTCATGCTTACTTATTCCACCCTGAACTGGTCACACCTGGATTTTGGACAAATCAAAAAGTAGCAAACATATTGTCTGCTACTTCCTCTAAGTTAAATCTCTTGTTGTTTGTTTAAAAAGGTTAGTTCCACGGCTTCCGTTAATACATCCGCATAGCTGTAAGATACTCTTTCAAACGCATTTTCATCTTGGTCGAGTTCAATTACAAAAACAGCCGGATAAGTTTCCGCCAAAATTCCAAAACGTTCTACAGTCTTTCTTCTTCCACCGTTTGCTTTCAAAAGCAATCTTTTACCTAGGTTTGAATCAAGTGCAGTTTTAATATCAGCTAGAGTTTTTGGCATTTTCGGTCCACCTCACTAATTATAGTATATCACAAATTGTTAATATACGCAAACAAAATAATAAATTATATCAGCAGTTAAAAATGTAGTCAATATATTTTTACCTTAATTCCGCAAAAATCGTTAACATTTTTATTATCTCCTAGTAATTGAAAATATATGTAAGCGAACTATTCATTATCAAAAAGGAAAAATTTTCGCTACTGAGTCCTCTGCTCCCTTTTTCGATTAAAAAAATCCTGTCAGAATTATTGATATCCGAAATTTCAAGCAATAAATTAAGCTGCATTCTTTCAAAATGCAGCTCATCATTCTTCCTGGAAAGGTTTAAAGGGGAGTCCTGTTCGAAGCATGCCTTTTGTTTCAATCCCGCCCAATCCTTTTTCGCCTGTTAACGTATTGCGAAGAACATCCCAAACATGAAGATTCTCCATATAGGCCGTGAAACTTACCTTACCGACAATATATACGGGATCAAGCGCATGAATATTCACGCGCGAAGGGGAACTTGCATAATTAGCCCCTGCTTGGATGATCGATTCAAAGTGGGATTGACAAGCACCAGCGAATATAACTAGTTGATCTAGATGTGATACCTTCTTTCTCGCCTCACGGACGGTTTGCACGAAATCCTTGGAGTGACGATAGGCGTTGATATCGGACATCGGTCCATTTGATTTAGAATAGGCGTCATGACCCGTGACGACAAGGATATCTGGACGGTAATGGTCCAGTAGGCTGCCAATTCTCTGGGGCATTTCTTTTTCGTTACAATAGACGCCATTCACCGGTATGCCGAATTTCTGGTAAAGGTCCAGGCATTTTCGAAGATAGGAAGCATCCCCGTCTACATGTAGCACTCTGCCTGGTATTTGAAAGTATTCTCCGCTATAGCGGTACCCATTACTTGATTGATATCCGCTTTTTTGCTGCTGAAGCTCTAAATCTTGCGTTAATAGGCGGTAGGATTGTTCTTGGAGTGCTTCATTGGACTTTTGACGGACACTTCGCTCATTATCGTTTATAATCATCAAATCCTGAAAAGGTGCATCTGCGATTAGCCGAATATCTTCCCCGTAAAGAACCGCTTCACGTTTGCCGTAATTATCACGGATATCAATTACCCGAAATAGTACGTCGCATTTATAAGAGAGCCGACCGACAATATCATTTATCTGAACATTCATTGCTCCACCCCATGAGAAGACTTATTTTAAAGCCCACCCTAGATTGTTTTCTTTCTTAAGTTATGCTAACGCTCCACGAATGGTGAAAGTGAAAATTGGGGTATATCATATGCGGGAATCGGTTCACTACCCGCTCTAATCCAAAAAAAAAGCCGGATGAGGGAGAATAGAACCCCTTTCCGACGTTAGATTGGTAATGGTTATTTAAAATTCGGCAGTAATGCATCACTCAAGCGTCCAAATTCCTCAATGCTCAATGTTTCCCCTCGCCTAGTCGGGTCGACTTCTACGGCCTTAAGAGCAGCAAGAATCAATTCCTTTTTCGCTTTTCCTTCCGGCAACTGACTTGTTAAGTTATTTAATATCGTTTTTCGGCGCTGTGCAAAGCTCGCCCGGGTCACGACGAACAAAAAGTCCTCATCTTGTACTTCGACAATCGGTGTAACCCGTCTTGTGAGGCGAATAACAGCCGAATCGACATTCGGTTGCGGCATGAACACCGTTTTTGGAACGATCATAACCGTCTCTGCTTCCGTATAATATTGAATGGCAATCGATAAAGAACCATATTCCTTCGTGCCTGGCTTAGCTGCGATTCGATCGGCGACTTCCTTTTGCAACATACATACGATGCCTCTAATCGGTAAGTCCTCTGACAAAAGCTTCAAAATGATGGGAGTAGTAACATAGTAAGGAAGGTTGGCTACGACCATTATATCCTTGATATCCTTGAACTCTTCCTCGATGGCCTGCTTGACATCCGCTTTCAAGACATCCCCATGGATGATTTTCACATTGTCGTATGGAGACAGTGTATCGGCTAGTATCGGAAGTAAGCGCTGATCTATTTCGAAGGCTGTGACCTTTTTGCTGCTTTTCGCTAATTGTTCAGTCAGCGCCCCTATACCTGGCCCAATTTCAATCGCTCCACTTTCCTCTGTCAACTCCGCATGCTCGACAATCCGCTTCAGGATATTCGTATCGATTAGGAAATTTTGCCCTAGGCTCTTTTTAAACGAAAATCCGTACTTCTTTAGGATGTCTTTCGTTCTGACAGGGGTTGCTATATCTTTATTCATGATTTTCCTCCTGATTTATCTGTACAATCGCTTCGCTAAAAGCCTCAGTTGATATTTGAAACATTTTTAATCGCTTGTATAATTGCTTACCATTTGTAAAACCGATCTTTAAGATGGAACCAAGTCTTTCTCTTCGCTCTCTAGCTCCCGCACCACCGATTAAACCTGCATCTATTAAATCCTGCTGGGATATTTCCTCTTGGGCTTCCTCATCCATGAGTTGTGCGTCTTTCAAGGCATTACGAATCGCTTCAGGTGAAGCGTGCTCCACGCCTATTCCCCTGCCTGACTTAGGCAACGCCTCTTTCTTCGTTAAAAAGGCATGTTTACAGCCCTTTACTTGTTCTGAAATGATATTTCTGATTTTTTGTCCTGGAAAATCCGGATCCGTAAAAATGATAACACCACGTGTGACTTGTGCCAACCTTACCTGATCTATACAGGATTGATTCACGGCGGAACCGTTCGTTTCTATGGTATCCGCATTGACCGCCCTTTTTATCGCTACTGTATCATCTTTACCTTCAACAACAATGATTTCTTTAATCTTTTTCATGTTTTCCTCCATACAGAAAAGCGCAAGACTTACTATGTAACAGACCTTGCCACGACTTTTCCATCGGGATGGCTTCTCACGCCATCACTCGATTCACTTTTAGTTTACACTGAAATTTTATAACTTATTGAATCGTCTCTTTTATTAAAGCAGGTTTATACTGTTGGTTTCAACAAATGGTAAAATAAAACGTCAAAAAAGCAGGAGACAATTTATCTCCTGCGAGAGAAAACTTATTAATCCAGTACTCGGATTTTCACTTTCTTTACACCCCAACGATAAGCGTCGTTTTTCGATGAAAAGAATACATCTATTCTGTTTCCCTTAATCGCTCCGCCCTTATCGGCAGCAGTAGCATAGCCATAACCCTCGACATAGACCTTCGAGCCCATGGGAATCACGCTTGGATCGACTGCTATGATTTTGGCATTAGGATTACTTTTCAGATCCACTCCTGTTGAAGTAACACCTGAACAGCCGTGGCAACTTGCTGTATAGGCCGTTGATGAGACGTAAATTTCTTTTCCGCTGGTAGAATTCACATTCGTTGCTCTCGGTGATTCTTGGGTTTCAAGCTTCTTAGTTCCGACCGCTACGACCTTATCCTGCTTTTTATTCACAACTTTTTCAGAAAGCAATTTCCTTTTGACTTCTTTTCCATTTTCTTTGATCACTTCGTATTCCTTGGAAGTGATACCCTTTTTTCCTTCTTTTTCGATCTTTTCTTTCCCTTTTAATAAAGAATCATCATTTTTAGTAATGACAGCATAATCGACAGGTTCTTCCACTACATCGGTGACTTTTTCAATTCGAATAACGTTTACCGTATTCTTTGCTTCAACTTTTTCCACTAATCCTGGTTCAACTCGATCTAAATCATTGAGTTTGACACCTTGTTGCTTTAAAAAGTCAGCGACCGTAGTCGAAGTTGACCAAACCTGCTTTTCTTTTCCACCTACCACCAAGTTCAGTGAAAAGGCTCTATCGATGCTAACTTCCATATCTGCTTTAAGCTTCGTGTCTTTTGAAGGAGTAACTTTATCCTTCTCATCTACTCCGAGCTCCTGCTCCTTGATAAATTCCTCTACGGTATCGGCGGTTGACCAGACTTCCTCTTGCTCACCATCTTGTACCATGACAATTTTTCGAGCCTGCTTGTACACTACCTCTAGATCATCAGCTACTTCACTGTCAACAGAAGGATGTACATAATCTGCGGCTTGAACCGTAATCTCTAAATCTTTTAACATATCATTTACAGTAGCCGCGTGTGTCCGCACTACCTCTTTTTTCCCGTCAAGCATGATTGTGACTGTATGCATTGTTCCTTTATGGATCAGTATTCCCAGCGCCGTAGTGACGAGAATTGCCGTGCATATCGCAACCGCTATTCGCTTCTTACCTACAAGTCTGGAAATAAGGTTTTTCATAGTTTTTGATAGAATGAAAAACTCCTCCTTCCTCCCGGTGATTATATAGACATACTTATCGAGCTGTCAACCCATCCACTTCTCATTTAGGAAATTATTACCTATTATGCATATTCCTCATAGAAAAGGAAAGGGTGACTTATCGACATAAAACACCTATGTAGGGAGAGAGATTTGTAGAAACTTCAAAAAATGCTTTCTAAATAGCAAATCCCGGGAGAACGTGACCCAAAATGATGTCAATTAATGCCGAATAATTTCTTGGCATTACTCGTTGTCGCCTGGGATACTTCTTCCACGGAAAGTTGCTTGATGTCTGCAATTTGCTCGGCGACGAGTTTCACATAGGATGGTTCATTACGCTTTCCTCTAAAGGGATGGGGTGCTAGGTAAGGACAATCCGTCTCAATTAATAGACGATCCAATGGCACAGCTGCTGCTACTTCTTTTGGTTTCTTCGCATTCTTGAAGGTAACGGGTCCCCCCAATGAAATATAAAAGTTCATATCGATACATTCCAAAGCTGTTTCGGCACTACCACTAAAGCAATGCATGATGCCTCCCACTTCTGAAGCACCTTCTTCCTTTAATATGCTCACGGTATCTGCGGTTGCTTCACGATTATGAATGATGATAGGCAACTTTACCTTTTTTGCTAGGCGTATTTGTTTTCTGAAAACTTCCTTTTGAATTTCCTTCGGCGATTTGTCCCAATGATAGTCAAGGCCCATTTCCCCTATAGCAACTATCTTAGGATGTGCGGAGAGTTCTTCAATCCACTGGAGATCTTCTTCCGTCATATCTATTGCATCAACAGGATGCCAACCGATTGCCGCAAACATAAAATCATATATTTCCACTAGTTCCATTGCTCTAGTGATGGTAGGGCGGTCAAAGCCGACGACAACCATGTTTTTTACGCCCGCTTCCTGCGCTCTTTCTATGACTTCTTCAAGATCTTCATTGAATTGCTCTGCATTTACATGTACATGTGTATCGAAAAGCATGTTTATTCTTCCTTTCTAGCACTATTTTATTTCGTAATGAGAGTTTTATGTTTCTCAATTAGGTAACAAAAAGATTACATAGTCCCTCCCTGAAGGCAGGGACTAAAGAATGGTCTCAGTAGATGCCTGCTGCACTGGGGCATATAAATAAAAAACATAAAAGTGTTTCATATGAAACACTTTTATGTTTTTTTTAGTTATTTCACTTTCGATCCATTAGGAATGGAAGCATCTATTGTAGCAACAGATAGGACGCCATCTTGGCTGCCAGCCAAAATCATTCCTTGAGAAAGCTCCCCACGTAATTTCACTGGTTTAAGATTGGTCACGCATATCACTTTTTTCCCTACTAATTCTTCTGGTTTGTAGTGCTGAGCAATCCCGGATACGACCTGCCGCTTCTCGTACCCAAGATCCAACTGTAGCTTAAGCAGTTTGTCGGCTTTTTTTACGGGCTCGACTTCCATTACCTGCGCTACACGCAACTCAACCTTTGTGAAATCATCGATTGTGATTTCATCAACTTCCGGAATTTCGACTTCTTCCTTTTCTTCCTCTTTGGACGTGCCACCCTGCATTTGTTCTTTAATATATTGAACTTCCTCTTCCATATCTAAACGCGGGAAGATAGGGTCCCCTTTTAACACTCTTGTATCGGAAGGAATTAATCCAAACTCGCTGAGACTATCCCATGTCTTCAAGTTCTCATCCTGAATGCCTAGCTGAGTAAAGACTTTTTCCGGTGCCTGCGTTAAAAATGGTTTCAATAGGACGGCTGTCCGGCGTAAAGATTCAGCCAAATGGACCATAACACTTGCAAGTTCCCCTTTTTTGGCTTCATCTTTAGCCAACATCCACGGTTGGGTTTCATCGATGAACTTATTGGTCCTGCTCACAAGCTGCCAAATGGACGTAAGGGCAACGGAGAATTCCATTTTTTCCATGGCTTCTTCATATTTATGTACCGTATCTTGATTCATTTCAAGCAAGTTTGTTTCAAATTCGCCATTCGACCCTTGATAGTTTGGAATCACACCGTCGAAATACTTATTGACCATGGCTACGGTTCTGTTCAATAAATTACCTAGATCATTCGCTAAGTCAAAGTTAACCCGTTCTACAAATCCCTCTGGAGTAAATACCCCGTCAGAACCGAATGGGACTTCACGAAGAAGGTAATAACGTAAGGAATCCAAACCGTATCGATCAATCAATGTAACCGGATCGACCACGTTCCCTTTTGACTTCGACATTTTGCCGTCTTTCATAAGCAACCAGCCGTGGGCAAATACCTTTTTCGGAAGCGGCATATCGAGAGCCATTAACATGATCGGCCAGTATATGGTATGGAAACGAACGATTTCCTTCCCTACTAGGTGAACGTCCGCCGGCCAGTAATTCCTGTATTTAGAATCATCATCCGTCCCATACCCTAAAGCTGTAATATAGTTAGTCAACGCATCAATCCAGACATAAATGACATGCTTCGGATCTCCCGGTACTTTAATTCCCCAGTCAAAAGTTGTACGAGAAACGGCCAAATCTTCTAATCCCGGTTTGATAAAGTTATTGATCATTTCATTTTTTCTTGATTCAGGCTGGATGAACTCAGGGTTTTCCTCATAGAACTTCAATAAACGGTCAGCATACTTACTCATCTTGAAGAAATATGACTCTTCCTTAACCTTCTCGACTGGTCGGCCACAATCTGGACATTTCCCATTACCTTCTTCGACTTGGCGTTCCGTAAAGAAAGATTCACATGGTGTACAATATAATCCTTCATATTGATCCAAGTATATGTCGCCCTGATCCAGCAGCTTCTTGAATATTTTTGCCACAACCTCTTTATGGCGGTCTTCTGTCGTCCTTATGAAGTCATCATAAGATATATCAAGCTTATTCCAAAGCTCTTTTATTCCAGACACGATATTGTCCACATACTGTTTAGGTGTGATGCCCTGTTCAGCTGCTTTGCGCTGGATTTTCTGACCATGTTCATCCGTTCCCGTTAAGTACATAACGTCAAAGCCACGCATCCTTTTGTAACGAGCCATGGCATCTCCTGCCACCGTCGTATACGCATGCCCTATATGTAAATTACCACTTGGATAATATATGGGTGTTGTAATATAAAATGTATTTGATTTTTCCTGCATTTTATTGCCTCCTCATCATTTGCAAAACTGGCTAAGGACTTGCCCCTGCCAATTAGAGCACAGTAAAACTATTATCTCTATTTTAACCCTATCTGTCATTCTATGCGACAAGAATCAACAATCATTTCATCCTGAAATTCGAATGAAAGGCAAAGAATTTCTAATCAGTGCTTAATGCTTGCAAGGTTGTCTTCACCCTATTTTCAGCATTTCCTCTTACCTCAACAAAATATACCTTACTATTCATATTTTGCGCAACATCTCCCATTCTATTTGGACGTTTTACAGGAATATTATCCTATATTCCGAATTTTTGATTTGAAACTAAAATAACATTACTCTTATAATAGGGAAGAGATAGAGCTCCATTATCATAGTTTGTCGAATCTTGGTGAAGTAAATGGTTCCGCAGACAAGCTAGGACTAAGGCTTTTTTGCTTTATTACTTTTCGTATCCTTTATAAAAAGCGATAATGAGCTCTTACAGAAAAATGAAAATAAATCATTGACGAATATGGGAATGGCTGGTATTATAAATTTATAAAAAAAATTGTCGAATAATGACGAAAAAAATAGAAAAAGGTACTAAATTGTATTTTGAGAGGGGAATTTTCAATGAAATCTACAGGAATCGTTCGTAAAGTTGATGAGTTAGGCCGGGTAGTTATTCCAATCGAGCTTCGCCGTACATTAGGCATCGCTGAGAAAGATGCTTTAGAAATCTATGTGGATGATGAGCGCATTATCTTAAAAAAATATAAACCTAACATGACTTGTCAAGTAACTGGTGAAGTTTCTGATAACAATCTTACACTTGCTAATGGTAAGTTAATTCTTAGCCGTGAAGGTGCAGAAATGTTAATTAAAGAAATTCAACAAAACTTTGCAACTTCTAACTAATATAGATAAAAAACTTCCGAATATCGGAAGTTTTTTTTGTCCATTTAGTTGGCATCTATATGAAATGCCTGGTATACGTCGCGTTTTTGCATATTTCGATCTTTTGCAACTTGCTTTATGGCATCCTTTGAAGGCATTTTCTTCGTTTCGATATAATAGTTGACATGCCCAACAATGTCGAAAGCTGACCACCATGCTTCTTCTGGGTCTTCTTCCTGTTCTTGAGCACCCTCTATTATCAAACAGAACTCACCGCGCACCTCATTTTCAGCCGCCCAATTCATTGCCTCACTTAATGTACCGCGAATAAACTCTTCAAACTTCTTGGTTAATTCACGACATAGGACTATTTTTCGGTCTCCTAGGATTTCATGCATATGTTTCAAGGTTTCCTTTAAGCGGTGAGGCGATTCATATACAATCCAAGTAGCTTCCATTTTTTTTAACTTTTCCAACTCTTGTTTCTTTTCTTTTGCTCCCCGCTTTAGGAAACCATAGAAATAAAAGGGTTGAGGGGAAAGCCCTGAGGCAATCAACGCCGTTAATGCCGCATTGGCTCCTGGCAAGGGGATAACCTTAAACTGTTCAGCAATTGCTTCCCTCACAAGTTCATAGCCTGGATCGGAAATCGTTGGTAAACCGGCATCACTGACGAGAGCGATCACTTGGCCTGAACGAAGTCGCTCAAGCATTTGCCGTCCGCTGTTTTCCTTATTATGCTCATGATAACTGACGATAGGTGTAGAAATCTCAAAGTAATTACATAGTTTTTTTGTATTTCGCGTATCCTCGGCAGCTATGACATCTGCTTCCTTTAAAATCCTAAGAGCGCGGAAACTCATATCTTCAAGATTGCCTATAGGAGTAGGGACTAGATATAAAGCCGGTTCCAACCCCTCTTTTTCAAAACTCTTTTGCTGCCACATAGATTATGTCTCCTCCTTTGCCATCCACTTTTCTTTTTGTTTTCTGGTTAGTTGCTTGAACTGGTATTCTGCCTTCATGGCCAAAGTCTGGTTTTCAAACGTTTCATGATAAATCAGTTCCACAGGGGTCCGTCCACGCGTATATTTAGCGCCTTTCCCCTGATTATGCATATTGATCCTTCGTTCTAAATTATTGGTGTATCCCGCGTAATAACTATCATCGCTGCATTTTAAGACGTAGAAATAGTGCCTATTCGTCTCCATATAAAATCTTTCTGATTTCAGGATTATATTCATTCTGTTCATTGTACACAACGAGTGGAGGTAGGATTTTCAAATCCGGGTTTCCGTCTTTAATTCCTTCAATGAGAATCGTATTGGCCTCTTTTGTACTTTTTGGATAAACGAATTGCAACCTCTTCGGTTCAATCCGATACTCCCTCATCAGTCGTAGGATATCCATCAAACGACCAGGTCTATGGACGAATGCCGCTTTTCCACCCTGACGAAGTAACTGACTTGAAACACGCATGACGTCTTCCAATGTGCACATGATTTCATGACGGGCAATCGCAAAGTGTTCATTTTTATTGATTTCCTCAATGGACGGAGTCGGGAAGTACGGTGGGTTACACGTTACCACATCATATTTACTGTATCCTATTTGCTTTGGGATTTCTTTTATATCAGCATGGACCATTTCAATCTGCGAGGAAACCCCGTTATACTCCATGGTTCTTTGAGCCATGTCATATAGGCGATCCTGGATTTCGATGCCCGTAATGGACCCTTTAGTCCTTGTGCTTAGCAACAAGGGTATGACGCCATTGCCTGAACAAAGATCCACTAGCCTTCCCTTTTGGATCGGTACGCTTACAAACCTGGATAATAAAACGGCATCTAATGAAAAAGAAAACACCGATGGACTCTGGATGATCCGTAAATCCTCCGCCAACAGGTAATCCAGCCGTTCATCCCCTTTTAGTTCTACCATTGCTATTAACCCTCCTATATATGTAGAAAAAGCAGGATTAAGCCCTTACTTTAACCCTCACTCGTAACAAAAAGGGCCTGACTCATAGTATGCGTCAGACCCCGAATCACTATATATTGTAAACGGTCTATCTATCACGTAAAAGAGATGGAACATTCTTTTATATTATTCCATTTTCACTTCTTGTTTAAAAAAGATAAACAGAACAGGCAATCTCCTTCTTTACGTAAACTGCCAAAATGCAGATTACAAATATGGAAGCCTTCTTGATAGATACGGGCTAGATTATCATAGCCTTCCCCTATATCCATAACCTTATTCGTACTCTCAGTACGGTTCTTCGTCTTTTGTTTCTCTTTTATAGAAACAGGTTCACTCTCGGCATCCGCAAGGCCCAATCGATGACGCAAGTGCTCATTTTCTAACTTGAGCGATTGATTTCCTTCGAGGATTTCCGCAAGATTCTCCTTCAATTCTCCAAGCTGTTTATATAATTGGCCTATCTGGGCTTCCATATTGGTAACCGACTCAAAAATATCTTTCTTATCCACGCTCTCCCACCACCTTAATAATCTGTGGCTTGAATAGAAACGGCTCCCTCTTTTAGAATCTCATCTAAAGTATACTCTAATACTCTTTCCTGCTCGATTAGTTCAATCTGAAGTACGCGTTCTAGAATATTAAGCCCCACTACCTTGCCTTTGCCACCAGGCGTATCAATCATCTCACCTAAATCAGGAAGCATTTCCTTCGCACTCTCATACTCGTCATTTTCATATTTCAGACAGCACATCAATCGACCACATAATCCTGAGATTTTTGTAGGATTTAGTGATAAATTCTGATCTTTCGCCATTTTAATGGAAACAGGTTCAAAGTCTCCCAGAAATGTCGAGCAACAAAGCATTCTGCCACATGGTCCAATGCCACCAAGCATTTTAGCCTCATCCCTGACTCCAATCTGTCGAAGTTCAATCCTGGTTCTGAATATGGCTGCTAAATCTTTGACTAAATCACGGAAATCCACGCGACCATCCGCAGTAAAGTAAAACACTACCTTATTTCTATCAAAGGTATAGGACACGTCAACGAGCTTCATATCCAGCTTATGCTCATCGACCTTTTGACAACATATATAATAAGCTTCTTCTGCAGCAGACTTGTTTTCCTCAACAATTAGCTTATCTTTCGCATCTGCAACCCGAAGTACTTTTTTCAATGGCAGGACAACATCATTTTCATCTACTTGTTTACGGGCTGTAACAACCTTACCGAATTCAACACCGCGGACAGTCTCCACTATAACAAAATCGTCCTTGGGAATGGCGAATTCGCCCGGATCAAAGTAGTATATTTTGCCCGCTTTTTTAAAACGGACACCTACAACATCATACAAATCATGATCCCTCCTGCAAATTCAGCACAAGCTGTTCCATCAACAGCTGTGGATTTGTGTTGGACATCAACTTCCTTTTCGCTTCCAAAATAAACTCCATATGTTCAGCGAGTCGTCTCGGAGAAAGATGAAGAGCGTGAGTTTCAAATTCCTTCAGTTTATTTTGAAATACAATCAGGTCCTTCTTGTCCAACTGAATATATAATAAATCCTTATAAATAAGAAGTAACAAATCAAGGCCTCTGTCTACCTGTTCTCTATCTTTAAAGTGCGAAAACCAATCCGTCTGAAGGAACAATAAGGCCTTCAGGGAATTCTGTTTTAACACTTCATACAATTTTACCACTATTTTTTGGCCTTGTACAAACCATTCATCATGACTCATGTCAATTCCGTCTACCACATTCTGTGTTAAATGAGCGACGACAGCGGCCATCTGTGGGTCCACGTCCTGTTCCATCAGCTTTCGTTTGACATTCTCCGGTGATAACGGTTTAAACGAGATCAATTGGCACCTCGACAAAATGGTCGGTAGAATGCGCTGAACTTGTTCGGTCATCAGTATGGCTACCGTATCTCCTACAGGTTCTTCTAAAAACTTCAAGAGACTGTTCGCTGCCCCGACTGACATCTTATCCGCATCGGTAATCATGTACACTTTCCGATTGGCTTCCACACTTTTCTTTGAGAATTCCTCTTGAAGACTCTTAATTTGTTCCTTTTTAATGGACAGTCCATCTTTTTCAATCAAATGGATATCCGGATGGTTTCCACTAGAAATTCGTTTGCAGTTCTTACACTGTCCGCATGGCTCAAAGCCTTCGACCGGGTTCTCGCATAGTAAGCTTTTTGCAAAAGTTTTGCTTACCTCTTTCTTACCTGTACCTGTATCCCCTTCAAATATATACGCATGAGCCACTCTGTTCTTCGTGATGCTATTTTGCAACATCGTCATAACCTGCGGCTGAATTTGTCTCATTTCCTGCCATGTTTTATCCAACATCATCACTCACTTACGTATATAAATTAATCAGCAGTCCTTTAATTTCGCCTATCATTTCTAATATCTCAAGCGAACTCTTCTCTTTATTTAAAATTTCCTCGCTTAACTCGATCAGTTTCGCATCAATCGTTTCCACGGTCTTCAATGGTCGACTCTGTCCGTATTGATTCCAGCTCGTGGACTGCTTCAGTTCAAGACCATACTCAACAGCTTCGCGCACAAACCGCTTCACTAATGCCTTATATTTGGCTAGTTCCCTAAAGGTCCGGGATCGGACTAGGCGCTGACCTGCCCCTTCAATGTCCCCGATTAAACGATTCAAAGTTTGAACCTGCATCTTCTGGTCCTGTGTTTGAACCAGTTGTTGAAACCTTCCATTACCTGATTGCATTTGTTTATTATCCTGCCGGGCTTTATCCAAATTAATAGGTATGTCATGGTTGATTTTCATAAAGAACCTCCATATATCTAGCCGTTAAAATTGCAGAAAATTTTCAACCGGCAGGACAAATATGGTTGCACCGCCTACTTGAATTTCCACCGGATATGGTACATACGATTCGGCATTGCCACCCATTGGTGAGACCGGGGAGACTAATTGAGAACGCGACTGACAACTCCGCTTGATTATCTCAATCGCCTGATCGACACGTGTATCCTCCGTGCCAATCATAAAGGTTGTATTCCCTGATTTTAAAAACCCACCCGTACTGGCGAGCTTGGTTGTCCTGAAATTATGATCCACTAATTCATTAAGCAGCCGATGGCTATCCTTATCTTGAACGACAGCAATGATCATTTTCATTCTCATCATCCTCCGCTTACTATGAATTTTCACTACCTTACTCCCATTATAACAATTTGTGCTTACATGGAATAGGGTGCAGTTGAATAATATGGAAATCCCAGCGTACCGTTATCTCTTCTTCAAAGCTATCATTAATTGATTCTTCGCTTCTTGGAAAACTTCCTCGATTGATTGATCGGCATCAATGATAACGTAACGATCCTTCCATCTGCTAATGGTTAGCTGATAACCCTCATATACCTTTTCATGAAACTCCAGAGCTTCCAAATCCAGTCGATTCACTTCACGGTCCCCGTTTGACTGTATCCGTCTTAAACCCTCTTCAGGTTTTATATCGAAAAAGAACGTCGCATCAGGCATCATGTCACCAATTGCAAATTTATTAATATTGTATACATCTTCTATATCTAAGCCCCTTGCATAGCCTTGATAGGCCAAAGAGCTATCAATGAATCGGTCACAGAGGACGATGGTCCCCTTTTCTAGTGCAGGGATGACTTTTTCCACCAAATGCTGCCGCCTTGCAGCAGCATATAGTAAAGCCTCCGTTCTTGAATCCATTGCTGTATTGTCTTTATTCAAGATAACTTCTCTTATTTGTTCGGATATCGGGATGCCACCTGGTTCCCGTGTTAGCAAAACTTGATAACCTTCTTGTTGGAGGGCGTACCCGAGCATGTGAATGATTGTTGTTTTCCCTGCTCCCTCAGGCCCTTCCATTGTTATAAAAATCCCACGATTCATTGGTGTACCTCCAAGGTTCTTTGTTTGTAGTATATCATTTTATCCAACCTGGCTGCCCTCATAAACAATCAGCTTCCCGCTTGAAAGGAAAGAACCTCCATGGAATCTTGAATCCAATGCTAACAGTCTCCCTAAATTATCGATATGCTCTGATGTAATCATTTCCCCGGTCATAATCAAGGGGATGCCAGGAGGATAAGGAATGACCATTTCCGCAGATACCGCACCGATTGCTTTTCCAAACTCAACTTGGACCGTACTTTTTTGTTTCATGACAGAGTATGGATAGGCAAGGCTCGTCATGGCGTTTTTACCGAGTGCACTTTGTGGAACAACTTCTTCATCTTGTTCTCCTGATCTATCTTTCATCGCACTTGATGCTCGTTCGATTTTTTTGATGATTTCCTTAAAAGGAAAATCCTGTTCTTCCTTTACTAAAGGAAGAGTCATCAAAAGATTGTAGGGATCCGCAAGTTCCGGATATAGGTTTTCCCCTTCAAATAACTTCTGTAACTGAAATCCACTTAAGCCTGTCGTGGACTGGATGACGACTTTCAAGGGGTCGGCAGACGTTCCCAATGGTGCCTCCAGTACTCGTATCGTGCCGAGCTTGCCCAACTCCCCTCTGAAGTCTGAAATCCTTTTGATGAGCTGGTTTTGGTCTTCTATTGTAAATGATGCTAGATATCCGCGCGCTAAGTCAAGAGACCCCATGATGGGATAAGAAGGACTGCTCGATTGTAGCATTTGTAAATAGAAAGTCATCTTGTCCAAATCCAACAAATCAGAATGAATATGAAGGTAGGACCCCATCGTCATGGCTGGCAATGTTTTATGGGCTGAGTGTACAACTGCATCGGCTCCCACCAGTATCGCGGAGTCGGGAAAAAGGCTTCCCAATTGAAAGTGAGCACCATGTGCCTCATCTACCAACACGGGAATACCTCTTTCATGTGCCATTTTTACAAGGCCAGACAATCCTTTTTCAGCAAGTCCATAGTAATTCGGGTTGGTCAATATGACAGCCTTGGCATCCGAATGTACATCCAAGGCCTCACCCAATAGATCTGAACTGATGCCACCCGCTACTTCCCATTCCCGATAAAATATAGGTTGTAAAAAAACAGGCCGTACATTTGCCAACATCAGGCCATGCAAGATGGATTTATGACAATTCCTTTGAACCAGTACCTTGTCTCCCTCCCCACAGGCCGCAAGGATCATGGCTAGGTTACCTACAGTTGTTCCATTGACCAAAAAATAACTCTTCTGGACTCCATATAAGTCAGCAAGTAGTCTCTCAGCTTCCAATATGACACCTTCTGGAGCGTGTAAATCATCCAGGCCACTTATTTCTGTAGCGTCTATTCCAAGTAGGGGCTTATAGAGTGCACGACCTTTTTCATTGAACACTTGACCATTTTTATGGCCCGGGACATGTAATGAAATGGGTCCCTTTTTATATAAATTGCTCATCGCATCGAACAATGGCGTATGTAATTGATTCATTTCCCTCTTCCTTCAACATCATAATGTTCTTCATTTTATCAAATTTGTCCAAGATTATCTTATCTAAAAGGTAAAAGTTCAATCAAGCGGTTCATTTCCCTCCTCATGGAAAAAGAGTTAGAGAATAAAGAAATCGCCATTTCTTTATTCTCTAACTCTACAACTATCTACAACTACTTACATTATGAACAAATTTCCGGATTCGTAATTTTCCTTAACTGTTTCAAATAGTACTTATACCTGGGGTCATTCGTATCCGTCCCAATCATATCCCTTTCGCATTCTTCACAGATGAAAGTCGTATATAGGTGTATCCCCATGCCTTTTACTTGTTCACATACCACGCACGATTCCCCTGCTGTTGTTTTGGTTGTTGTTTTCCCCAACATCTCCACCTCCATAGCTGCATTCTCCCCAAAAACCATTGTCCGCATACATAGAATTAAAATAGTTTAAGAGAACTCGGGGCTGCTTTTAATAATGTATGATAATGGCTTACATTAGGTGTATGTCTATATAAAAATTCCCCGTCTCCGAGATTGTTTTCATAAAAAACAATTTCTCATTTGAAGTTCAATGATCAGATTCCATAATGCAACTCGTTCTTTCTGCACACAAAAAAAGGCCAAGCCTAATGGCTGACCTTTGAAATGGCTTGGCGGCGTCCTACTCTCACAGGGGGAAACCCCCAACTACCATCGGCGCTGAAGAGCTTAACTGCCGTGTTCGGAATGGGAACGGG
>NZ_JBIWDK010000016.1:0-58898 GCF_044761985.1 Peribacillus sp. NPDC097224 | reverse complement strand
GCACCTGGTTGGCCCCCTAGTTGATGGCCATATGGATTCCCCATCATGCCTCCCATTTGGTTGCCGGGCTGGTTCCCCATCATGCCTCCCATCTGATTGCCAGGTTGGTTCCCCATCATGCCTCCCATCTGATTGCCGGGCTGGTTCCCCATCATGCCTCCCATCTGATTGCCGGGCTGGTTCCCCATCATGCCTCCCATCTGGTTGCCGGGCTGGTTCCCCATCATGCCTCCCATCTGGTTGCCGGGCTGGTTCCCCATCATGCCTCCCATCTGATTGCCGGGCTGGTTCCCCATCATGCCTCCAGGTGGTCCTCCTTGATATTCTTGAATTTGAATTTCATCAACCGATTCTACTTCATATTGCATTGGTTGCTGTTTTTCTCCCATTAGACTTTGAATACTAGCTCCCGCATAGGATTCTGAGTATTGTGGTCTGCCTTTATGGAATTGATGATAATCAGGGTGATGGTGCGCCTTGCTTTGCGTTTCCTCCATAGCATAATATTGGCCTTTCACTTCTTTCTCTGGTCCATATGTTCCTATTTCTCCCTTGTTGCAGCCACAATCCTCACTTTCGGCTTGCATATTGGACTGCATATAGGGTTGCTGTTGATAGTATTGATTCGGAGCATACGACGACGATGACGATGACGACTCGGATGATGACTCATAATGGTGCGGCATATACGCACCTGCAACTTGTTGTGGAGTTCCGCCATACATATGATGTGGGACGGGGGCTGAAGCTTGATATGGATAGTATTGCTGACCGGCCTGGTTTTGACTGGCTCCTTGGACGGTACTTTGACCCATTGAATGCATATCAGGAGATTCTCCCCATACGTCTGAACTTTCTTCCATCATTTGATAGCCTTGCATGCCTTGAACACCTTGTTGATAGTAAGGGGCTCCTTGAAAAGCTCCTTGGACTCCATGCATGGGCATGGATGCCCATGGTGGTGGATCGATGTTAAAACCGCTACCTGGCATGATAGGGGTGATTGGAATACAATCATCCACCGGTTCACATATTTCTTGGACAACTGTCTTCTTTTTTGATTTTTTCTTTACCGGTTTTTCTACTGGCTTCACCGCTTCAACCTTTTTCGGGGGAGTTGGTGGAGTTGGCGTCTTCTGTACACTCATGTTGGTCATATTGACCAAATAATAATTATTGATATCTATTTCTGGTATCACTTGTTTCGGTACCTGAACCTCTTTCGGGACAACGATTTGTTTTTCCTTAACGGGCATTTCCTTTATAGGCATTTGTTTTTCTTTAACAGGCAATTGTTTTTCCTTAATAGGCAATTGGTATTCTTTTATCGCAGGCTGTTGATATTTCTGCTGTTCTTTTATAGGTGCCTGATACTTTTGCTGTTCTTTTATGGGTGCTTGATATTTTTGTTGTTCTTTCATCACGGGTTGTTGTTGAATTTGCTGTTCTTTCATTTGAATCGGCTGAATTTGAGATTCCTTGGATTGATAGGTCACTTGTGGCGCACCCATCTCTTTTTTAATTGATCCCGATGTATTTCCAGGTATATTAATTTTCATGCCCGGCATCATCATATCCGGATTACTTAACTGAGAATTAGATTTTTTCAGTTGTTCATAACTGACGCCATATTTTTTTGCGAGCTTCCAAAGCGTATCACCTTTTTGGACTATATGAATTTTCACGCTGATAACCCCTCCTGTGCATATGTCCATATATACTATGATGTAGTGGGTAAATTGCCATTATTATTTATCATGAAAACTTATGCTTGAAGAAACTAAAATATGAATGAAAGCCACACAGTCGGAAAAACCCATTCAAATAAGGGGTTAGCAGGATTGACCGCTTTTTGCCAGAGGGCATTTCTGTCTAATCGATCCGAACTTTGGGTATAAGGTATAGGATTTATAAAATGCTGATCAAGATAGCACTACATAAAAAACAACAGTCTAGGAGGACATCTAAATGAAATGGAAAGGAAGACAAAAGAGTTCGAACGTTGAGGACAGAAGAGGAATGGGTGGAAAGAGCGTCGCCGGGATTGGCGGCGGATTTGGCATAGTTGTCGTTTTGATCGTTATGTTCCTAGGTGGCAACCCGAGTGATGTGTTGAATGGCCTTGGTTCCAATGATATTACTGATAATGGCTCCTATGAGGAAACGGACCAGGAGAAGGAGCTCGCTCAATTTGTCTCGGTCGTTCTTGGAGATACGGAGCGGGTCTGGTCAGAAGAGTTTCGTAAGCAAGGGCTAGAATATAAAGAGCCCACTCTCGTTTTGTATACGGGAAGTGTCGACTCGGCCTGTGGTACGGCCGGTTCTTCAGTCGGACCCTTTTATTGCCCCGGTGATATGAAGCTTTATATTGACTTGAGTTTCTATCAGGAACTTCAAGATGAATATCAGGCACCTGGAGACTTTGCGATGGCCTATGTCATTGCTCATGAGGTGGGACATCATGTCCAGACCCTTTTGGGCACGTCAAGAAAAGAAATGCCGGACCGGTCTAAGGTCAGTGAAAAAGAATATAATAAAGCTTCTGTTCGATTGGAACTTCAAGCTGACTATTTAGCAGGGGTATGGGCCCATCACGCCCAAGGGGAGAATTTACTTGAGGAAGGCGATCTCGAAGAGGCTTTGAGTGCAGCCAGTGGAGTGGGAGACGACACCATCCAAAAGAAAGCTCAAGGGTATGTTGTTCCTGACAGCTTTACGCATGGAACCTCCGAGCAGCGAAAGCGCTGGTTTAATAAAGGATTCCAATCTGGTGATATGAACGGAGGCAATACTTTCAAGGCAAGTAACCTATGATTGTACAAGATTGAGGGCGGACGTTTCCATGTGCCTCCCTCTTTTTTCTGCATTCACCCGCATGTAAGGAACACCATGGGTAAATCGACTTTCATTCGATTAGCCCCTTTATTTTATGGTAAACTATTTGTACATAACGAGGTGAAGGATCATGCAAAAAAAGAAACTATTAGGCGAAGAAAGACGAACAAAGCTCTTACATATCCTACAAACAAGTTCACAGCCTGTTACCGGTAGCGAACTCTCCAAAATAACCAATGTGAGCCGGCAAGTCATCGTCGGTGACATTACCCTTCTTAAAGCGCGAAATGAGCCGATTATCGCGACTAGCCAGGGGTATATCTACTTGCAAACCGAGACTAGACAAAACCCTGAACGGACCATCGCTTGCCAGCACGAGCCCACGCGAGCCCAGGAGGAATTATTTCTACTTGTCGATATCGGCATAACCGTCAAAGACGTGAAAATAGAGCATCCCGTGTATGGGGACTTAACGGCTTCCATCATGGTCAGTAATCGGAAAGAAGTGGCATCCTTCCTTTCAAAGGTTACTAAAACAAAAGCCACATTATTATCGGAACTGACTAGCGGCATTCACCTTCATACCATTAGTGCCGCTTCAGAAGACTTACTGGACGAAGCAGAAGAAGCATTGAATAAAGCCGGGATTTTAGTTAACTAAAATAGGACACTTCGAAGTAAAGGCATTCGAAGTGTCCTATTTTCTTACGAATCGCTCTCGTTTTCGCCTTCATCTCCACTCTCCCCCTCTTCATTGCTTATTAATTGAGCGATCAGGTTGAGAACGGCTCCTATCGCTTGAATCCAGCTCCCTAACGTTTGTAATGTTTCCGGGTCTAATTGTCCCTCATTATACCCTTGGTTCCCATTCCCTTGGCTTCCGTACCCTTGGTTCCCATTTCCCTGGCTCCCATTTCCTTTGCTTCCGTACCCTTGATTCCCACTCCCTTGGCTCCCATTTCCTTTGCTTTCCAGGCTTGGATTCGTATTTTCTCTTTTCAATTCAATAATCCCAGACAGTGCTTGTAATGAATTTCCCAACAGCTGCATTAAATTACCAACTATATTTATCCCTTCAGCTGGTGCATTTTCGGTTATATCCGCCGCAGATACGCCACCGCCTAAAGCCTGAATAAAATTTCCGTTTATAATCAATAGATCATTCGTGTCATCTGAAAAAGTACCTATCAATCCTGTAATAACCGTCGAATTTCCAATGGCCTGAACTGCACTTCCGATTTGATCTAAAGTGAAAGCTTCCTCTCCATCGGCAATTAAAGCATTACCTGTTCCCTGGAGAGTGTTCCCCACCACATCCAAGTTATTTGCAGAATCGTAATCCGATATAAGGGTTGGTGTATTTGCGATGGCGGATAAAACCGTTCCGATGGCTTGCAGCCAAGATCCGAACGTTTCTTTGAACTCATTACTCATCTTTACCGCACATCTCCCATCCCCTCTTTCATCTTTTTCAGTCTTTTACATTTAAATTCTGTAAGAGGATATTGTAACGATAAATCTGGTTTACCTCTTGGTATGTATTTCTCCCAACCCACTTCATAATTAACCCTATTAAATCCTATTATATGGGCTTAATAGCTTTACGTTCTTTAAAAAAGGCAGAACAATGTGTCACTCCCCATTTTTCTAATTAGATTCAAGGCCTCCTAAAAAAAATCTCCTTGGACTTTTATCCAAGGAGATTTTTTAGGAATGTACTTTAAAGACCATTTAACTGTGTTTCCTTCTGTCTACATCTGTCCTTATCGGTGCACCAATCCATTTTGAACGGTAAAGCATGGATAACTGCCCAAGATTGACACGGTACATCCAAGGGCCTCAAGTTCAGAAATCGTGCCTGGGATGAGCACCTCGTCAAGTGCCATTTCTACATCGATAATGAAGAAATAATGACCTAGTCCTGTTTTCATCGGCCGAGATTCAATTTTGGACAGGTTGAGCTTTCTCCATGAGAAAGCGGAAAGGACTTGATGAAGCTGTCCCGAATGATCGGCTGGGAGCTGGATCATCAACGTCGTTTTACTGTCTCCCTCAGTAGTTAAATGCCCACTGAAATCGACTTCGCCGTTGGATACGACAATGAATTTGGTATGGTTATGCTCATAGTCGTGAATATTTCGTTCAAGAATCGTCAACCCATACTCCTGTGCTGCCATTTCGTTCGCGATGGCTGCAATTTTGGCATCCGGATTCTCCATTACCATTTTTGCTGCTGCAGCCGTTGACGTAACATATTCAAATGGGATGCCACTTAGATCTTTATGTAGGAATTTACGGCATTGTGCAATAGCGTGTGAATGGGAATAGACCCTATCCGGTTTAAAGTCAGGATTGGCATGATCCGGATGAACCATGTAATGCTGTTCGATAGGAATCGTGATTTCCCCTTTAATTGGAAGCCTCACTTCATGAACCAGGTAATCCATCGTTATATTTACCGAACCTTCCAACGCATTCTCGATTGGGACCAGCGCATGGCTTACTTCCCCATCGCGGACAGCGTCGAGACTGTCTGGAATCGTACTCATCGGAATTTTACTATCATTAGGAAATAAGCGAGAGACAGCTAAATCCGTGAACGTTGCTTTCGGTCCAAGAAATGCTATTTTTGAAGTCATATTATAATCCCCTTTTCACGGACAATCTATTGTTTATGTTATGCCATTTTCTGATTTATTACAATAGTTAATCTTTAATGACCACACATAAAAAAAAGCCTGTACAATGAACTGTACAGGCTTTATTCTATGCACCATTCCCAAGGATTTCGACCTTTTCGACGAATTCCATTTTACGCAATCTTGTTAAAAGATCATCAATATCCACCGTCATCCCACTCGTGTTGAGCGAGAGAGTGACGTTGGCACGACCCTGTAAGGGAATCGTTTGGTGAATCGTCATGATGTTGCAGCCAGATGAGGCGACCAGTCGTAAGAGCTCCGATAGAGTCCCGGAACGGTCTTCGAGGTAAAAGAACAGAGTGATTAGCTTTTCTTTGACAATCGTATGAAACGGAAAGACCGTGTCCCGATATTTGTAAAAGGCGCTTCTACTCAGATCCACTTTTTGTACCGCTTCCCAAACTGAATCTGCTTTTCCCCGTTCAATCATTTCTTTAGCATCCAGCGTTTTTTTCATCGCTTCGGGGAGGACATCCTCTCGAACGAGGAAAAATTTCTGATCGGCCTTATTCAAAGTCCGCACGCTCCTTTTGCCTACCACCATGGTTTTTACATATTATCAGTCAATAAATTCAAATTCATATTCAAGGATACGAACGATATCCCCGTTTTTCGCACCTTTTTGGCGCAATCCTTCATCGACACCGAATGAGCGAAGTTGTCTAGCAAAACGCTTGATGGATTCTTCACGTGTGAAGTCCGTCATTTTGAATAGACGTTCAATCTTGAATCCTTTAACAGCAAAGCTGCCATCCGATTCACGCTCGATATCAAATTCATCTGAAAGGGCTGTATGTTTATAAAGAACACGATGAACCCCGGTATTCTCTTCTTCATGATCAAGCGGGAATTCAGGTGTTTCTTCGATTTTATCGGCAATTGCATAAAGAAGTTCACGGATACCTTCACGTGTTACAGCTGAAACCGGGAAGACCGGGAATTCCTCTTCAAGCTTTTCTTTGAATGCCGCTAAATTATCTGCTGAATCAGGCATATCCATTTTACTGGCTACGATGATTTGCGGACGTTCAGTCAAACGAAGATTATACTCTTCTAGTTCCTTATTGATTGTCAGGTAGTCTTCGTACGGATCTCTGCCCTCAAGGCCAGACATGTCTATCACGTGAACGATGACTCTTGTTCTTTCAATATGGCGCAAGAATTGATGTCCAAGACCTACTCCTTCAGAAGCACCCTCAATTAGCCCCGGTAAATCGGCCATGACGAAACTGCGGTGATCTTCCGTTTCAACCATACCAAGATTCGGCACGATTGTCGTGAAATGATATTCGGCAATTTTAGGTCGGGCTGCTGATACGACTGAAAGCAATGTAGATTTACCAACACTCGGGAATCCTACAAGGCCTACATCAGCCAATAACTTCAGTTCCATGATAATATCGCGTTCTTGTCCTGGTTCGCCATTTTCACAAATTTCCGGTGCCGGATTGGCTGGTGTCGCAAAACGGGAATTCCCGCGTCCACCACGGCCGCCTTTAGCGATAATGGCACGTTGTCCATGTTCAACTAAATCTGCGATGACTTCTTTCGTTTTTTCATCAATGACAACTGTACCAGGTGGAACTTTAATGACCATATCCTTCGCAGTTGCACCATGCATATTTTTAGACATGCCGTGTTCCCCGCGAGGCGCCTTGAAGTGACGTTGATAACGGAAATCCATCAACGTCCGCAATCCTTCTTCCACTTCAAATACGACGTTTGCTCCATTGCCGCCATCTCCGCCGGCAGGTCCGCCTTTTGGTATGAATTTCTCTCGACGATAAGCAACGATTCCGTTACCACCATCTCCGCCTTTTATATAGACTTTCGTTTGATCGACAAACATGCTATCACTTCCTTGTTTTCTGCAAGTCATTTCTTGCTGTATACTTCTCTAAAACTTAATATCCATCTTAAAGAATAATTCATTCTCATTACAAATACGCATTTCTATTGATTGCTCCGCTGTTAAGGATTTTTCTATAAATTCCACCACCGCGGATTGATCATTGAAACGGCCCTGCAAATGAAAAGAACAACGCATATCACTTATTTCTTTTTTACACATAGAAACAGCCAGTACATTTTCTCCAAAAGGATCGAGATTCTTTTCTAAAACTTTAAAGTAATCGTTCGTCCAACGAGACATCAACTCGTCCAACTCATTGGAGCCCGCAAAAACATCGATAATTTCAAATTCACATTGAAATGTTGAATTACTCCAATTCGACGTCAACAGCATCTCGCTGAACTTTGGCATATTCAAACTAGAGAGCCTTGCCTCATTCTGGGTTTCAATTATGATCTCGTCAATGAATCCTTTGACACGATCAATTCTATTCAACTCCAAATTCCCTTTTATAATTTGAATTCTATTCAGCCAATCATGTCTAGTCTGACGAAGCGTTTCAATAGTCGTCCAATTTTTATCCATTATTAACACCTTCAATTATGATAAAGAAACTTTTTTTGGCTCTATCATGTTGAATACTTCCATTTGTATCAGTATATCAAAAAACAAAACAAACAGGAAATGAAGCTCGATTCACATGCCTTCATATGAAAGCCCCCGTCCAAAAAATACAGCCACACACCCTGAGTTCTTTGGACGATGGTAGAGCCGTTTGAACTTGCAAAGAGAATGGGCTTATTCATGCAACAATTGGAGATATAATAGTTGAATTGAACAGTCTATTTAAATTCAATCAATGTGTTAGTTAGAGCAATCCAGGATTTTACCCCCTAAAGTATAAGAAAGCCCGCCAAAACTGGCGAGCCTTTTGTGAATCAGAGGTGGTTTTCCATACTAATTGACTAAAATCTCCTGCAAAACGCTGGTTATTCATCATATTTATAGTATAAATAAAGGGCCGGACCCCTTCTACACTATATAAAGCATACCATTATCAATAATGACGCGATATATAGTGTCTCATAGAAGGAATCAGACCCTTTTGAGTCAGCCTCTGTTCAAAGATGCCAATTATGCTTCTTGTGCAACTGGATATACGCTTACTTTTTTACGGTCACGTCCGAAACGTTCGAATTTAACAACACCGTCTATTTTTGCAAATAGAGTATCGTCTCCACCACGGCCTACGTTCTCACCTGGATAGATTTTTGTTCCGCGTTGACGGTAAAGGATAGAACCACCAGAAACGAATTGACCATCTGCACGTTTAGCGCCTAAACGCTTAGAGATTGAGTCACGTCCATTCTTTGTAGAACCTACTCCTTTTTTCGAAGCGAAGAACTGAAGATCTAATCTTAACATTTGTTCCACCTCCTACTGGTTGAGGATAATTTTCATATATTTACCATAATCACGTTCGATGGTTTGTAGCGATATGAGCATTGCGTTCAAGAGCAATTGCACCTTCTCTTCGGATTCCGGCGAAAGATTCCCCGGGATGACGCAGCGAAGGTAGCCGCCGTCTTGCCCTTGCTCTATCTCAGGTTCTACATCCGTTAAGGACATAATCGCATTGACCGATCCAAAGGATACGGCCGATACGCCTGCACAAACGATATCGGAACCTTTTTTAGCAAAATCAGCATGTCCGCTTAATGTGAACGAAGAGATCCGTTCTTGCGGAGCATCAAAGATAACTTTAATCATCTTGATATCAGCCCTTACGCGTTGATTGCTTCAATAACAACTTTAGTGTATGGTTGACGATGACCTTGTTTTCTACGATTGTTTTTCTTCGCTTTGTATTTGAAGACAGTGATTTTCTTTTGCTTCCCTTGTTTCTCAACAGTACCTGTTACAGTAGCGCCTTCCACTAGTGGAGCTCCGACTTTCACGTCCTCGCCACCTACGAATAAAACTTTGTCAAATGTAACAGTTTCGCCTGCTTCAGCGTTTAATTTTTCAATGTAAACCGCTTCGCCAGCTGCTACTTTAATTTGTTTTCCGCCAGTTTCGATAATTGCGTACATACTTGCACCTCCTTGAATGTCTCAGACTCGCCAATCACAGGCGTTTTGTCCAGAAGACAAAAAACTTAAGACCTGTTGTTGAGCGGTTGTAGCACGGGTGCTACAAACATAACATTAAAATCCTATCATGAAACCTGAATGACTGTCAATACATTTGTTGGATTTCTTGTCCATCACTTTACTGACCGCTTGATTTCTTCATAACTTCCGAAGCGCCTGATGGAATACGTATGGACCGGGCCCGGAACATAAGAGATCACTAGCTTTTTGGATATCAGTTCTTCCAATGTCGCTTTATATGATTCCTTTTCCCCCAACAGGACATCCCCCACTGATTGGCTAAGTTCCACCCAAACGGCCTCATCGTCCGTTTTGCGGTGCTCCAGCAACTCCCGCTCCAAGCGGAAGGCAACGGTTTCAGCGCTTTCCACCTTTCCACTTCCATTGCAGGTTGGGCAAGGAACCGTCATGGTTTCACTAAGCGAAGGGGATGTCCGTTTTCTCGTCACTTGAAGGATTCCTAGTTCAGTAAATCCGACAACCTTCATCCGCATCTCATCTTTCGCGGCTTCCTTTTTAAACAGATCGATGATTTCAAGCCTGTGTTGCGGTTTCTCCATATTGATGAAATCAATCAAGATGATTCCACTAATATTTCTAAGCCTCAGCTGACGGGCGACTTCTTTTGCTGCCGCTGCATTCACTTCAAAAAGCGTCGCTTCCTTTTCCACCTTGCCTGTAAACTTCCCTGAATTGACATCGATTACGGTGAACGCTTCGGTTTCTTCGAAAATCAGATACCCCCCATTATCGAGCCAGACCACTTTTTTCATGGCCTTCTCGAACTGGTTATCTAGATTCCGTTCTGAAAAAATGTTCTTCGCACCAGTCTCATAGGATATACTCCATTCCTTACCATTAGCCAGCACCCACTTTTTCAACTCTTGACTCGCATCAAAATCGTCGATAAAGAGCTGACCTGATACCGTTTTCGCCATTTCAGCGATAACCATCTCCAGGAATGTATCTTTCTCATAGAGGAGGGCTGGTGCCTTCATCGTACCGGACTTTCCTTCCAGTTCCTTATGCAGCTGCCTCAGTGTATTCAGCTTGTCGAGAAATGCCGACTCACTTTCCTTCTCCATCGAGGTGCGAACAATCACCCCCTCGTCCTTTTGCTTATATTCTGTTGCTTTTTCTCTCCAATACTTTTGCAAACGTTCATTTTTGAATTTCTTCGACACACCAACATAATCTATTCCATGTATGTAAACGAGGGAATCCGTCGAAAACTCGATCAGCCCCGTCAATTTCGCCCCTTTTGTACCCGTTTCATCACGGCTCACCTGAACGAGCAGCTTTTCACCCTGTTTAACATAATGATTGATGGGTGATTTTCCATCACGCTTCGTCAGTTGATATGCCGGAATTTCATCCCGATGCAGAAAACCATTCTTGTCTGCACCATAATCGACAAACACGGCATCCATTCCTGGCAAGACCTTAGTCACTTTGCCAAGATAAATATTACCTACCGTACTATGTTGATGAGGTGGCATGACTTCGACTTTCCGTAACACTTCATCTTCTAGGACAGCTACTCTCTTCTCACGCGAAGATAGGTTCACAATCACTTTTTTCATCAAAAAAATCCTCTCCTCAATTTGAAGAAAGGATATCATATTTAATAAGAATATAACAGGTCACCAATTTGCCCATTGGTCATTTTCTCGGAAAAATAGGCATGAAGTATTTCCGTCTCATCCAATGAGCCACTCTCTTTCCCATTTTTCATGATGATGACGGGATGCTTGCACCCACGTTGAAACAATTCCAGCACTTTATAAATCGGTTCATGGGCATCCACCATGATGGGTTTTAATTTGGCCAGATCATTCGTGTTTCCGTAATGGCGCTGCAGAAGAAACCGCATGAACGCATAATATCGCTGTCGCCACTCCATGATTAGAGAAAGACTGATAAAAAAGATGATCAGCCAAATATTCAGGTTAAGCGGTTCGAGAAGAAGCCATGTTAAAAACGCCAATACAGCGAATGCACCAGAAAAATATAAGGTATATTTCTGAGCCTCAAGGAAGGTACAGTATAGGGAAACACCAATGAAGAGTAGCCTTCCCCCGTCCAATGGCCAAATTGGCAGCAGGTTAAAGAACAACAACATAAGATTCATATAGAAGAAGGAATGATACAGATCAGAAGAAACGACAGAAAAGAAATAGAGCAGGTAAGCCGCTCCAATGAGCCATATATGTTGCAGTGGACCCGCCAGTACGACTGCAAGATCTTCCTTCAAACTTTTATTGCCATATTCCTCGGTCTCGACAGCCCCACCAAAGGGGAGGAGCTGAATCGACTTGATCCGCCATTTAAAATACTGTGCACACGCAGCATGTCCCATCTCATGGATAAATACGATGAGTAAAAGCATCATCACTTCAATAAAGTGTGCCGTAAGGATGGCGATTCCTATGACGAACCACAGCGTCGGATGAATCTTGATTTTGGACAGTAAGTTCGCATATTCAGTCAAAGGAAATCACCTTTTTAGGATCGATGAATGCATCATTTTCTTTAATGGCTAAGTAAAACCTGCCTTTGGAACCATCCTCGCTTACCGTGACCTGTCCTACTTCTTTCCCTTTCTTCACCAGATCATAGAGCTTCACATCAATCTTTTCCAACTGGCCATACCATGACTCACTTTTATTGGCATGCTGTATGACCACAGTCTTACCGATTCCTTCTTTTTCTCCTGCAAAAATGACCACCCCCTCATTGATGGCTTCGACCTTGGACCCTAAGCTCGTTTCCATTATGATTCCCTCACCGTTCGCCTCGAAGGTTTGGGTAATCTCCCCCGATGCAGGCATCGCATATTCTTCACCCGAATCCGCCGTTTCAGTAGTGGATTCAGTCGGTAAAAATGCGATAGGTTTGCCAAAAGCATTTTCATACCAACTGGAAACCGATGCAAATTGGAACTCTTGGTTCATGTTTTCCGTGACAAAGCTTCTGGCTGAGTCCAAGCGAACGGAAGGGTGCTTGAACATCACGGCAACCACCAAGAATAGGCAAATGCTCACCAAGATTTTCAAAAAGAAATATTCCTTCTTAAAGAGCGGATGATCTTTTTCTGAATACCCGTCAAAAGATTCGAATTCGTACGGGTTCTCCTTTTCAATCTCCGTCCAAGTACTGTTAACCACTGGGC
This sequence comes from Peribacillus sp. NPDC097224, assembly GCF_044761985.1. Lineage (NCBI taxonomy): Bacteria > Bacillati > Bacillota > Bacilli > Caryophanales > Bacillaceae > Peribacillus > Peribacillus sp. NPDC097224. The sequence goes on along the minus strand of NZ_JBIWDK010000016.1, from coordinate 46,184 downwards.
TATCCTTCACCTTTCGTCTCTTGGCGATACGATTGCGGATATCTTTCCTGCGATCATCCATTCCAAATCTACCCCCTGCTCATATCAAAGCGCTCATATTAAAACTTATGAGCAACCTGTCCAGACTATGACGAGGAATCGTTTTTCTTTACGACAGATGAATGGTTTGCGTTTTAAAAACGAATGGACGAAAGAAAAAAAGACTGATTTTCAAACGTTTTGAAAGCCTTTCCCTTTTAATAATGGAAGAGGTGAAAAATCCAATTGATATTCTCCTACTTTATTTGTTATAATGAAGTTGTTTTAACATTATTGAGGGGGAACAATTTTAATATGTCAATCGAAATAGGCAGCAAAGTACAAGGTAAAGTAACAGGTATCACTAATTTTGGAGCATTCGTAGAATTACCAGGAGGCTCAACAGGTCTTGTGCATATCAGTGAGGTAGCGGACAGCTATGTAAAAGACGTTAATGACCATCTTAAAATAGGCGACCAAATTGAGGTAAAAGTGATCAGCGAGAAAGACGGAAAAACTGCCTTGTCCATCAAAAAAGCTATAGATAGACCCGAAGGACAAACCTCTTCTTATACTAAACGCCCACCACGCCAAGGCGATAATCGTAATAAAGATTTTCGTTCTAAAGGCAATTTTCAACCTAAGGAAAACTTCGAAGATAAAATGGTCCGTTTTTTAAAGACTAGCGAAGAGAATTTATCTACGCTCAAACGTAGTACAGAATCAAAACGTGGCGGTAGAGGCGGAAGACGCGGATAACCTGTTGCATTTTTAATACTTTAGTACAATAGATAAGGTAAGCCTATTATGAGGCTTACCTTTTTTATATCCATTTTTCGATAAAAATAAAAAAAGCGAGGGCATGGAATGCTCCCGCTCACTAAATTAACGCACACTAAAGAATTTTTTCAATTTAGACATGAAACCTTTTTGCTCTCCACCAATTGGAGTCAACGGCACAGATTCACCAAGAATCCGGCGGGCAATGTTCCGATAGGCAATCGAGACCCTGTTGTCCGGATTGTAAGCTATCGGTTCCTTTTTATTCGCAGCCACAATGACCTGATCATCATCAGGTATAACACCGATAAGATCGATTTTAAGGAAATTGGTTACTCCGTCAATATCCATTTCTTCATCTTCATGTAAAAGATGTCCACGGATTCTATTGATGATCAATTGAGGAGGATCGATATGCTCTTCTTTCTCAAGCAGGCCGATGATACGGTCTGCATCACGGACGGCCGGTCTTTCAGCGGTGGTGACGATGATGGCCCTGTCCGCACCCGCTATCGCATTCCTAAAGCCCTGCTCGATACCTGCCGGACAATCGATCACGATGTAATCATAGTCCGGTTTCATATCACTGATCAGTTTCTTCATCTGTTCCTCATTCACAGCTGATTTGTCACTGTTTTGTGGAGCCGGAAGCAAATAAAGCAAATCTTCGAAATGCTTATCTTTAATAAGTGCTTGATGAATTTTACAACGCCCTTCGACTACATCGACCAAGTCATAGATGATACGGTTTTCCAACCCCATAATCACATCTAAGTTCCGAAGACCAATATCCGTGTCAATCAAGCAAACCTTTTTGCCTAGAAGAGCTAACGACGTTCCTAGATTGGCTGAGGTGGTCGTTTTGCCGACACCACCCTTACCAGATGTTATAACTATTGCCTCTCCCACGATTAGAGACCCCCTTCTAATCTATTTAAATTAGGTCTATATTTCTTCAAAACTTGCAGTTTATCAATGATAATATTTTCTTCGTCGTCCATGAACGCACATTCCAAGTCATGTCCAAATTTCGTATATTGGTCAGGAGATAAGTTCACTTTCCCCGCAATTCGCAATTGTGCAGGTTTCATGATGGATGCAGCGATGATGGCCTTTTTATTCCCCAAATAACCAGCGTGGGCAATGCCTCTCAGCTGTCCCATAATATAGATGCTCCCACCAGCTCGGACAGTACCATCTGGATTGACATCGCCAATGAGCAACAAATCGCCGGGCACTTCAAAAACCTGTCCCGATCTTATCACCCTGGTCAAAGTTGTCACTTGGTTTTCGTCTTTCCACTGTTTCGCATCTTCCTTTGACATGACATTCGAAATCAACTCATCGACGATAAGCTTTTTCTTTTTATGAATAACTTCTTTGATTTTTTCCTTCTGTTCTGCATCTAGATAGCGGTTCCCGGTATGTACTTTAACGGAAATGGACGGGTCGTTCTCTTGAAACTGATAGTTTGCCGAAAGCTTCACTTCTAACTCTTTCAATAATTCGGAAAATGAGCAAGAATCATCGAGATGAAGCATAAACCCGTCCTTTGTCCCCTTAATCATAACATTTTGCTGAATTCTTTTATTCATGACGTTTGTTTCACCTCAATGAAATATAATTCGACATAGGAAAACAATTTACCTTTTTCTACGCACATGTTAAAGAGAAAATACATTTTAGACCGCATCCAACAGTCCAGTGAACGTTATTCCATTTCTCCCTGCAAATCAAACTTTTCAATAAGTCTCTTTAAAGGGTAGCAACTAATAATAATAAAAACGAGATTCAATATGAGCGTTGGAATGAATCTCCGTTCTGCAAATTCCCCGAATCCCATATCCGCAAAAGTAAGAATATGATTCATTTGATATGACACACCCTCAACAAGTGCCGTAAAGACAAGTGCCATTAAACAGGTAATGAGAATATTGTTTTGAAGGATCTTCATACTTTTGGAAATCAAGTATGCTAGGAAAGGTAAAAGGAACATATAAATTCCCAAAATCTCCGTATATACGACATCATAGGTCAGCCCCAAAATAGCTCCATACAACATCCCCAGCTTCCTTGAACCATACATGGTCAGGAAGAAGACGAAAATGATCATGAAACGGGGAACGAGAATGTTATTGGTTCCAAAGACATCCCCCGCGAAAAGTTGCGCAAAAATACTTTCAAAAACGAAGAAAAGCAAGGCTACTAAAGAAAGGATGAAATGTTTCACTTAGCTTCATCCTCCCCTTCAATTTCTTCTTCAGCTCCCTCAACTTCACGTTTAACGACCATTACATTATTGATATCATAGAAATCGGTTGACGGCTCAATATATGCGGTTTGGTTCAACCCATATTGATCCACCTTCACGTCAACAACCTTACCAATTAGCAGACCTTTAGGAAAGATCCCGCCATAACCGGATGTGATGACCGTGGAGTTCTTCTTGATCTTTTTATCATAAGGAATCCGTTTCATCAATAGAAGATTCTTCTCATCATCGAACCCTTCTATCAAACCATATGCCTTATCATTACCCTGGACGATAGCTGAGACGCGGTTCGCTTTATCGATCGAACTCAAAAGCTGAACGGAAGCCGTGAATTCAGTCGTGGCTTTAACTTTACCGATCAAGCCATTGGCAGTGATGACAGCCATATTTTTTTCCACACCGTTACGCTCGCCTTTGTTAATCGTTAGCATTTCATGCCAGCGGTCCGGATTACGACCTATGACCGTTGACTGAATGGGTGCATACTTTCGCAAGTCATCTTCTTTTTTAAGATTATCACGAAGCTCTTCATTTTCTTCTTTCAAATCCTGCACCTGCGTTTTCAACAAGACGTATTCATCCAGACGAGCTTTTAATTTCTTGTTTTCATCGTATGTATGCTGAAGGTCTTTTAAATCCCCTACAAAACCTGTAATACCCGATACTGGTTTATTAAACACATTACCAACCCAACCGGTTGTATCCTTCAAGAACTTTTCGGGCCAAGTTAACTCTTCTCTCTCTTTTAATGAAAAACCGATCAATGCCACGAGAACGATAATACTAACGAGCAAGAGAAGGAGCTTTTTATTAAAAAACTGTGGCATGATGATCTGCACCTCTATTTTAATTTACTCTATTTGCATGAAGTATAATAATATCCTCTGTCAAAAAACTACACATTTAAGACAGGTAAAAAAATAGAAAAGCCGGCTCAAAATTGCGATCTTTTGTTGAGCCGGCCTTTTTTATAAGTACCGCTTAGCGAGAATCTCTAGATTTCGTCTTGAATAAGTGAATATGGTCCAAGGCTTTCCCTGTTCCAATAGCTACACAATCAAGAGGATTTTCAGCAATAATAACCGGCATTTGCGTTTCTTCACTGATGACTTTATCCAAATTACGCAGTAAAGCTCCGCCACCTGTCAATACTATGCCTCTATCCATGATGTCAGCTGCAAGTTCCGGTGGAGTTTTTTCCAATGTGTTTTTGACAGAATCCACAATGGCTGATACTGTATCACGCAATGCTTTGGATATTTCCTCTGCCGTAATTTCAATCGTTTTTGGAAGACCCGTCAATAAGTCACGACCACGAATTTCCATATTTTCGATTCCTTCTGTATCACCTGCAGAACCGATTTCCATTTTAATAGCTTCCGATGTACGCTCACCAATCATCAAGTTGTAGTTTTTACGTATGTAAACGATGATCGCATCGTCCATCTCATCACCAGCAATGCGGATTGACTGGCTTGTCACGATACCTCCAAGAGAAATGATGGCCACTTCCGTAGTACCTCCACCAATATCAACAACCATGCTGCCTGTAGGTTCCCAAACAGGAAGATCCGCTCCGATAGCAGCTGCAAATGGCTCTTCAATCGGATAAGCATCACGAGCACCAGCTTGTCTAGCTGCGTCAATCACTGCACGTTGTTCAACAGCCGTAATTCCTGAAGGCACACAAATCATGACATATGGCTTGTTGCCAAATACGCCTTTTTTCTGAGCTTCTTTCATATAATATTTCATCATCGTAGCCGTTGTTTCATAATCAGCGATTACGCCATCTTTCATAGGGCGAAGTGCCACTACATTTCCCGGTGTACGGCCAATCATGTTTTTTGCGTCTTTACCGACAGCAACGATCTGCTTTGTATCTGTCTGCACGGCAACAACCGACGGTTCACGGACGGCAATGCCTTTTCCTTTAACATAAACGAGCGTATTCGCCGTTCCTAAATCAATTCCTATATCTCTTGCGCCAATTCCAAACATTATGGTATCTCCCTTTCGTAAACAAAAATGCCTTTTTATAAGTTCAAATGATAATTTGTCGTTTTTTGACAATAGGTTTTTGAAAAAAGTTCCCTCTTTTAAAAATCATAAACAACATTATATCGTATCGTCAAAAATTTGGATAGTGTCATAAATAACCTTTTTCCTTTAAACTCACATATTTATGCTCCCCGATGATGATATGGTCCAGTACTTCTATCCCCATTATTTTACCACATTCTACTAACCTTTTTGTCACTTCAATATCTTCTCTGCTGGGAGAAGGATCTCCGGAGGGGTGGTTATGAAGACAAATGATAGAGGCTGCCGACCTACGGAAGGCTTCTTTAAATACTTCGCGTGGGTGCACAATCGAAGCGTTGAGGCTGCCTATGAAGACAGTTCGTTTATGAAGGACTTGGTTTTTCGTATTTAAGTAAAGACAAACAAAATGTTCCTGCGACAAAAAACGCATTTCTTCCATGCAATAATTGGCCCCGTCTTCCGGGGAACGGATCACATAGCGGTCTTGATCATTTAATTTATGGATTCGTCGGCCAAGCTCTACCGATGCTAGAATTTGGATTGCTTTCGCTTCCCCGATTCCCTTGATTTCAGTCAATTCCTCTACGGACGCTTCTTTCAAAAGCCGGAATCCCTCAAAAGCCTTGATAAGCCTATTGGAGAGCTGAAGCACAGATTCCTCCTTAGATCCCGTCCTTAACAATAGCGCAAGTAACTCTTGATTCGAAAGGCTCTGGGGACCATCCTGCAAAAACCTTTCACGAGGCCTCTCTTCTTTCGGATAATCCCTGATTAACATCTTTTCGCTCAAAGCATCCACCCTTCCTTAATAAAAGGGAGGAAATCAGTCCGAAATCTTACGTCCACGCGGATTCCATCATCTTTAATTCTCTTGCTAGCCTTGAAACTGGGAGTCCGACTACCGAGAAATAGTCCCCATTGATTTGTTTGACAAGAAGCGAACCCAACCCTTGAATCCCATAGCTCCCAGCTTTATCAAATGGTTCACCACTGTCCAGATAACGTTCGATTTCAGGTTCTGATAGCTCCCAAAAAGTCACTTCCGTTTTTTCTGCGAATACGCTGCTGTGCTCACCATATAGGATGGCCACACCTGTATAAACTTCGTGTGTTCTACCCGATAACATTTCAAGCATTCTTTTTCCATCAGCACGATTGGCCGGCTTTCCGAGGATTTGCCCGTCAAGTACCACGACGGTATCGGAACCGATTACCCAACTGTCCGGATATCTTGTTGCAATGGCTTCCGCTTTCCTTACAGCTAATTCTTGCACTGCGTCCTCTGCCTGCATGTTTTCGTCAATACTTTCATCGACATTGGAATTCATACTTTCGAAGGGGATTTGTAGGAATTGTAGAAGTTCTTTACGGCGTGGTGATGAAGAAGCTAAAATTAATGAATGCATAATAAAAATTCACCTTTCTTTACTAGGAGAGATACCTTTTCATCCTATCAAATTATGAAGAATTCCACAATTATTGTTTACCAGGAATCGACAAAGATTCAGTCTTATTTCCTGGAAAATAAAAAAAGGTCCCTAATTCAAACAATTTCCTCCTAAAGGGGAACTTTTTCTTTAGAAAACAGCTTCCCCTTCACATACCTGTTCTTAACTCCCCATACTTTGAAAACCCTTTAGAAACTTCAATAGTTTTCCCTGTGCCTCTAATAGCTGTTCATCCTTTTTGGACGTCTCATACTCACTGATCAGCTTGGCTGCGGCCGCTAAATGGGTGTTCATCTGTGAAAGCTCAGATGAAAGTTTCTCATCCTTTAGCTTATCCATATCTTTTTTCAACGTTTCAGCATCCCATTTCGTTTCCTTCCCACGAAGCTCTCCTGATGAAATCTCTGATAGGGATGAATAAATCCCCTTCATGACATCCAGCGTTTTCTCTTCTTCTGCACTTATTCCCGACGCTTTTAAATCAATTTCCTTCCAAAATACTTCCACATCATAGGTCTTTAAAAATAAAGCTAGCTCTTTACTTGAAATCAAGCTTTCAGCTGAACCTAGGAATAAATAATAGCTGTCCTCCATTTTGAATATTTCAGCAGGAACCTGTTTTTCCACGATTTTCTCCTGGATTTGTTTCGCGGCATCCTCGCTACTGAATATCCCACCTTGAACCAGGAACGTTTTCAGTCCCATCCCCTGCCCTTTTTCACCCCCGCTATCATTCTTTACAACTGGGGATGCCGTCGTCGTGATAGCTGTTTCGACCGGAGAATCCGTTGCCTTTTCCTTCGTTATGGTATTTACGGCGATAAGGCCCAGTACCGATCCAAATAAAATCGCACAAAAAACAGCAATCACAAAAGTCTTTAAAGACCTGTTACCAGGGCGTTTGCCCGTATGTGTATTAAAACCGATAAGCTTCGGCATTTTCTTCTTAGGTGGTGTAGGAACCAATACAACCTTGTTTTCTACGGAATCATCCGGCAAAATCCACTCGAAACTATCATCCGGTTGTTCCTTACTTGCAGCCTCTGGAATTTCCTCTGTAGACTCCCGCTTATTTTCACCCACAAATATTTTTTCTTCTCCATTTATTTTAATCTTTACCCCTTTACGTTTTTCGGACTTGTCCACTTTTCTTCCTCCTCTCTGCTTCATTTTTTTCATCCTAACATAGGGGCAAAAAAAAATAACAAGACTTTTGTCGTCTTGTCATTAATAGGTTTCGTCATTTTTCTCTTTTCATTTATCTGTCACTAATTCAGGTGATACATCTTCAAAAGGGATAGCTTTCCCATCTCCTTCATCACCGCAAAGTTTACGTTTCTCACCGTATAGACATATTCCTACGACCTTATTATCCAAGGCAGTCACATAGGATTCATTAATTGAAGGGTCCCAGTACTCTTTCGTATCAGGGTCTACCACCTTATCGAGAAAACCAGCTTCGACAAGCTCCTGATAGCTGATTTCTGTCACACGATCTCCACGCATGACCTTATCCTTTAAATAAAAATTCGAAGCATCCCTAAAAGCATAACCATTTGAAACGAATGCATTCGTCCGCGAATTCTGTATCACATTGAAAAAAATCGGGACGGCCACTGCAGCCAGTATCCCTAAGATGACAATCACCGCCAAGACTTCCATCAATGTCATGCCCTTTTCATTATCCACATTCCTACATTTTCGCTCCCTCATCCTAATTGCCCTTATCCATATCAGCATCATCTCTTTCATTTGTGTTGAATGGATTTTTCTTTTCACTAGGTTTTGGTGTTACGACAATCGGGGTCTGGTCTTGCAAATCCGTTAATGAAGGATAGTAATAGGCCGTTACAATCAGTTCATATTTCAAAGGTTCTAGGTTTTGATCCCGTTTAGTGATTTCCTCCGCACCCTTAAATGTTAAACTATCTATCGTCACGATACGATTAGTGGACTGAATGGTTCGTATGAATTCCAGCATCTCTTCATAAGATGATGACCTGACATTTATCTTCGCTGAAATCTTTTTCAAGCTATTAGGCAATGTGCCCGGTGCTTCCTGTACGTTATTCTCGACTTTGGGTGTTGTTGCTGTTGCATTCGCTGTCCCCGAGGAATTTTCGTTCTCTGTTGTTTCAGAGTCTTGTGCACGATTCTCTGAACTTCCGGATGCATCATCCGTAGATGTAGCTTCTTCCGTTGCTTCATCCAGTACAGTCTCCTCGGAAGTTTCCCCGTCCGTGAACTCCATATCGATAATAAAGCTATTCGATACGACCTCTGCTTTTTCCATATTCAACACGAATTGATCCGTTAATGGTTGTACAGGTAGCCTTTTTTGCAGCTCTGTCGTCGACTCAAAATCAATCCCGGCTCCCGTCTCCACTTTCATTTGTACCATCGACAGAATCTGCTCCTCATTTTTCAATTCGGATGTCTTGGCGACCAATTCCTTTTTCACGGGATCGAGCAAGTAAAAGTATAAAAAGATAAATAACAAGATAAGGATAAGAAAGGTACCGCTCAATAAAAAGAGCTGTTTTTTATTGAATCCTCTTTTCATTCAGAAGCCCCTCCCTTTTCCGCTGCTTGTTCCTCGTCTTCTTTCACTGCCTCTTTTAAGGCCACTTGATCGGGGATAATCGTATAAACGGCCAAATAGCGAGGAAGATAAGGGCCTGTATTTTCATCAAGGCTTGCGTCCTCATCTTTTCCCGGCTCATCGCTCTTTACTGAATCCACGTTCGCAGAAGCAATCAAATTGGACTTCGTCAATTCCGTTAAATAATTGGCAGCCTGTCTTGTTGCGTCAAACTGAATCGTTAATTCGATGGATCCATCCTCTTTATAGGTAAATTCATCGAAAAAACCTCGTTCAGGGAGCAATGACGTTAATTGTTGCAACATAAACACCGTATCGATGGGAAAAGTATCAGCCCACTCAATGACACGATGCAATTCAGTAACGGAACTTCCGGATTTCTGTGTATTAATCAGATTTTGTTCCACGGTTGCAGTCGCATCCCTCACTTGCAAAATCTGTTTATCCATGCTTTTAATTCGGACTGTTTGCAAAGAATATTGCCAATAGAACAACACACCCGCCGCTAAAGCAATTATGACTAAAAGAATGAGATAGATGAAGAAGCGTGGATTTCTTTTTTCTTTCTTGGGGAGTAAATTAATGTCGACAAGCATGATTATTGCACCCCTTTGATGGCCAATCCAACGGCAGAGTGATAACGATGCAATAAAGGACCATCATCCATTACCATTTGCATGTTTTCATTTAAGATTGTAATAGGAAGTTCCATATGATTTGATAGTTTTTCGCAAATCTCTTCCAGATATGGATGGTCCCCTGTGACTAAGATGGTGGAGACCGAGTCCAGGCCGCTATTTAAATTATACTTATAAAAGGTCAGCAAACGATCAATCTCTACATATGTATCCTCAAGCGTTTGAAAATAAAGTTCTCTGTTACCTTGGTAAGCTAACGTTTCGATTCCGCTTGATGAGTGGTCGACTTCCCATTCGGAAACCTCATCCGGGAGCAAAATATGACGCATGAATACAGGCTTATCTTCAGCAAAAATAGTCGCTGTCACCGAAACCACATCTAATTCTAACAACATGAGCTGTTCGCTGGAATCAAAGTCTCTAGATATATCCCATAATCGATAGATTGCCAGTGAAGAGATATCGGCAGCCAAGGGCTCCAGTTTAGTACTTTCCAGCAAATCACTATATTGCGAGACTTGCTCTTCCGAAGCTGCAAACAAGAGAATTTCCTTACTTTCCGAATTACCCTCCAGGGATACCGTATCGAAAATCGGATCCTCAAAAGGTAAATGAATGCTTGTGCCCAGCTCCAAATATAAAAATCCTTCAATCTCATCTTCTTTTATTTCTTCTGGAATCATCATTTTTCGAATCACGACAAACGGGTCTGGCACTAAAAAGCGCACTTGTCTTTTCAAAAGACCCCACTCTTCAACACATTGCTCTACAATCATCTGCAACGTTTCATAATCGAGGATTCTCCCTTCTTTAATGATTCCAGGAGGCAGATAACGTTCACCATAAGCATGCACGATAGGTGGATCCACTTGCTTTAGCTCTACATACCGGATTACATAATCTTTGAAGATCAAATTCACTATTCGGTTTTTTCCGCTAAAAAAAGAGAAAGCCATAGATAGATACCCCTTACTTTAAAGTCATCTTAAAAAGTGCAAATACCATTGTAAAATAAAATCGCCCCAAAAATAGGCAGTTAACGTGCCGAAAACAATATACGGTCCAAACGGGATGGCCGTTTTCTTCTTAATCATTCCGGTCAGAATGCCGATGATACCAAGGAAAGCCCCATAGAAGGTCGCAAAAAGAAATGATAATAGCACGAGCTTCAATCCCAATGCAAGGCCCAGTACGCCAAACAATTTGATATCGCCGCCACCCATTCCACCCTTACTTACCACGGCAATCAAAAGCAGGAGACCAAAACCGACAGCCGCGCCTAGAATGGAATCCCACCATGGAGATAGTGGATAAAATACTCGCAAAAATAAAAAAACCACTGCAAAAAAAAGCAGGATCTTATCAGGTATAAGCATATAAGTCATATCGGAAACGAAGATGATCATCAATAAAGAGATCAATGCCCAGGCCATCCATAATTCACTGGTCCATCCTAGGAATAAAGGAGCGACAGTGAACAAAATGCCTGTCAGCAATTCAACAACCGGATAAAGCGGGGAAATCCGGGCTTCACAGCCACGGCATTTCCCGCCTTGTATCACATAAGAAACGACCGGTATTAACTCGAACGGCGACAAGGTCCGACCACAAGAAGGACAAGCCGAACGCCGGTTTGTAAACGATTTGTTTGTCGGTACACTTAAACCGACGACGTTATAGAATGAACCTAGGGTCAGACCTAGGATGAAGAGTAAGAGATAGATAGTCATTGAACTTATTTACTCCCATCATGGTACGGGTATATCTTAAGGTAAGACTACATCGGATCTTTTCAACTCTTTTGGATCCTTAGCCGTTTCAAAGTAATCTGCAGCACCGGTTAATTGGACTGTGAAAGTTAAAGAACCATTAGTAGCAGATTTTGTGATTTCAACTACTCCACTCTCATATTCTTCCTTGGTACTAGGATCGGTTATCGGTTCCACATAACCCTTATCTTGCAATTCTTCTAACGTTATAGAATCCGTACCACTACTTAAATCAATATCTTCATCATTTCCCGCAACTGCTGTCCGTGCACCACTAACCATTTGCTGTGCATTGGCAATATGGGCATCTTTCTTCGAGTTATTGATCAATCCCCCAATGCTTGGGATGGCGATGGCTGCGATGATCCCCAAGATGACAACAACGGCCAATAGCTCAATCAGGGTAAGACCACGTTCATTTTTAAGATGTTTTTTAATAAAATTCATATAAATCCTCCTCTTCTCGTTTTCCATTTCGTTACTTTACTGTTACTTTTCTATTAGATTACTATATATTTCTAGAAAAATACAGCATTAAGGGGTAATTATTCTTACATTTTTTACATATTGTCCACTTGGTTGAAGATTTCAAACATCGGCACCATGATCGAGATGACGATCGTGCCGACAATTCCCGCAAGGAGGACGATCATAAGCGGCTCGATAAGCGACTTTAAGCGGTCTGTGCTTGCTTCTACTTCCTTCTCGTAAAAGTCCGCGACTTTCCCGAGCATCGCATCCAGGGCCCCTGTTTTTTCGCCAATCGATATCATCTGGGTGATTAATGGTGGAAAAGCCCAATGTTTTTTCATCGGGTCTGTGATTGACTGGCCCCGCTCCAGGGAATCATGTGATTCCCTGATGACTCGGCCGACCACTTCATTTTCAACTACCTGTTCGACGATTTTCATCGCCTGTAAAATCGGTACGGAGCTACTGAACAGGGAACTGAGGGTCCGCGTCATTCTTGCCAATACCGCTTTTTGCATCATCTTTCCGAATAAAGGCATTCTGAGCATCGCGTAGTCAAAATAGTATTTCGTCTTCGGATTTTTCTTAAAAGATACAATCCCAAAGGCGATCAAGAGTGCAAACAGGATGACCAAGTACCAGGCTTTCTGCATGAACCCGCTCGCCCCTAAAACAAAGCGGGTTATGGCCGGTAACTCGCCACCAAAATCGCTGAACATATCAGCGAACGTTGGCACAACGGATGTTAATAAAAAGATGACCACGAAAAATGCCACGAAGGCGACAACAACTGGATAGGCCATCGCTGATGTGATTTTCTGCCTCGTTGCCTGCTGCTTTTCAAAGTGATCGGCTAGCCGGTCCAAGGTACTATCCAGATTACCCCCAGCTTCCCCGGCCTTGACCATATTGATATACATCGTCGAAAAGATCTTTTTATGCTTGGCACATGCCTGGGAAAGTGCCTTCCCTTCCTGTAAATCTTGTTCGATGCTTTCTAGCGCTTTGCTTAATGGCTTGCTCTCCGTTTGTTGGGCTAATATGCTCGTTGCATCGACGACCGTGACCCCTGATTGCAGCAGTGTGGAGAATTGACGTATAAAAATTACAAAATGCTGCAGTTTCACTGGGTTTCCGATGGAAAGATCCCTTGTTAAAAACGTTTCGGGTACCATCGTCATTTCGATGACCCGAATGCCTTCCAGCTTTAGCTTTTCCATTGCCTCACGCTTTGTATCGGCAGTGACGACTCCCGCCTTTTTTCCTGATTTATTCCGACCTGAATATTTGAACCTGGCCATTTACTCCACCTTGTCCTGTAAAAACGCATGGGCGCTTTCTTTGGATATGAATCCTTCTGTCAATAGTTCCTTAATGCTACTTTCAAGGGTATGCATGCCCTGTGCCTTGGAAGTCTGCATAACATTGACGATTTGATGGATTTTCTCGTTTCGGATTAAATTGGCCACAGCTGCATTATTAACAAGAACCTCGGTTGCCGCCTTCCTGCCTTTTTTATCGACGGTCGGAATCAAGCGTTGCGAGATGATGGAAACAAGGACGTTTGCAAGCTGAATTCGGACCTGAGGTTGCTGTGCCGGTTCAAAGACATCTATGATCCGGTCAATTGTCGTAGGGGCACTCGATGTATGTAAAGTCCCAAACACCAAATGACCCGTTTCGGCTGCTGTAATCGCCGTCTGGATGGTTTCTAAATCCCGCATCTCTCCTACAAGAATCGTATCGGGATCCTGCCTTAGGGCGGCTCTCAGCCCATTTGCGAAATTATTCGTGTCGAAACCCACTTCACGTTGGTCAATGATGCAATTTTGATGCTTATGCAAATATTCGATGGGATCTTCCAACGTTATGATATGCTTACGCATCGTCTGATTCATATATTGAATCATGGAAGCGAGTGTCGTTGATTTTCCGCTACCCGTCGGTCCCGTCAAAAGGACAAGACCTTGAGGCTTTTCGACGATTTTCTTTAAAATGGACGGCAACTGCAGTTCATCCAAAGTAGGAATTCTCGTCGGCACGATTCGGACGGCCAACGCCACACAGGACCTTTGCATATACGTATTGATTCGAAACCTTGAAATCCCGGGAATGCCGTATGAAAAATCCAGTTCACCGCGTTCTTTAAATTGCTCCCACATCTCTTCGGGAATGATCGCTTTAGCCATCCCTTCCGTATCGGCTGGAAGCAACAGTTCTTTTCCGTATTTCTTCAATTCGCCATTCAATCTCATGACGGGTGGTACGCCCACCGTTATATGGATGTCGGAAGCCTTTAATTCAAAGCCCGCCATGAGTAAACTATCAATTTTAGCTCTCAAACAGACACCTCTATTCCAGCACTGCTACTCGAAGAATTTCCTCGGTAGTCGTCAGTCCTTGTTTAACTTTCAATAAGCCATCATCCATTAAGAAAATCGTTTTATATTTCATGGCCACTTCACGAAGCTTGTTAAGCGGCTCGCCATTCATGATCAGCTTTCTCATTTCATCATTGATGACCAGTATTTCTTGAAGGGCAATCCGTCCTTTATACCCAGTCATATTACAAGACGTACACCCACGCCCCCGGTTAATGCTTTCAATTTTCATGCCACGTTTTGCAAAAATATCGATTTCCCGCTTACTTGGCTCCTGTTTTTCGACACAATCCCGGCATACTTTTCTCACTAATCGCTGTGCCATGATTCCGCTCAAGGATGAAGCGACTAAAAAAGGTTCGACGCCCATATCTATCAATCTAGTAATCGTTCCTAGTGAATCGTTCGTATGGATCGTGCTTAATACTAAATGCCCTGTCAAGGATGCCCGGATAGCCACCTCTACCGTGTCCTTATCCCTGATTTCCCCCACCATGATGATGTTTGGATCTTGTCGTAGGATGGAACGTAGACCGGTTGCAAACGTCATCCCGACATTCGTATTGACTTGAATCTGGTTCACACCTTCAAGCTGAAACTCAACCGGATCTTCAATCGTAATGATATTGACTTCCTCGGTGTTCAGCTGATTTAAGGCCGCATATAAGGTCGAAGATTTCCCTGACCCGGTCGGACCTGTTATCAGGACGATTCCGTTTGGTTGGGCAATCATGGATTCAAACCGCTGCAGGTTCAATTTATTGAATCCGAGTTGTTTCAAATCGTTCAACTTATTGCCTAAGTCGAGAATCCGCAAGACAATTTTTTCCCCAAAGATCGTGGGAAGAGTCGACACCCGAAGATCGACAGGATGATGGCCGAGGTTCACTTTAATCCGGCCATCTTGTGGAACTCTATGTTCGGTAATGTCCAATTTCGCCATGATTTTGATTCTGGCAATTAAAACATTTTGCATATTCTTGGGTAACACCTTTTCCAAACGTAATACACCATCCACACGATACCGGACGACCAATTTCTTTTCCTGGGGATCAATATGAATATCACTTGCCTTATGCGTCACGGCATTCGAAAGCAACTGATTGACAAGTCGCACGACCGGTGAATCCTGATCGACTGTTTCCTCTTCATCATTGACGTCGCGATTAAGGCTAACCATCAATTCTTCGAGACCATCCTCATCGGTGTAATGTTTGGCAATCGCGCGCAATATGTCATCTTTTGTTGCAATGGCTGGTTCGATTTGAAAACCGGTTGCGAGCCGCAAATCATCAATGGCATAAAAATCCATCGGGTCGGCCATGGCGACGTAGAGTTTTTCGCCTTCTTTTTTCAAAGGAATCATTAAGTTCCGCTTAGCCGTATCCTCCGAAATCAAACTGAAGATATTCGAATCGAACGGATACCTATATAAGCTTACATGGGGGATGCCTAATTGAAACTCCAATACTTCAATCAACTGTTGCTCCGTGATATACCCTTTTTGCAGCAATACATCACCAAGCTTTTGAGACTGACTTTTATCTTTCAAGGCAATTTGAAGCTGATCTTCCGTGATCAAACCAGCTTCCACCAATAAGTCTCCAAGCCTTTTTCGGGTTTGAGCCATATTTATCCCTGCTTTACCTTATTTTTGGGGAACATTGGGGTCCTCCACATATTTGGGGTATCCACCCGCTTGCTGGTTACTATCACCCTTATCTTGATTACCTTCTTGCTTACCTTTTTCGATATCTTTATTGGTTTTTTTACTATCACTATTCCTAGTGTTACCATTGGACGAATTCTTGTCCGGTTTCTCCTGCTCTTGCCCAGTGTTTTCATCCATTGCTTGATCGTCTATTTCCGTGTTTTCATCCTCCGTATCAGATGCATCTTCATTATCGGAGTCAGAAGGCGGTGGGATGACTTCTGTGAGTTCCAATCCATATACTTCAATTCGATGAATCGGTGCATAGAAATCTTCGGATACGGTTTCCGTTTCCTGAAGATCTCCCGAGGAAGACTCGATGCGACGAAGAACCTTGACCGTTATCCCGTCTTTTCCTTCCTTTTTCACCTGCATGGCAGCAGGTGCCAACTCATCACTATACTGTTTAATCGTTTTCGGCGTGTACCTTTTTTCATCATTCGTCTTTACCTCATAGGAATTCAGGAAAGATTGCCCCTTTAATGTCGCCTTTAATTTCTTTCCTTCTACCTGAAGTTCAACCCGGTATGCATGATCATTCGTATTGGCAAAAACCAGATCATGGCCAATTTCAGAATCGATATGTGCCTCAAATCCCAATTTGGCATAACCAGGAAGTTGATCACTGATATTCCGCTCAAGAATCGTAAAGTTAGTCGGCAGGACCACACCATAAATCGCTGTCGCCAACCGGCTCAATGTGTCTGAGTTATATTTCTTTCCTTCAAGCTCCGACATTTTCTGCAAAAGAGAAAATTGAGTTTCCCCTTTTACTTCCATTGGCTGTATCAAGGGAATCAATTCCTTAATGGCAGTTGCAGCGTCTCCTACATTCACCGTAGCCTCAGCAATTACCTCGTCCTCGCCCACATCTCCATCGATGTAGTTTTCCAGCTCAAGGGTTTTGGTCCCTTCCGTTAAGAACTCCGCACTTACCGCCAGGTCATTGGCAAGTCTATCTATGTCCAACGTAGTAGATGCAAGTGATAAGGACATGTCATATAAATCTTCTAGCAAAGAATCTTTGTCGACCGAGACGACTGCTTTATTTTTCTTGCCTGAAAGCAAAGAAACAACCGTCTTTTCCCTTTGAAAATTGAAAATCCCATTATCTACGGTCATTTGACCTTCCTTATAAGTAATGCCCAAGACCGTATTCTGCGTCCACTTTTCAGTTGCCTCGCTCAGTAGCGTACTTACTTCCCGCTTACTTTGACCCTCTATATCCAGGCTCCCAATCGTCGTGTTTTCACCAAATTGTGCTGAATCTTTGAAAATCTGATTATAAGCCGACGCTCCAAAATGCGAAAAACTAAAAATATATGCGGTTGATAAAATAAAGACCAGAAAAATTTTCAGCATTTGTGGATTCTTCACATAAAGGCAACTCCTTTTTATGCTTCAACATTCATGGAAAGCCCGACCAATACACTCGGACCCGCCGATTGTGCGTTAATAATATCCTCTTTCGAAAGAACGCGACCTTCCGAGAAAAGGACTTTTCCGTCTAGGCCCGTTACATTATTCACCAATCGCTTTCCTTGAAGCAATTCAATTTGCTTATTCCTTAAATCAGCTTCCCCATTGGGGTTTTCTTCGCCGGCAGCCACTTCTGCCTCAGGGACTTGTTCACCCATCAACTGTTCCGCCTGCTCGAGGAAGCGGGATGAAGCATCCTCCGTCACGATCAAAATGTCCTTGCCAAAAGTCAAAACAGTTTCAGATGGGAGAATCACTTCATGATCCCCGACTTTCACCTGCATCCCGATGACTTGACCGTTATCTTCATCCGTAAAATACTCGCGGACGCTTCCTAATAATTCACCTTTTCGGGTCATCACTTTGGCATCAGTAATCTTGATCTTTTTATTCACTAGCTGATTTGCAATCGGGATTTCATTTAAATCGATGACAGAGTTTTCGGTTTCGATCGTTAAAGCGTATTCCCCAATCCCTATTACCTTTTTGAAGGGAATGGCCCTTACACTAACCTGCCAATCTTCATGTTCGATTGTGATAAAATCTAGTGAACCTTTTTCAGGATTTATCACTAATGATTTCACCTTTCCAATTTCCATACCTTCTGAAATGCTGATAATGGGCAAGCCTAAAATTTCTGTACTTTTTTTCATATTTTCACCATACCTATCTTCTGATTTTTCATCTTAACAAAAACGGTTTTCCATGAATGCTAACTCTTCTAGAAGAATTGGGTGCGCGCTGAACTTTTCCTTTAACTGCACGATCAATTCACGAAGCTTTTCCGTCTTTTTCGCTGTGATATACGTTTGAATTAAAAATGATGCAAATATGTAATACTGTTGATCCGGTATTTCCGGATGCAAATGGCTCATAACCAGTTGCTCGAACTCGCTATCATTCAACTGATGCTGTGCGATTTGAATATGGGAAACCATCGTTTGAAACATCTGTTGTTGCAATTCGCTGACATGTTCTGTTGGACTCTCAAGAGTTGTTTCTTCAGGCTTAGCAATGACTGACGACGACTCTTGCTCTTCTTTTGCTTTATCTATTTCTAGGACAAGCGCTTCAGGAATCTCTAGAAGGCTTTCCGGTTCTAAAGAATCTTCTAACTGAATATCTGGTTCTTCCACATTCATTTCCTGACTATCTTCACTACCTGTTTCATCGGACGTATTTTCAAGAGTTCCAGGCTCTTCGGGATTTTTCCCTAAACCATTTGATTCTAAGTAACCATGGAAATCCAGTTTCTCTTCCGCAGTATTCACTTCGATAGTTTCTGTGTCATTTTCCGGCTCTATTACTTCCGTTACCCACTCGCGTTCTTCAGGTAATACAGCCAGTTCTTCCATCTCTTCTAGATGAATAGGGTCACTCTCTTCGTCAATCTCCAGATCCACATACTCATCATCAAGTAGCTTTTCAATCTCGCTTAAATCGTTTTTCATCAGCATTTCTATTTCTGGGATACTTTCTGTTTCTTCAGTTACCGGCTCCATGAAGTCTTCTTCTAGTAATCTTTCAATATCACTTATTTCACCTTTTACCGGCATTTCAATTTCTGGGATACTTTCTGTTTCTTCGGTCACCGGCTCCATAAAGTCTTCTTCTAATAATCTTTCAATATCACTTATTTCCCTTTTTGCCGGTACTTCTATTTCTGGAATACTTTCAACTTCTTCTAAATCATCCGTTCTCGTATCCAAAAACTCTGCCTCAAAAACAACGATCTCATCATCAACGAATTCTTGCTCTTCCTCCGTTTCCTGAACGCGTTCCTCAGATACCGCAACATGATGCTCGCTGCTCTCAAATCCCATTTTTTCTTTCTGTTCCGCCTCTGACTCTTCTATTTTGGATAACGAAGCACGATCTCTCGACGTTTCAATCAAAACGGCAGAATCGTTATACCGTTCATAGAAGTCCGACGCTTCTTCTTGATTCGGGAGCATCAATGGCTCGATTACTTTTCCGATAAGGAATAAGGCCAGCAATAACAGCAAAGTCAAAAGGAATAAAGCCTGCCAAAGAGAATAGTTATTTGCCACAACTAGACCCGCCAGTGAAACCGCTACAGCACCCCCGATTATGACCAGCTTCCCCTTGAAAGTTAGGGACAATGGTAAAACATAAACAATCGGAATCAATAAAACGAGGGATATTCCAGCAAATACGACTGTCTCCAATAAATCACTCCTATACTATTTTATTATATATTTTCCGTTTTTCGAAATTAGCTCCTTAATTTGGGTAATAAATCCTAAAAATATTGTATAATACTTATAGATATTTTGAAAGAAGGGAAAAGTATGGAAGAAAATATTTTTTCGAAAAACCAAAAGGGATTCACACTCGTCGAAGTCCTTGCTTCTATCGCTATATTAGGAATTCTTACCCTAACGGTGATGACCTTCTTTACACAATCCTACGATTATACAAAAAGGAACCAGAGTAAGACAGTCGGAATAAATGTCGCAAGAAATGTAATCAATTACTTTGACCAACTTGAGTTTACTGAACTTTATAAACAATATGGAATCGCCTCATTAGACAAAGAAGGAATCAAGATCACTCTACCAGACTGCAACACTCGCCCTTCCCTCTATACAACAAGCTGTTCCGAAATCTTGCAACCTACCATAAATAATTACAAATATGATACAGAAATCATCCTTAAACAATATATTTATTATCCAGATCCATTAGACAAGAAAACTGGCTATGCTCTTAATAATTTGATTCAAATCGAGGTGAAGGTGGTTTGGGAAGACAAAGAAACACTCGTAGAAGGCCTTTTAAAAAAATAAAAGAATCTCTCTTGAATGAGAATGGCCTGAGCCTGATTGAGATATTACTTGCCGTAACCATTACAACCTTCATTACAGGCGTCATCTATTCACTATTCATCACCGGACTTAGCCTCTATCAAAAAATCCAAATTGAAGGCCAGCTTAGAGATGATGCGGATTATATCGCCACCATGATTATGAATGAACTGACAACGAACCAGCCTAAATATGTTACGCCCCTTAATGAGGATGAAAAAAACGGTGTTACGCTTAACGTCCAGGAAGAGAAAACCGTGGATGGATTCATCATAGAAGATAGCAAGGGAACGGAGCCAGTGGATATTTATTTTAAAGATAGCCAGTTCATCATCGATAATAAAGGCGTGTTGACCACTCTTGATCTTTCCACTTCCTCTTTTATCGACATAAACGAAGGTACACAAACGGAAAAGAAAACGGGCATTACACTCGATGCGGATAGTCCCGACTGCACCATGGGCTCCTCAGGGACCTTTTGTACGCATGGTACGATTCATGTCACGATGGTCATTGAAAATAATATTCATGCTAAAGGGTTCTTTGTTACGACCGAACCACTTGTATTAGAAAGCTCGTTTGGATTTTAAGGAGTGAAATTCATGAAATGGAATAATGAAGAAGGATATACCCTTTTATCCGTGTTGCTTTCTTTTTTGATTCTGACCACGCTTGGCATGGTACTTCTTGCTGCGAGCATTAATGGAGCAAAGAGAACGGAAATAAGGGAAACAGAAATCATGGACGATGTTGCTGATATAAGCGCCGTAAAAGAGGGCATTTCCATCATTGGAGAACACGTGAATAGAATGGGTCCAGGCCTACTTTCAGGTAATAAGACGACATATAATACGCATTTAGAAAACTTTATAAATGAGGAAAATTTAAAAAGTATTGCTAGATATGAAGAGTATTTAAAAAATGCTTCTAAAAATGAAGAAAACTTAAAAAGTATTTTTAAAATAGAAAATATAACAAATGATTATCCAACGATTGATAACCAACATGATAACACGAGAGTCTTTGAAGTAAGCAGCGGGAAATATCATCAAAAGGTCTACATCACGGCGATGCCAAGCTTTCTAAAGTATGCTCTTGGTGCAGGGAAAGATTTGACCATTAATGGCTCTCCCTATATTGATGGAAATATTTACGCGAAAGAGCAATTTAATATCAGTAATCAAGCTTTGTATATGTTTAAATCCTCCCTGCTTTCAAGGAAGACCGACTTGCCGGCCGTTGAAGATTATAGTGAACTACATGCGAATCGGCAAGGGATGAACATTTGTACATCGGCCCCCTCGTGCTACGGTGGAGCAGAACATGACAAAGAAGAGTTGAGATGGCAGCGATTGAATGTTCCCACATTGAAAGACGCTTTTCTTTCTGGAAACATCCTTTTCAATGATGTAGATGACACTTTCAATGAGATTGATATAAAAGAAACGTTTATTGATAAACTATCATCTAGTAGTATTGGTATTTCGGGTCTAGATATTGATATGTCGATTGAAGATTTGAATCAATCCATTAATCAAAAAGATTACCCTAAAAATGAAGAAGTCAGATTCGATGATTTATCGGAGTATGGTACAATATCGCCGATTATTCACTCCGGCGACGCCTATATAGACAGCTTCGATATCGAGCTTGGGGACAAGCAATGGCTAGTCATTTCCGGTAATGCAACGATCGAAAACTCCTTATTGGAATCCATGGATGTTAAAGGAAATATCTTAATTACAGGTGACTTGACGATTAAAGGAAAAGTAAGTTTTGATTCCGTCATCTACGTACTTGGTTCAACTACCCTAAATAATGCAGATATTCCTTGTTACAAAAACAAATGTGGAGATCAACCAGATGATTCTTCTTTGATCTTAATGACACAAGGGAAGCTTAGCATTGCGCGGATAAATAAATTTCAAAATGAAACCAATACGATCAATGGTTATTTTTATACAGAAAGCCAGTCTGCCTGTGAATATCGCTTTGTTTCTGGATGTGAAGCCAAAGAGGATTCCGATATAGAATACCAAACCCCTTCTGAGGTTTATGCAGTGGGATCCCTTTTAAATATTAATGGCGGAGTCTTTTCGAAGAGCTATCTAACTGTCAATAGTTATCGTGGAGACGTAGAAGATGATAAGGGTGATGGCGATTTAAGCTTTCCTGCAGTAAAAGAAGACGCCGAGTCAAGGTTGACCATAAAAAACAACAGAAGACTTTTTCTTAATAAGACGCATGCCCTTCCTACAGTGGAAGGATTGGATGTCATACCCGATAAGTTGAATAAAGATAAATAAAACAGGGAGCTCTTGGGCTCCCTGTTTTGTTATTTCAATAGTTTCATGACCCCTTTATGGTTCCATTCTTTAGCGTAATCATTTGCGGTCTTTCCATCATTGCTTTTTAATGCTTTATTAGCTTTGGCGTCGAGCAATAACTGGACTTGTTCTATCTCTCCGAACTCGCTGGCATACATAAGGGCTGTCTTACCCAGCTCATTTTTGCTATTAATCTGAATTGCCCCTGTACGAGTAAGCAGCTTCACTATATCCGTTCTACCACCAATCACCGCTATAGTTAGTAGAGTATTCTTTCCCTGATCCTGTATCTTTGTTAGTTCTTTATCGCTTTCTATCAATACTTGACTAGCCTTTACATTCCCTTCCTGAACGGCAAGCATGAGCGGCGTTTCTCCGGTTTTATTTTTGGTTCCAGGGTTAGCCCCATACTTTATAAAAAGTCGTGCTAGTTCATCATCCCCTTTTAGGGATACGATATGGAGGGCCGTGTTTCCTTGGTCATCCTTCTCTTTTAGCTTCGCTTCCGCTTTTTTTAGCGCCATTTTAAACATCTCATTTTTGGCTTTCTGCTTTTCTTCGACTTGCATCTGCTGGTAATGATCTAAAGAATGAGCAAGCTGGATGAATAGAGGGTTATCCGCTTTCGTACTCACATCTGCCCCTTGTTCTAAAAGTGTCCTAGCCAAAGAATAAAGTTGCATGTGTAAGGCGTATTCCAGTGGAGTGTATCCCTCTTCCGATTCTTTATTGATGAATGCCTTTGATTTATTATTCTTCAACACCTTTTCCGCCTTCGATTCTTCCCCTGCTTTTATATAAGTAAGCAGCGATTCAAACTGTTCTTTCTTTTCCGCTTTGGCTGTGTTGTATTGATATACCCCACCAGCCACAATCAAGATACATAAAACTATTGAACTAATGATTAAGATTCTTTTTTTCATAGGATGTCCTTTCCTGTTTAGAAGATAAACGAAAGCCGGGTTGCCCCGGCCCTTAAAATATTAATATTTATCTTGCTTATCATTTGAATCTTTTTCGGCCATTGGCGTAACAGTGACCTTCACGACAGCTTTGTATTCTTTACCTTTATCATCTTTTACTGTAACGGTCATTTCAGTTTTTCCTACTCTCACTCCATGAACAGCTCCATTAGATACCGTTATATAATCATTCTTTAGAGGAGAGAAATCAGTTGTATCGACGTTTGTTGCATCTGCTGGACTATGATGTACGACAATGGGTTGTGAAGTACCTTTTTGTAGCGTGATATCCGGTACGATGATTCCTTCAAGAGGTTGACCTACTTGGACCTTGACTATGGCCTTCACAACAGGGTTTGATTTAGATGTAATCTCTATATTCGCCGTCCCAGTACTGACGCCCTTGATTTTACCATTCTCCACCACTTCCACAATGTTGCTATCGGAAGATGTCCAAACTACTGTTTTATCCGTTGCGTTACTTGGTAAAATTTCAACGGTGAAATCTTTAAATTCATCGAACTTATTCATGGTAATCACGTTTGGGTACACTTCAATACCTGTTACGGGTACCTCTGTCACCGTAATCATGGAAGTGTGTTTGACTATCTCACCATTAGAATCAATGCCCGTTACAGTCATGAGGGTTTCACCAGTCGTTAACCCTGTAATGGAGAAGTCTTCTTTATTAACACGAGCTATATCATAGTTACTTACTATAATTTCTAAGCTAGATTTACCATCCTTGGGTGATATATTCGTAATGGGTAATGGTAAAGTCTCGCCTACATGTAATGTTAGGTCCGTTAAAGTAAACGAATCGACTGGAATTCTTACTGTCACAGGAACTCTCTTTTCAAAAACATTCCCGAAATTGTCCGTAACTTTCACTTTTAAGAATGTATTTCCTTCTTTTATTACTTTAGCCGTTCCTGAAGCAGGATTTAAATCCAAAATATTTCCTCTGCTTTCTTCACTCCATGAAATACTCTTGACTCCTGCATCTGCGGGCAACTTTTTCAAGTCAATCGAAAAGTTTTTTTCTGTACCCTTACTGAGTACGTAAGAATCAGGAAAATCAATACCAGTTAAGGCGAAATCCGCATTGAACGTTAATGTATTAAACGTTAACTCCTTTTGGATATTAGTTAAATCCTTATATCTCAATATAGAATTAGCCAATATATACTGTTTTTTTGCAGTTGGCGTGACATGGACACTGAACGTCAAAGGACTAGCAACGAAGTCATTGCCCACTTTTTTGTAGACAATACTCAATGTCTTTTCTAGGGATATACCAGTTGATGCTGTCCCACTTTTCGTACCGTCACTAGTGACCTCCAAATCTGCCGGAAAACTTTCTCTCAATGCCATGGCTTCTAGAGTGACGGAATTTCCAGAAAGGGCTTGAGCTTCTATTCCAGTGATTTTTTTCGGTGTTACCGTATATTCGATTTCTACAGGTTGTCCGACTTCCACTAAGTTATTTGATTTCAGAGTCCTGCTTACTTCAAGATTGGCATTTATTTTTTGTACTTTTACTTTCACTTCTTTTTCACTGACTGCGCCAGATTGGTCTGTTGCTTGGACCTTGATCGTCACAATTTTACTATCCTGTAAATTATGAGGTAGAGACATATTAATTGTCGATCCATTAATCACATCTTTTTCTTCCGATACTTCTTTCTCGTCCATAAACACTTTAGTGGATAGATTTTTATCTTTTAAATCATAATCTTGTAGTGTGTAAGATAATTCGATGTTCTGGTTTAAAGGGATGACCTGATTTTCCGTTGGAGTATGAATGGTAATTTCAGGTGCATGATTCGACCCTAGGAACGCTCTGTACATCGTGTTAACGAATAACTTTTGCTCATCATCAGGGAAGCTATCACTTCCCCCCTTATGACCTGTTCCAGAGTACGTAATGTTCCCTTTCGAGTAGGTATAATAATGATTCCAGCTATCATTTTCATCCCTACTGTTTCCAGTGATATTATACCAAGGAATTATTTCTGGATCCTCCAAGTCAAGCGTGTAATACTGATTATGGGTTAATGCCACTGATAATTCATTTTTCAATGCATATGGATAGGTTGTCATTAAACCATCATTGATTTTTTTCGTCGTTTTCGAAGTATTGGGTGCACCATATCCAAGATTCGTCTGAGGACTGATTTGACCTGTATCATTCATGAAATTATTTACCCAATTATTATTATTTTCGAAAATGGTATCGTGGGTAAACATGATGCTTTGTTTAGAAGCAATAAACCTTTTCAATGAAGCCACTGCATTTGTATTTATATTCGCCGATCTATTATAAGAATCGGCAAATCCAAAGATGACCATGTCATATTTTCCATTGATGACCTCATGCGAATAACTCGTTTCTTCTTTTTTTGACTTATTAAAAGTGTCCATGCTCGTTGCGTCAATTGAGATACTATATTCGTTACTATTTAAATAGGATTGATTCATATTATTCGGGTTGCTATTCCTTTTTAACGAACTTTTTTCATTGGTGTAGACTTGGAGCACTTTTACTTCCACTTTTTTGTCAACGAACTTAATCATCCCTTTTTCATAACTCTTTAAGTTATTACCGGAATCCACAAGCTCCATTTTCCAATAACGTACCCCTGAATAACCATTTGGTAGTTTAAAAGAAAGGTTTGTTGATTTCGAAGTAATGTTCTCTTCCAATACAATTTCGTCTGTCGTATATTTGTCGTCAAAATTGGAATCGATATATAGCTTGGCTTTTAGGCTCCTCGAGTTGATATCCGAAGGAACGACTACATTCATCGTGAATTCCATGTCCTCTTTTGGCTGATATGTCTTCTCCTTATCAGGGGCTTTAGTTAATGTAAAGCGTGGGGATTGCTTGTACTTATCTCCTTTAAGAAAATCATTAAAAGCCTTTTTCATATTATCTTTATCTGTTTGTGTACTTTCATTATTATTTTTTCCACTTCCATACCAGAATTCGTTCCAGCGATCCCAAAAGCTTCCGCTTGAATTGGTACTAGTACTATCATAGTTGATGACATTATTTTTACTTAATAGATTTTGATTGCTAAACTTCGCTTTTATTTTAGAACCAGTCGTTAGACTTTTGGTATGTAGGATGACAGGTTGTCCTTTATTAATGAAATCATTAATGATTTCATTTGCTTTTAAATTCGTTATGTCATTCATTACACCTTTTGTATTATGATTATCCCCACTTACAGGGTCAGAAGTATAATTCCCCTCCATAATCGCAATAACATCATATTTGCCATCCAGCTCTTCCCGCTGTGCGACAAACTTCTTCATCGTCATTAAGGTATACTCATAGTCATTACCCAGGATACTCTTTAATTGTGAAGATTCCCCCGTTGCAATTATCTCAAGGATTCTCAGTTTAGGACCAGACGTTTGAACAGCTGCTTCTAAAGGTTTAGGTAGAAATAGAAACGAAAATAGTAACACCAATGACAAGAAGAACCCCACTGATTTTTTCATAATTTACACATCACTCTCATTTATAATTTATCTCTCCTCTGCCTTATACGAAGCAGTTTTAGTTCCTGGTAATGTAAGTCTATATGTTTCTCTCTATCGATTTCTTATACCATTATTAGTTATATAGTCTTATTACTTAAGCATATTTTATCAAAAAATGCACAGGAATGGGCAATAAATCCATTAATTTTTAATATTGGTAAAATCACCCTTATAAAAAAAGGCAAGACTCCAAGGAATCCTGCCTTTTTACCCTTCATATACTGCCACTTTATTTCTCCCAGCTTGTTTTGCGCCTGTATACATGGCACGGTCAGCGTGCCTGATTATCGATTGGGCATCTTCGGCATCGACCGGTGCTGTTGCGACCCCAATGCTTGCTGTAATGGAAATGGACTCTTCCCGTCTATTTTCATTTAAATCCGAATGGACGGTGAAGGGCTTGTTGGCTATCGAGAGTCTGATAAATTCAGCGAATTGATAGACTTCTTCTTTTCCAACATTGGGTAAGAGGATAACGAATTCCTCTCCACCGTACCTTGCTGTTACCCCTAAATGACCAACAATGCCCTCTAGACGCTCCGCCAATTCACAAAGGATTTCATTACCGCTTTGATGCCCATATGTATCGTTAACGGACTTAAAATGGTCAATATCAAGAAGGATCAGCGACAACTGATTGATTGATTGGTTTTGTAAACGTTCGAACTCCTTATGTAACACACATTCAAAATACCGAAAGTTATATAAATGGGTTAATGCGCATCGTTCACTGCTATATTTGGTTTTTTGATAATGGCGAGCATTTTCAAGAGCCACCCATAAGTAGGATGAGAGAATGTCCATGATCTTCGTTTGATGCGTACCATACGCCCTCTTCTTGGAAGAGGTAACAATGATTTCTCCTGCCACAACGGAGTTTCGAAGAATCGGAATGGCCATGATGCTTTCCACGTCTTCGGGGAAATTCCCATAATTGGACAGATGCTTCCATTCCTTTTTAGCATGAAAGACCTTGGCTTTTTTCAATTGAAAGAGGGTTGCATAGATTCCTTCTTTTATGGAAACAGGTTGAATCCTTTTTTCTATTTGTACGCCATTTTCTGCATATCGTAATATCTGGGCGTTTTCTTTTTCATCGAATATCTCGAAGACCAGCGTGTACTTGGAAGGGATGATCGCTGAACTGCCATCAATAAATAGATCCAGTACCTCGTTCGCCTGTAGCCTTTGAGTCAACTGATGACCAAATTCACTCACCTTTTTTAAATGCCTGTTTATTTCCTTAGTAAAATAGTATTGTTTCATGATATAAGCCAAACTGATCAAAGCCGCCCCTACGAGCAAAATGGCCAGGGTCCCCATTTCGATATATAAAATAAATAAAATAATCCCGATTGGCATGGTCATGAGGCTTAAGAAACCGTCCCATAAAGCATCCTTTGTTTTCATCTCCAGCTTTTTTCCATACAGCAATGAATGTGAGACGGTGATAGCTAAATGATTGAATAAAAAATAAGAACACTGATAAACGAGAATCAACAGAATGTCGGAAACATCAATACCGGAAGTGAAATCATGATCTCCACCTAAGCCATAATAGACCAGTCCACTCAATAGGCAAAATATAAATGACGTGATGGAATTAAGCGGAAACCGATACCAATCCTTTTTGGCTAATCGAAGCCTGACTATAATGAACATGAAGGTAACCTGTGTGACCAGGATTTCGATAGCTAGTCCGAACACTAGAAAGACCGCGAGCGAAACTCCCTGTACGACTGTGATCGGGATATTGTTAATCATAATCGGCATCAAGGTCAATACACTTATGAGTGCGAGAAAAGCAACAATGTCTCCCGTATTCCCACTCGTGATTGGCGGAAATACGTGAAAAGTCCCGACTAAACCAGCGGGTATAATAAGAAACCACATCACATAGACAGCCATTCTTTTTTTTCTAGAAATAATCATTTATTCTCCCCATCCCCATGAGTATCTTGACACATTAATCATACCAGTAATCAGTTACTTTAGCACTATACCCAAATTAAAAAACTTTAAAACTAATAGGTTAAAAGTCTTTGTTTCTTTGTTTTTGGAACCTAAAAAAACCCTTCTGTCTTAAAAGACAAAAGGGTATAAAGCTAAATATGATAGAAAAAATGGCTGCAATAAGTGGCACATGCTGATGATCACTCAACACTGTATACAAATTTCCGGACAAGAGAAAGAAAATAGAGGGAACCCGTGATGACCAGTACTTCTCGTGCGTTTGTTCTTTGTTTGCCGGTTATGATCGCTTTCTGCCAATCCTTCTCCAATTCCCGTTTCTCCTTAGAACAATGTTCATAAAGCACTTCCGCGTTCGCTGCCCGTTCATGTTCGAATTCAGTAACCGTTATTTGACTTGCTTCCGTGTCGAGTAGCTGAAGCATCGTAGCATAATCCTTATCACGAAACGAACTGAATATAAACCGGTAACGATGATTCGGATAGCGTGTCTTTAACGTGTCAAGCAGCACCTCAATACCGGCTGGATTATGCGCCCCATCAATGATGATCAACGGTTCATCGGAAATTATCTCAAAACGGCCATTCCACTGTGCTTCCCCTATCCCCTTCCGAATGCTTTGTTCATGGATGTCCTCTCTTACAATTGTAGCAGCTGCGATGGCCAGTGCCGCATTATTGATTTGATGGCGCCCTAGCATCTTTACCGCTATATTTTCGATGGTGGTATCCTTGAATGAAAAAGAGAAGCTTTGGCCGAGTTCATCTTGCTTAATGCCATGTACATGAACGTCTTTATCGATTTGATAATAGGGAACGTCCATGGAACGTGCTTTATCTTCTATCACCTTTGCTGGTTCCTCTGTCGTCACTCCACTGATGATGGGTGCCCCTTTTTTAATGATCCCTGCCTTCTCAAAAGCAATTTCTCCAAGCGTATTACCGAGGATATTCGTATGCTCCAAAGAAATGGAGGTGATGATGGAAAGAAGTGGCTTGACGACATTGGTGGTATCGAGCCTTCCCCCAAGTCCCGTTTCCAGTAAAACCAAATCCGTGCCTTTTTTGCTAAAATAAGAAAAAGCCATCGCTGTCAGGATTTCAAATTGAGTGGGTCCATTTCCTTCACCATCCATCTCTTGTACGATTGGCCACAGTTCTTGAAATCCAGAGACAAAGTCCTCATCGCTGATTTCCTCCCGGTTTATCTTTACCTGCTCATTCAGTCGAATTAAGTATGGGGATGTGAAAGAAGCCACCCGTAGCCCTTCAGCCAAAAGGATTTCCTTTATGAATTGGAGCGTAGAACCTTTGCCATTGGACCCTGCAATATGTATATATTTAAGCCCTACATGGGGGTTTCCTAATTTAGCTAATAATGTTTCCATTCGTGACAAGCCAAAGTTCATACCTAATTGGACCTGTCTTTCTTCAAAAAATCGGTTGATTTCATTCATGTCCGTTACCATTTATCGATAAGCCTCCTCTTTCTTTATACCGCTCTTATGCGTTAAAATTATTTTATCAATATATTAACGATTTACCTAGATGAAAGGTAGTGATTGACCATGAAATCTTCTTCACTCCATTGTTGGATTGTCGTCAACGGCTATTTGCAACATGAAAAGTTTTCTAGCTTGGCTTTATTCATACAAGAGTCCGCTGAAAGAAAAGGGATATCGGCAACACTTGTCCGAAATTCCGACCTGGTTCCCGTTATTGAAAAGGGAACCCCGTATCTAAAAGGAACTGATGGAAAATTACCAGATTTCGTCCTGTTTATGGATAAGGATATTCATTTGGCACGCCATCTGGAACTGCTCGGCCTACCCGTATATAACAGCAGCTCGGCCATCGATATATGCGATAGCAAAGCCAAAACGCATCAAGCTTTAGCGGGTCACGGCATTCCGATGCCAAAAACCCTGTTTCCCCCGTTTACTTATGAAGGAATAGAAAGAAAAAACCTGGATGCATTCAAAAAAATCGGCAATGAGCTTGGCTACCCCCTCGTTGTAAAAGAAGCATACGGTTCATTCGGGGAACAGGTGTATTTAATTCCTACGGAGGATGAATTTATGGAAACGGTGAAAAAGCTTGGGCACCGGCCTTTTATTATGCAGGAATTCATTGAGCATAGTAAAGGCCGGGATATCCGTGTCAATGTCGTCGGCAATCAAGTCATCGCTTCCATGCAACGGAAGTCCGAGCATGATTTCCGAGCAAACATGACAGCTGGTGGAACAGCCTTCCCCTACACACCCACCAAGGCAGAAAGTGATCTTGCCATCCGTTGCGCTACTCTATTGGGTGCGGATTTTGCCGGGGTAGATTTGCTGTTCGGAGAAGATGGCCCGCTATTATGTGAAGTGAACTCGAACTCGCACTTGCTCAACATTTACGAATGTACGGGCATTAATATTGCTGACAGCATGTTTGATTATGTGATGGATGCATTCGAAAGAAAGGGATTCCAATGAAAAAGCATACAGGCTGGCTGATTTATAACCAAGAAGATGCCGCAAAAAACAGGGGATACATAGATTGGATGCTGGAAGAGGCCAAAAGTCTCGACCTAGATTTGCGTTTATATTATCGCGACCACATACAAATCGGCCACCGTTCGAATCAATTGTATGTCGAACACAAGCACGAACCGATAGATTTGCCTGATTTTGCAATAGTCCGGACCATCGATCCTTTCTTCACCAAACAATTGGAAAGGCTACATATCACATGCTTCAACTCTTCTTTCATCTCGGAAATCGTGAATGATAAAGCAAAAACGCATCAATATGTGACTTCAATCGGCATTCCGATGTCCGATACCGTTTATTGCTATGGCACTCCCTCAACAAGCGATATGGAATTACCATTCATTGCGAAAGACGTTCATGGACGTGGTGGAAAACAGGTTTACTTGATTGAACATGAAAAAGACTTGAGAGAACTGCCTAACGCAAAATGGATCGTTCAAAAACCGGGTGTATTCGGAAAGGATATCCGTGTCTTTGTCATTGGGAACAGAATCATTGCAGCTGTCCTTAGAGAGTCCTCTTCTAACTTCAAGGCCAATTACACGTTAGGCGGATCTGCTTCGTTATATGAGCTGTCAGCTGCCGAACGGACACTCGTAGAACGGGTAATTGCCGCCTTTGACTTTGGCATGGTCGGGATTGATTTCATTTTCGCCGAAGATGGCAGCCTCATGCTCAATGAAATTGAAGATGTAGTGGGAAGCAGAACGTTAAGTGCGCTCAGTAATCTTAATATTGTAAAAGAGTATCTATTGTTTATAAAAGAGAAACTATCGGTTAAGTAACAAACAAAAGGATGAACCAGCTTCTTACATAGCCGGTTCATCCTTTTTTGTTTTTTAAAGCTGTTTCAATTCATTGATTCTATGAATGACAGAATCACGTTTCTCACTGTAGTCTTTTTCTTTGGCACGTTCTTCTTCAATGACGCTTGCTGGCGCTTTTTTGACGAAGCCTTCGTTGCCTAGTTTTTTCTGTACGCGTTCTACTTCTTTATTAAGTTTGTCGAGTTCCTTTTCAAGACGTTTCACTTCTTCGTCGATATTGATCAGCCCTGTTAGTGGAAGGATCAGTTCAACACCCGTAACCACAGCTGTCATGGCTTGTGCTGGTTCTTCGACATCGATGCCGATTGTCAATTGTTCAGGATTACAGAAGCGCTCGATATAGCTGCTGTTTTTTTCTAATGTTTCTAAAATGGACGCATCTTTTGCTTTTAGAATCAAGTTGATTTTTTTGCTTAAAGGCGTGTTGACTTCAGAACGGATATTCCGGACTGAACGGATGATTTCAACAAGCAGTTTCATTTCCTCCGCTGCAGCTGTATCCGTTAACTCTTCCTTCACTTCAGGCCATGCAGCAACCGTGATTGATTCGCCTTGGTGCGGAAGGTTTTGCCAAATTTCTTCCGTTATGAACGGCATGAATGGGTGAAGCAATCTCATCGTGTTATCTAGCACGTATGCAAGAATCGAACGAGTCGTTTTCTTCGCCGCTTCGTCTTCCCCATATAGCGGAAGTTTAGCCATTTCAATATACCAGTCACAGAAATCATCCCAAATGAAATTATAAAGCACGCGACCCACTTCACCGAATTCATAACGGTCCGCAAGTCTTGTCACGTTTGAAATCGTTTCATTCAATCGAGTAAGGATCCATTTATCAGCAACGGACTTTTCACCGCTTAAATCGATTTCATCATAGGTCATGCCATTCATGTTCATTAAGGCAAAACGGGAGGCATTCCAGATCTTATTGGAGAAATTCCATACCGCTTCCACTTTTTCAGTGCTGTAACGAAGATCTTGCCCTGGTGAGCTTCCTGTTGAAAGGAAGTAACGTAGCGAATCTGCACCATATTGGTCGATGACATCCATTGGATCGACACCATTGCCAAGCGATTTACTCATCTTGCGTCCCTGTTCATCACGAACAAGACCATGGATCAGAACGTCTTCGAATGGGCGCTCTCCCGTAAATTCAAGCGCTTGGAAAATCATCCGTGATACCCAGAAGAAAATGATATCATATCCTGTTACAAGTGCTCCGGTCGGATAGTAACGTTTGAAATCGATGCTTTCCTTGTCCGGCCAGCCCATAGTCGAGAACGGCCAT
Organism: Peribacillus sp. NPDC097224; assembly: GCF_044761985.1. NCBI lineage: Bacteria > Bacillati > Bacillota > Bacilli > Caryophanales > Bacillaceae > Peribacillus > Peribacillus sp. NPDC097224. The sequence goes on along the minus strand of NZ_JBIWDK010000016.1, from coordinate 12,277 downwards.
AGTGCGGAGCTGAACCACGTGTCCAGGACGTCTGTATCCTGTTCCCAGTTCTGTGCATCAGCAGGTGCTTCCTGTCCCACGTATACCTCGCCAGTTTCTTTATGGTACCAGGCCGGGATGCGGTGACCCCACCAAAGTTGACGGGAAATACACCAATCGCGGATATTTTCCATCCAGTGCAGATACGTTTTCTCGAAACGATCCGGAACGAAGTTGACCTTTTCATCCTCGGATTTCTTTTGAAGGTCAACCGATGCATCAGCAAGAGGCTGCATTTTAACGAACCATTGAGTAGAAAGATATGGTTCTACAACTGCTCCGCTACGCTCTGAATGGCCGACAGAGTGAAGGTGGTCTTCAATTTTGAAGAGTACTCCAGCTTCTTGCAAGTCTTTGACGATTTGCTTACGGCATTCGAAACGGTCCATTCCTTCATATTTACCGGCCTTCTCATTCATCGAACCATCTTCATGCATGACAAGGATGCGTTCTAGATTATGACGGTTTCCGATTTCAAAGTCATTAGGGTCATGAGCCGGTGTAATTTTAACGGCACCTGAACCGAAATCCATATCCACATAATCATCGCCAACGATCGGAATTTCACGACCTGTGATTGGCAGACGAACCATTTTCCCGATTAAATGCTTGTAACGGTCATCTTTAGGATGTACCGCAACTGCCGTATCACCAAGCATCGTTTCTGGACGGGTTGTCGCAATTTCAATTTCTCCCGATCCGTCAACTAGCGGGTATTTCATATGATAGAATGCACCTTGAATATCTTTGTAGATTACTTCGATATCAGAAATGGCCGTTTTCGTCGATGGGTCCCAGTTAATGATATATTCGCCACGATAAATCAATCCTTTTTTATAAAGGGTAACGAATACTTCATTGACCGCTTTAGAAAGACCTTCATCTAGCGTGAAGCGTTCGCGGGTATAGTCAAGGCCAAGGCCAAGTTTTGCCCATTGTTCACGGATATGGCTTGCATACTCCTCTTTCCATTTCCATGTTTCTTCCACGAATTTCTCACGACCTAGGTCATAGCGGCTAACGCCTTCAGCACGAAGCTTTTGTTCCACTTTCGCCTGTGTTGCGATACCGGCATGGTCCATACCAGGAAGCCATAGCACGTCATATCCTTGCATACGCTTCATACGTGTCAAGATATCTTGTAGTGTTGTATCCCAAGCATGACCAAGATGTAGCTTACCTGTTACGTTTGGTGGAGGGATGACGATTGTATACGGTTCTTTTTTATCATCACCTGTTGTTTCAAAGTACTTCCCATCAAGCCACCATTTATAACGGCCTTTCTCTATCGTTTGCGGATCATATTTTGTTGGCATCGAAATTTGGTTTTCTTCCATGTTGTTTTCCTCCTTTTGGGCATAAAAAAACTTCCATCATCATAAAAGGACGAAGGAAGTTGTTCGCGGTGCCACCTTTTTTCCGAAAAAGAAAGAAATCTTTTCTCGGCTCTCAAATCGGATAACGGCTCTTCACCGGCCTTCGCTACTAACTATTCACGAAGACTGCTCGCGGACGACTTCTGATGCTGCCTGCTTAGAAACCTCGCACCAATGGTTTCCTCTCTGAAAAGGGCATTTCATCTTACTATTTCCGGTCTTTACATTCATTTATATTCATATGTAAAATCATTAATTGCATATAGTATATAGTACAAAAAAAAGGGGGGTCGAGTCAATCATCTTTTCGTTTACTTTCGTAAGTATGGCCCTATTCACTAAGGGAGGCTCACAAGAACAGAACGATTTTCCTATTATACATCAACGTTTCATGATGTTCCGCATTTCTCACATGTTTCGCAGCCCTCCCATACAATAAAAGAAGTCCTACAAAGGAAGGTGCAATCTTGAGACGAAAATACTCACCTTATACGTTGCCACCTTGGATGAAAAAGTTCCGCGGTGTTTGTCAGCAATTCATTGTCCCCTTCATTGTTTTTCAAGGAATACGTACGTTAATATTTCCAACTTTCTTCGATATGCTCCTGTTGGTCGCCTTTATTTTCTTAGCCATGTCTTTATATTTAGAATGGATATAATTATTCCCCTACAACAAAAAAATATACATGATTGGATATTCATCCATTCATGTATATTTAGCTTGGGGGCGATTGTTCCTCTTTGGCCGCCTCGGCAGCCGCTTTTTTCTGTTTTTCGACTTCCTCGACCTTCATCACCATATATTCCACATTCTTCAAAAGCCAGAATTGTCGTTGCAACTTCGTGACATTATCCAGTTCCGTCCTTAGACCTTTACCCTCGGAATAGTTCTTCACCACATCCAGTGCTGATCCCGGGAAAGCCAAATAACTTTGCATCAGCAGCATTTCCTCTTCTTTCAAAGGAAAGAAACGAAGATAATTATAAAGCCAATCGACGCAATCATCACATTGGACTGGATAGGTCCTTGCCGTTTTGACGAGAAAAGGTAGTAAGTCAAAATGGGGAGGGGCCGTATTCGAATTCTCGAAATTGATAAAGTAACCATATCCTCGTTCATCATATACAAAGTGCTTCAATGAAACCTTTCCGTGGGTGAGGACGGTCCTTACTTTTTCGCTTTCCTTTGTCTTTTCGAACCATGTTTCAAACTTTTTGATAGAGTAGTTCAATGCCTGGGTGATATCCGTAAAAAAGGTGCAGACCGACATCTCAAATGGAGACATATACCACTTTCTTTCACAGGTGACAATGTACTCCTCCATAAAGTCCTTCTGCGTATTCCACTCACTCAGTGTTCTTTCATAATGAGCTTCCCGCTCCTCTGTATCCACCTCTGTTTCTTTCACAGACAGTGTATGCATCCGTGCAAGTTCCCTGAACATTTGCTTATGTTTCTCATCACGTTCGCCATTTTCTTCATTATTCAACCAAGGCATCAGGTAATATAATCGGCCGTTATGAAGAACGGCATAGCGCTGGTCCATCGTTTGGTAAATAGGCACGATTCGGTTATATCCCCGGTGATACAATGTTTGGATATTTCGGATAAAGTCCATTCCATTGTGGGGAGTAATCGATTTCAAGGCAAAGGTTCCACGGTCGCTATACACTTTTTTCACTCGTCCAAAGTCCTCGATATATTGTACATAAAGCGCGTATTCTTTTAAGACATAGGCTGAATCACTATCCTGAATATTCTTTTGTTGATTCTCGTTTTCCCTCACGAGACTCACTCACTTTCTTTTTAAAAAAGCTCGCCAATCGTTTGAAATGCAAGATAAAGCAGGAGCAGAGCCAAGGCCCTGCTTACTGCTTGTGATTAGTTTTTGTAAGCAATGGACTTTGGAATGTAAATGACTTGCCCTTCGGTAACGCTCTGATTGCCTTCTAGTTCATTACTAAGAAGCAAGGATTGTACCGTGACGCCATAACGCTGGGCCAGATCATCTATCGTTTCCCCCTGCTGTACAATACAGACCTTCATCCTGACCAATTCTTCTTCCTGCTTTCTTCCGAAAAGATCCATGATGGTGTGTTGCTTATCCGCATTATCCTGGTTTTCTTTTTCACCTTGTTCGGCATTTTGCTTTTTTCTGCCTTTATAATTTTTCATTCCTTTTGCCTGTTTTTCTGGTTTTTCTCTTCTTTTGAATAGATCGGTCAAAGATGAAAGGGATTCCGGATCCTTTTCGAGGCTTGAGGATTCATTCTCATCACTAAGATTGTCATCTTGCCTATTGACGATGACATCCTGTTCTTGATGAGGCGAACCCGGAATTTTAACCACTGGCACATTTTCCACATCGGTCAAATAAACGGAGCCTTCCTTTTCTTCTTCTATTTCAGCGACTTTTCTTTTCACTTCGGTTTCAATACGTTTTCCTTTTTTATCTTCTATCTCAGCCACTCTTCTTTTGACCTGTTCCTCGATGTTCCCTTTGTTCTCTGCATCTTTTTTTGCCTCGATTTCATCCACTCGCCTTTTGACCTGTTCCTCGATACTTTCTCCTTTTCCTCCCTCTATCTCATCCACCCTTCTTTTAACCTGCTCTTCAATTCTTCCTCCTTTTTCTGTCTCAAACGATGCTGGCCACTTTTCCTTGGAAACAGGAGTCTCATTTTTCTCTTCCTCAATTTCAATTACTCTTCTTTTCACTTGCGTCTCTATGTCGTTATCCTGTCTGTTGACCTCGGGTTCCCACTGCATCTCCTCAGGAAATGGGGATACAGGAATTTCAAAAACAGGGGCGTTATGTTGATGATTACTTAGGTATACCGGTTCCTCTTCTTCATCCTCTTTTGCTTCCGCGACTCGTTTTGCTTCTGCGGAAAATGGCGTGTATAGATCACTTTGCTCGTCATTGCGGAAGACATGATGGAAATCAGGGACGGGTGGTTCTGCAGCCGCATATGGAACGTATGATTCATTTTCTTCATCTGATTCCTCAAGAAACTCAGTCTCCTCGGTCTCTTGATCTACTTCCATGCGCTCTTCCACATAGGAATCATTGTAAATACCGGTTATCAACAAATCCGCCTGTAATTTTAGGCAGTTATGTTCAGGCAGAGCATAGTCAAAACTCTGAATCGTGATATCGATTTCCTCCAATGAGGAGATTCGGTTATTCGGTATCGTTATATCAACCGGAAATCGGTGTGTGAATTCATTGAGACCATCTGGATGCCTCTCAACCTTTTGAACGGCTTTCGGCAAAAAGCTTTGAGAAAATTCCTCATAATCACCGTTTTGCGAGTCTTTGTATTCACCACTTAAATCTAATGAACCCCGGATAAACACATATTGATCGCTTTCCTGGATCGTCACATTTGGATCGAGGGATATGGAATAGAGCTCAGCCACTTCCTGTCCCTTATGAAACCAAACGGACTCTTCCAAAGAAAATCGCAAATACGATTCATTTTCTTGCGACAAGACAACTCCTCCTTTCAGCTTCAGAAAAACAGTACCTATACCAATAACAATCTATGAGGAAAGGGAAATGATTATTCCTTTAATCAATGGGAAAGATGGATGAATGAATCGAACAAATGGTTGAATGGAGGGGGGAAATCATCACAAATAAAAAAGGGCTTCCCCGGAATGGGGAAACCCTTACGATTATTTTTTCAATGTAGCGAAAGCTTTTTCAGCTGCTGCGATTGTTTTTTCAATGTCTTCATCGCTATGAGCCGTTGATAGGAATAAGCCTTCGTATTGAGAAGGTGGAAGATAAATCCCTTGGTTCGCCATTTCCCGGTAGTACGATGCAAAAAACTCTAAATCAGATGTTTTGGCTGTATCATAGTTCACTACATCTTCATTTGTAAAGAAAAGTCCGATCATGGAACCGGCACGGTTGAATGTATAGGGAATGCCATATTGTTTCGCCGCTTCCCCGATTCCTTTTTCAAGCATATCGCCTTTACGGGTAAACTCATCATACGATTCAGGTGTCAATTGACTCAGGGTTTCAAGTCCTGCTGTCATCGCAAGAGGGTTACCAGATAATGTACCTGCTTGATAAATATTACCGCTTGGCGCTACTTGCTCCATGATTTTACGTTTGCCGCCGAAAGCCCCGACAGGTAATCCGCCGCCAATCACTTTACCTAGGCAAGTCAAGTCCGGATCAACGCCGAAATAACCTTGAGCACAGTTATAACCTACTCGGAAGCCTGTCATGACTTCATCAAAGATCAATAAGGATCCGTATTGGGTCGTCAAGTCACGTAGTCCTTCAAGGAAACCAGGTTGTGGCGGTACGACTCCCATATTCCCTGCAACCGGCTCGACGATTATACAGGCGATATCTTCACCAAACTGTTCGAACGCGTATTTAGTGGCTGCAAGATCATTATATGGTACCGTGATGGTATTCTTTGCTATTCCTTCAGGCACTCCTGGACTATCAGGTAAGCCAAGCGTAGCCACACCAGAGCCGGCCTTAATCAGCAAGGAATCACCATGTCCATGATAAGACCCTTCAAATTTCAGGATTTTATCGCGGCCTGTATAGCCACGCGCCAATCTCAATGCACTCATCGTAGCTTCTGTTCCTGAAGAAACCATTCGGATCATTTCGATTGAAGGGACCCTCTCGATGACTAGCTTAGCCAGTTCATTTTCAATCAGCGTAGAAGTACCGAAGCTTGTACCTGATTCTGCTACCTTTTTCAATGCCTCAACTACACGGTCATTCGTGTGACCAAGAATAAGTGGACCCCATGAAAGAACGTAGTCAATATATTCGTTGCCATCAATATCATAGAGTTTGGATCCTTTACCCCGTTCCATGAAAATAGGATCCATATCCACTGACTTGAAGGCACGGACAGGACTATTTACGCCCCCTGGCATCAGGTCTTTAGCTTCGGCAAACGCCTTTTTTGAGTTTTCGTATGAACGCATGTATCCGTCCCCTTTTCTCTAATAAACTATATTATTTTTTCCTCACTTATTATCTTCATCGATCCAACGGGCTACATCTTTTGAAAAATAAGTAATGATCAAGTCAGAACCTGCTCGTTTGAAGCCTGTCATCATTTCCATTACGATTGATTTTTCATCGATCCAGCCGTTTTGGGCGGCAGCCTTCACCATTGAATATTCCCCACTTACGTTATAAGCCACAATCGGAAGTGTGAAGGTATTTTTCATGTCCCTGATGACATCCATGTAGGAAAGAGCTGGTTTCACGATTAAGAAGTCGGCTCCTTCTTCTACATCGGATTCTGCTTCACGGAAAGCTTCTAGACGGTTAGCCGGGTCCATTTGGTACGTTTTCCGGTCGCCGAACTGAGGAGCCCCATTGGCCGCATCACGGAAAGGACCATAAAAAGCGGACGAATATTTCACAGCATAAGACATGATCGGGATATCTTCGTAACCAGCTTCATCTAGTCCTGCACGGATGGCCGCAACAAATCCATCCATCATATTAGAAGGGGCAATGATATCGGCACCTGCTTCTGCTTGGCTGATGGCCGTTTTGGCAAGAAGGTCAAGTGACGCATCATTTAAGATTTTGTCTCCCTCAACTACTCCACAGTGACCATGGCTTGTGTATTCACATAAGCATGTGTCGGCAATGACCATGACTTCAGGGTATTGTTTTTTGATGAGTCGGGTTGCTTGTTGGACAAGTCCATTATGATGAAAGGCTCCAGTGCCTTGTTCATCCTTATCATGTTCAAATGGAACACCGAATAAAATGACTGATTTAATGCCAAGACCCACGACCTCATCCATCTCTGCCGCTAGATTATCCATCGAAAGCTGGTAAATTCCTGGCATGGAGGCGATTTCTGTTTTTATGTTCTCGCCGTCGATGATGAAAATCGGGTAGATTAAATCCTCTTTATGTACGTATGTTTCACGGACCAAAGCCCTCATGCCGGCACTTGCACGCAGGCGGCGGTGACGATTGAATAAAATATCTTTCATTTTATGGTTCCTCCTTTAGGATTCTTTTTAACAATATATCGTACTACTTCCTCAACCATCGCTTCTGTTGTATAGACATCAGGACATACAGAAACATGTAAACCATTTCTCGATGCCGTCCTGGCACAAATCGGTCCGATACAAGCAATGACAAGGTCTTTTATGTATGTATTCAATTCATATTGTTCAATGATCTGTGTAAAGTGATTCACCGTGGAAGAGCTTGTAAAGGTGATGATATCCACTTTCCCGTTCAAGATTAATTGGACCAGTTGTCTTTCGCTCTCTTGTGGAAGTATGGTGTGATAGATAATCATTTCATCACACGATGCACTCGTTTCATTAATGGCCTCCGCTATGACCGTCCTTGCGAGGTTCCCTTTCGCAAGGAGGACACGTTCACCGGGTTCGAGGTGAGTAATAAACTCCGAAACAAAACGCTCTGCAACATATTCGGATGGAACAAAATCCGCTTCATATCCATACGCGTTCAAAGCCTCTTCCGTTTTGGATCCAATGACGGCTATTTTCGGAAGCACCACATGTTGTTGCTTGCCGAGCAGCCTGAACAAAAAATCCACACCATTCTTGCTCGTTAATATGACCCAGTCATAGCTGTTCAATCGATTCAACCGTTCTTGTACCTCTTCCAGATTTTCTGGAAGGGTAAACTCAAGCAACGGCACCATCAGAGGAGTTCCCCCATTTTTTTTCACTAAAGTTTGCAAACCCTCTGCTTGCCCTTTCCCTCTGGTGATTAAAACCTGATAATCTTTAAGAGGCAAAAACGGCTTCATTACTGATCAAGCTCCTCTTTTACACGATCAATCAACTCTTTGCCACCGAATTCACTAATCAATCTAGCAGCTTCAAGGCCAACAGCTTCAGGATTTGGGCCCTCAGCCATTTCTTTATAAATCACTTTACCATCCGGGGAAGCGACTAAAGCTGTTAAGGAAACATCTCCATTGTCTTTTGCAACTGCCAATCCTGCAATCGGCACCTGGCAGCCACCTTCCATTTTATCTAAAAAGGCACGTTCAGCTTCTACGGTCTTTTTCGTATTTTCACACGTGAATTTAGCAAGCTCAGACAATAAATCATGATCATCTGCACGGCACTCAATGGAAAGAGCTCCTTGGCCAACAGCCGGTAAACAAATGTCTTCATCTAAAAATTCCGTTACGACGTCTTTCTTCCAACCCATTCTAGCAAGACCTGCAGCAGCTAGAATGATGGCGTCATACTCTTCATTTTTTAGTTTATCCAAACGGGTATCAATATTCCCGCGAATCCATTTAATTTCAAGATCCGGTCTTCTTGACAAGATTTGGGCACTGCGACGCAAACTGCTTGTTCCAACAATAGAGCCCGGTTTCAATTCAGAAAGCTTTTCATGATTCTTTGAAATCAATGCATCACGGTGATCTTCTCTTGGTGGAATGCAGCCAATCGTCAATCCTTCTGGAAGCACCGCTGGCATATCCTTCATGCTATGTACAGCCATATCAATTTCCTTATTCAGCATGGCCTGTTCGATTTCTTTAACAAATAGTCCCTTACCGCCTACTTTCGAAAGCGTCACATCCAGGATTTGGTCACCTTTCGTGACTATTTCCTTCACTTCGAACTCGTAGGGAAGGCCAAGTTCCTTAAGTTGATTAATCACCCAATTCGTTTGGGTAATCGCTAGTTTACTACGTCTAGAACCGACAATGATTTTTCTCATAGTTTCCTCCTATGTATTCCAAACATGGAATGATGAAAGACTTCCAAAAAGGAAAAAGTTAATTAATACAATCATGAAGAATCCAATATTCAAAAAGGCCAAAGCCCTGCCATAAACCTGTTTTCGGATTTTCAAGTATAAATAAACACTGTATCCTATCAATATAACAAACGAACCGATAATTTTCATATCCAACCAAGAAACACCTGGTAATTTAAGATTGGCCCACTGAATGCCCAGTATCAAAGATACCCCCAATAACGGAACGCCGATTACAGCGAGAACATACGACAGATTTTCAAGCTTCGTCAAATCACCCAGTCGAAGCAACCGCTTACCCCATTTCTTTCGCTTCAATAAGTCATATTGAATCAAGTAGAGTAAGGAAAACACGAATGAAAGAGTAAAAGCACTATAAGATAGTAAGGCAAACGTGATATGAATAAATAAAAGCTCAGAAACCAGCTGTTGTGCAAGGACTTCCGATTCTATCTGGACAGGGGCAAACGTATGGATGGCCATCACCATGAACCCAAGTAGATTAGTAAAGAATACGATAAAATCGACACGTAACAACCGGTTAATGATCAATGATAATGAAACGAGGAGCCAAGCATAAAAATATAGCCCTTCGAAAATCGTCAAGATTGGAAATCTTCCCGTTTTCATTACATAAAGAAATAAAAAAATTGTTTGCAGTACCCAAACAATAGAAAGCAACCAGAAGGCGATTTTATTAGCCTTCTGGTTATTATTTAGAAAATCGAAGAAATATAAAAGCATACTGACGGCATATAACAATACAGTACCTTCATGTAACCTTGTCATTAGTAATTCCATATCTACCTCATTAATGGACAGGAACTGGATTTAGTAGAGAAGACTTCGCATGTGCCTTTTCAGTTTCATTGTCCTCTACCATCTTTTCTTCAACCAATTCCTCTAAATGAAAGATTTTCACAAAATTATTTAATTGTTCTTTTGCATTTGGTTCCTCTGCCAGTTCTTTGGCATATAAAATCGGATCCCTCAGCATTTGATTAATGATGCTCTTCGTATGTTTATTCAATACTTTTATATCACGTTCACTCAAGTGTGGGAGCTTTCTTTCAATGCTCTCCATCGTTTCCTTTTGAATCGATAACGATTTTTCCCGTAGGGACGAAATGACTGGAACCACACCAAGCAAATTCATCCACTGATTAAATTCAACAATCTCGAATTCAATCATTAAGCCAATCTTTTCAGCAGCTTTCTTACGTTCTTCGATATTCGCTTGTACGATTCCTTCAAGGTCATCGATGTCGTATAGGAATACGTTTTCCAGTTCAGCCAACGTTGGATCCAAGTCACGTGGAACAGCGATATCCACCATGAAGATAGGACGGCCTTTGCGAAGCTTGTTCACAAATGTCATCATTTCTTTTGTGACGAGAAGGTCTTTCGATCCAGTGGACGTAATTAAGATATCCGCTTCCACCAATGCACATTGCAGTTCCTGAAGCTGTTTTGCATCTCCATTAAATCTCTCAGCTAAATCAACCGCCTTCTGATAAGTACGATTGATGACAGTAATGCTATCCGCACCATTACTGTGAAGATTTTGAATCGCCAATTCACCCATTTTACCTGCTCCGAGAATCAGCACATTCTTGCCACTTAAGCTTCCAAAGATTTTCTTCGCCAATTCAACGGCCGCATAGCTCACGGAAACTGCATTCGTATTGATTTCCGTTTCCGAATGGGCTTTTTTGGCCAGTGTAAGGGCTTGCTTGAAAAGATGATTAGAAACCGTTCCTATTGTATCTTCCTTCTGTCCCAACATATAACTCGAGCGAACTTGTCCCAAAATCTGCGTTTCCCCAAGAATCATGGAGTTCAGGCCACATGTAACTGAAAATAAATGCTCAACAGCAGCGTCCCCTTCATAGAAAAACAGATATTTAGAAAACTCCTCTTTATCGATGTGAAACCACTCAGAAAGGAATTCCTTAATATAGTATCGGCTAGTATGAAGTTGATCACCTACCGCATATATTTCCGTTCTATTGCATGTGGAAATAATGACATTCTCCAAAATACTTTTTTTATTTTTAAGAGCTTTCATTGCCTCGGCAAGTTCGGCTTCATTAAACGACAATTTTTCCCGAATTTCTACAGGGGCAGTTTTGTAATTGATACCAACCGCTAGAATATGCATCTTTTCTTTTGCACCCCCAAAATTTTTCATGTACCTTCATTATACCATGTACAAAAACTGAAACAAAAAAATATATGAACAGTTTATGAACGTATGCTACCATAATAAGAAAGCTTGTTCACCCACTAATATAGTGAATATATAAGCCGTATTTTTATATTAAATACATATTTCGACATTGTGTACAAAAGAACCATATCAAAAATACCAATAAACTTCAAGTAATCGAATTGATAGGAGGATAAAATGAAAAAGCAACGAATTTTTCCCGGAATCATTTTAATCGGTTTCGGACTTTATTTTTTTCTTGAACATTCACGAATTGAAATTTTCCCAGGTTTCTTTAGCTGGCCTACACTATTATGTATTGTCGGTATTGCCTTTTTAATCCAGGCCTACAGTGGGAGTGAGTATGAATCCATACTTCCCGGTGTCATCCTGCTCGGATTCGGCGCCCATTTCCATATCGCCAATAACCTAGAGATTTGGCCGGATAGCCTTGGTATCTTTATTTTAATCATTTCTCTAGGTTTTATTCTTAGGACACGTAAAACGAATACAGGCATGATGCACGGGATGATTTTATTCTTCATAGCGATCCTCACTTTGTTTTATGACAAAATCACCTCATCTTTCGGAATACTGGAAACAGGAACCTATAATATAGAAAAATTTTGGCCATTTGTTTTAATCGCAATTGGTGTGTATATCTTACTTCGAAGAAAATGAAAAAGGCCTCCCAGTGGGAGACCTTTTTTCACTAAGAAGAGAAGGGGCTGTCCCAAAAGTCAGGAAAATGACTTTTAGGGCAACCCTTTTTTTATGAAATTCATGCACAAAAAAATCGCCCTTTTTAGTAAAATGAAGTTACCACACACCATTTACGAAAGGACGATTTTTTATGAGCAATCCAAAGATCACTACAG
>NZ_JBIWDK010000015.1:11651-58963 GCF_044761985.1 Peribacillus sp. NPDC097224 | reverse complement strand
ACCCGTTCCCATTCCGAACACGGCAGTTAAGCTCTTCAGCGCCGATGGTAGTTGGGGGTTTCCCCCTGTGAGAGTAGGACGCCGCCAAGCCATTTTAAAGGTCAGCCATTAGGCTGGCCTTTTTTTGCGTTCTAAAAGTACGATTAAAGGATTAAGGTGGTTTTGAATATATCCATTAGGGGTAATTATAAAGATATTTTAATTTTACCGTGTGCAATAGGTATGTAACTACATATAATTTGGAGAAAATAGGTAATGCAAAAAGAAGTTAGTGCGTTTTAATTTGCAATATGCATTTTTCCTTGTATAATAATAGTCAAATATAGTCAAAGTCAGATTGGAGGAGGTTGAGTGAGAAACATATCTGATATTATCGAAACTTATTTGAAGCAAGTGCTAGAAATAAGTCAGAAAGATATCCTAGAAATTAAAAGAAGTGAAATAGCAGATAAATTTCAGTGTGTTCCTTCTCAAATCAATTACGTAATTAATACCAGGTTTACAATCGAAAGAGGCTATGTTGTTGAGAGTAAGCGTGGCGGTGGCGGGTATATTCGGATTATGAAGGTGAAATCGCAGGATTACGTGCAACTCATCAACCAGTTATTATCCCTTATTGGTTCCAGAGTGCCTCAATCTATGGCGGAAGGGGTCATCGCTCGGCTGATGAGCGAGGAAGTCATTAATGAAAGGGAAGCTAAAATCATGATGAGTGTCATTGATAGATCCGTCATCTATATAGACCTACCTGATCGTGATGAATTAAGGGCGCGAATTTTATCAGCCATGCTTACAACTTTAAAATATAAATAAACTGGCAGAGGTGATGAATGAATGATTTGTCAAGAATGCCATCAAAGACCTGCGACTCTTCACTTTACCAAAATCATTAATGGAAAAAAGACTGAAGTCATGATTTGTGAGAAATGTGCTCAGGAAAAAGGTGAGATGTTCATGGATGCGGGTGGGCATGGATTTTCAATAAATAATTTGTTAGCAGGATTGTTAAATATCGAGTCGAATATTCAACAGACAAAGGCTAATTCATTTCCTATGACAGAAGAAAAACGCTGTCCTCATTGTCATCGTTCATATAAGGAATTCGTCCATATTGGAAAGTTTGGATGTGCCGAGTGTTATAAAACGTTCAATGATCAGTTAAATCCGATTCTAAAGAGGGTTCATAGCGGAAATACTGCACACATTGGGAAAATCCCAAAAAGAATTGGTGGCGGTATTTACCTTCGAAAACAAATTTCTGACTTAAAAGAGAATTTAAAGGTACACATCGAACAGGAAGAGTTCGAGAAGGCGGCCGAAGTAAGAGATAAGGTTCGTTCCCTTGAAAAAAGGTATGAGGCACAGGAGGGGGGCGATGAATCATGAGTTTGGAGAAATTTATGGAGAACGCTTTGAGTTCCTGGATGAATCATGAAGGTCCAGAAATGGATATTGTATTAAGTTCACGAATTCGTTTAGCCAGAAATTTTAAAGACTTTACCTTTCCTACCGCCTTTTCCAATGAAGAGGCAAAAGAAATCATTGAATTAGTGAAGAAAAGAATTGAAGAGGAAGTTACCCAAGAGATTGGCAAGCTGGAACTTCTGGAAATTGATCAAATGCAGTCACTGGAAAAGAGAGTGCTTGTTGAAAAACATTTGATCAGCCCACATTTAGTGGAAGAATCGGCAAAAGGGGCATGCCTTCTTTCCGAGAATGAAGAAATAAGCATCATGGTTAACGAAGAGGACCATCTCCGAATCCAGTGCTTGATGTCAGGATTGCAACTTAAGGAAACCTTAAGACTCGCAAATGTTCTTGACGATTGGATTGAAGAATCCATAGACTATGCATATGATGAAGAAAGAGGATACTTAACTAGCTGTCCGACTAATGTGGGAACAGGATTGAGGGCCTCAGTCATGATGCATCTCCCGGGTCTTGTACTAACTCAGCAAATGAATCATATTATACCGGCCATTAATCAATTGGGACTGGTGGTTCGCGGGATTTATGGAGAGGGCAGTCAAGCTCTAGGAAACATCTTTCAAATCTCCAACCAGATCACTCTCGGAAAATCCGAGAAGGATATCGTGGAGGATCTAACGAGTGTAGTTCAGCAGATCATTGCCCAGGAAAGGTCAGCCAGAGATGCATTAGTGAAGACCTCTCACATACAATTAGAGGATAGGGTTTTCCGATCCTATGGTATATTATCAAATGCCCGAATCATTGGGACCAAGGAAGCAGCTACCTGTATCTCCGATGTTAGGTTAGGGATAGATATAGGATATATAAAAAACATTTCAAAAAGCATCCTAAATGAGTTAATGATTCTGACTCAGCCAGGCTTTTTACAAAAATACGCAGGTGGACCTTTAAGGACACATGAAAGGGATATCCGTCGAGCAGCTCTTATACGAGAACACTTGGATTTCACAGAATCCTCCTTCTCATAGAAAAGTCAATCGATCATCTGCTATACATGTTAAAGCGAAGCATCTGCAAGATTTTATGCAGAGTCAAAAGCTTTATTCAAAACGAAAATTCTAAAGGAGGAATTCCCTATGATGTTTGGTCGTTTTACTGAAAGAGCCCAGAAAGTATTAGCATTAGCCCAAGAAGAAGCTATCCGGTTAGGTCATAATAATATTGGTACTGAGCACATCCTTTTAGGTTTAGTTCGCGAGGGAGACGGTATTGCAGCCAAAGCATTATACGCTCTCGGATTAGGTGCGGAAAAGATCCAGAAAGAAGTGGAAAACTTAATCGGCCGTGGCCAGGACAAAGCCCAAACGATTCATTATACGCCAAGAGCGAAGAAAGTCATTGAACTATCCATGGATGAAGCAAGGAAATTAGGTCATTCATATGTAGGCACAGAACATGTACTCCTTGGACTTATTCGAGAAGGAGAAGGTGTAGCAGCCCGTGTGTTAAATAACCTTGGCGTCAGTTTAAATAAAGCAAGACAGCAAGTATTACAACTATTAGGTAGCAATGAGTCAGGTGGACATCAAGGTTCAACCGCCTCTAATGCAAGCACTCCAACCCTTGATAGTCTTGCTCGTGATTTAACGGCCATCGCTCGTGAAGACAGCTTGGACCCTGTCATTGGTAGAGGCAAGGAAATTCAGCGTGTCATCGAAGTGTTGAGCAGACGCACGAAGAATAACCCTGTATTAATTGGTGAGCCAGGGGTGGGTAAAACTGCTATTGCTGAAGGCCTAGCACAGCAAATCATCAATAATGAGGTTCCTGAAATCCTACGTGATAAACGTGTCATGACACTTGATATGGGGACGGTCGTAGCGGGGACGAAATACCGTGGTGAATTCGAGGATCGATTAAAGAAAGTGATGGACGAAATCCGTCAAGCAGGAAATATCATCTTGTTTATTGATGAATTGCATACATTGATTGGTGCTGGTGGGGCGGAAGGTGCCATCGATGCATCTAATATCCTTAAGCCATCATTGGCCCGTGGTGAACTGCAATGTATCGGTGCAACCACATTGGATGAGTACCGTAAATATATCGAAAAGGATGCTGCACTCGAACGCCGCTTCCAACCCATCCAAGTGGATGAACCAACAACAGAAGAGTCCATTCAAATTCTTAAAGGGTTACGTGACCGGTATGAAGCCCATCACCGTGTATCAATCACTGATGAGGCTATCGATGCGGCTGTTAAGTTATCTGATCGATATATTTCCGACCGTTTCCTTCCGGATAAAGCAATCGATTTAATTGATGAAGCAGGTTCGAAAGTCCGGTTGCGTTCATATACTACACCTCCAAACTTAAAAGAACTTGAAGTGAAATTAGATGAAGTCCGGAAAGAAAAGGACGCTTCCGTTCAAAGCCAGGAGTTTGAAAAAGCTGCATCGCTTCGTGATACGGAGCAACGCTTAAGAGAACAATTGGAAGAAACAAAGAAAACGTGGAAAGAGAAACAAGGGCAAGAAAATAGTGAAGTGACGGTGGAAGACATCGCACATGTCGTATCCAGCTGGACTGGAGTCCCGGTTACTAAATTGGCACAAACGGAGTCAGATAAACTTCTAAATATGGAATCTATTCTCCATGATCGTGTAATTGGTCAGGAAGAGGCTGTTATAGCCGTTTCCAAAGCAGTACGACGTGCAAGAGCGGGGCTGAAGGATCCTAAACGTCCAATCGGCTCATTCATCTTCCTAGGGCCAACAGGAGTCGGTAAAACGGAACTTGGTCGTGCATTGGCTGAATCCATGTTCGGTGATGAAGATGCCATGATCCGTATCGACATGTCGGAATATATGGAGAAACATTCAACTTCACGCCTAGTTGGTTCTCCTCCAGGCTATGTGGGATATGAGGAGGGCGGACAACTGACTGAAAAAGTACGTAGAAAGCCATACTCCGTCGTTCTACTTGATGAAATTGAAAAGGCACATCCAGATGTATTCAACATTCTTCTACAGGTCCTTGAAGACGGAAGATTGACGGATTCAAAAGGCCGTACTGTGGATTTCAGGAACACGATTCTGATTATGACATCGAATGTCGGAGCTTCTGCATTGAAGACTGATAAGTATGTAGGCTTCAATATTCAGGACACTGGTCAAGACTACAAAAATATGAAAGGGAAAGTGATGGAAGAATTAAAACGTGCCTTCCGTCCAGAATTCCTGAATCGTATTGATGAGACGATCGTCTTCCATTCATTAGAAAAGGATCATTTGAAACAAATCGTTACGTTGATGTCCAATCAGCTCATCTCCCGTTTGAAGGAACAGGAAATTTTCTTAGAGCTTACAGATGCAGCTAGAGAAAAAGTAGCATCTGAAGGATATGATCCGGAATATGGGGCACGTCCAATTCGCAGGGCACTACAAAAACATGTCGAAGATTACCTATCTGAAGAACTGCTCAAAGGAAATGTGCAAAAAGGGCAAACGGTCGTGATGGATGTCGTGGACAATAAATTTGCGATCAGAAATGGCGATCCCGTCAACATAAGTGAATAAAGTCATTCTTTAACTTCGAGGTACACTCAGATTTCTCAGCAGTGTACCTCTGTTTTTATTCATGACGAAATTGTACCTAGAGGAACTACTCTATAAGATGAATCGAATAGAGAGTAAAAATAAATTTCTTAATAACTTTAAATAAGAAGGATTAAATAAAACCAATATATAATATCTTTTACATGAGTATTATGAGAAAGAGGAGTTACTATGGCAGCAAAAAAGAAAACGAAATTCATGTGTCAATCTTGTGGGTATGAGTCAGCAAAATGGATGGGAAAATGCCCTGGATGCGGGGAATGGAACAAGATGGTTGAAGAGACGGAGATTGTTAAGCCAGCTCGAAAGGGAGCATTTACCCATTCAGAAGTGAGGGGATCTGCAGAGCATGAGAAGGCGACACCCATCACAACCATTCAGTCGGACAAAGAACCACGCATTACGACGGATTTGGCAGAATTGAATCGTGCACTTGGCGGTGGTATTGTCCAAGGATCACTTGTATTGATCGGCGGAGACCCGGGGATAGGCAAATCAACACTCCTTTTGCAAGTGTCTGCACAATTAGCTCATAAACAGAAGAAAGTATTATATATTTCTGGGGAAGAATCCATCAAACAAACGAAGTTAAGAGCGGATCGGTTAGGAGCGATGTCGGAGAACTTATTGGTGTATGCCGAGACCGATATGGACTATATCCAGCAGGCCATCCAAGAGGTAAAGCCAGACCTGGTCATCATTGATTCCATTCAAACCGTGTACCATTCGGAAGTGACTTCAGCCCCGGGAAGCGTTTCCCAAGTGAGGGAATGTACATCTTCTTTAATGCGCATTGCCAAGACCAATGGAATTGCCATTTTTATCGTGGGACATGTTACAAAAGAAGGGGCGATTGCCGGACCTCGTCTGCTTGAACATATGGTGGATACCGTTTTATATTTTGAGGGAGAAAGACACCATACATATCGGATAATCCGTGCAGTCAAGAATCGATTCGGTTCGACAAATGAAATGGGCATTTTTGAGATGAAGGAACATGGTTTGGAAGAAGTGGCGAATCCATCGGAAATCTTCCTTGAGGAGCGTTCCCAAGGTGCTTCAGGATCGACCGTTGTCGCCTCGATGGAGGGGACAAGACCAGTACTTGTCGAAATACAAGCCCTGATATCACCGACTAGTTTCGGAAACCCAAGGAGAATGGCCACTGGAATTGACCATAACCGAGTTTCACTTTTAATGGCAGTTTTAGAAAAGAGAGTCGGTTTGCTCCTGCAAAACCAAGATGCGTACCTAAAAGTCGCGGGGGGCGTTAAATTGGATGAACCAGCCATAGATCTGGCAGTTGCCATTAGTATTGCATCAAGTTTCCGTGACAAGTCCACGAATCCAGCTGATTGCATTATTGGTGAAGTGGGGTTGACGGGGGAAGTTAGAAGGGTCTCCCGGATTGAACAACGAGTTCAGGAGGCAGCGAAGCTCGGATTTGAACGGGTCATCATCCCAGCCAATAATATAGGTGGCTGGACTGCTCCAAAAGGCATCAAAATCATTGGGGTTTCATCAGTTTCTGAGGCGCTTCACCATACGCTAGGGGGTTAAGGATGACAGAGAAAAAAGGGTATGAGAAAACAAAGTTGGAGATTTTGCAAATTGTGGCCCCAGGCACACCTCTTCGAGAAGGAATTGAAAATGTATTAAGGGCGAATACGGGTGGATTGATTGTTGTGGGGTACAACGAAAAGGTACGAGCGATTGTGGATGGTGGTTTCCAAATTAACTGTGCCTGTACCCCAAGTACATTATATGAGTTGGCAAAAATGGATGGAGCCATCATTTTGAACGAGAAGGCCGACAAAATCATTTTTGCCAATGCACAATTGGTCCCGGATAATAGTGCGCCATCTACAGAGACCGGCATGAGGCATCGAACAGCGGAAAGGGTAGCGAGGGAGACGAAATCATTAGTGATTGCCATTTCTCAGCGGAGGACTGTTATCACCCTATACCAGGGGAATTTTCGATATGCCCTTAAAGATATAGGAGTCATCCTCGCGAAAGCCAATCTGGCCATCCAGACCCTGGAAAAGTATAAGGTCGTGCTACAGCAGAGCATTTCGGTATTGGGAGCCCTCGAATTCGAGGAAATAGTAACGTACGAGGATCTTTTGCAAGTGTTCCACCGGTACGTGATGGTTCTTCGAATCAAAGCGGAGTTACTGACATACCTCAATGAACTGGGTACAGAAGGTAGGCTGATTCGCCTGCAGATGAATGAGATATTAGCAGATATCGAAACAGAAGGAAAATGGCTTATCAAAGATTACTCGTCCAATAAGGAAGATAATCCGGAGGAAACCATTCTTCGCCTTCAGGAACTTGCCATGCAGGAAAAGCTAGATGAGAGCATCCTGCTGAAGATACTGGGGTACCAGGGTCATATTCATGTAGATGCCCCTGTCCATGCCAGGGGGTACCGAATCCTTCATAAAATCCCCCGATTACCAGGTCTGATCATCGATAATCTAGTGAAACAATTTGATTGCTTTAAAGAAATCAATAAGGCGACGGTTGAGCAACTTGATGAAGTGGAAGGAATTGGGGAAGTTCGTGCGAATAAAATTAGAGAGGGTCTTCGGATATTAAAAAATCAACTTGTCACTAATCGAAGGATGTAAAGCGATCCACCACTTTCTAAATTTTCCTATTTTAGCTTGAAATTGAATAGTGTTTATTTTTGACACCCAAAACCCAGGATGCTAGGCTAAAATTACGATAAAGAGAAGGGACAATATGGATACATCACAGGAGTCCTTCAGGGAATTTCTTGATATATAGTGAAAACGAATTTTCAATGGTTTCATTTTTTTTGGATTGGTCAATAATGAGAAGAGGGAGGTGAAAGGGAATGTTAAAACGCATTATACAGGCATGTTTCTTAATAATTGGTGGGACACTTGGTATGCTACTTATTCCTGAATTATTAAGTGTTGTCCATGCAGATGATATTGCTTTATTAAACAATCCTTATGTTAGTGTACTGTTGGGTGCTATTATCTTTTATCTTATTACTTTTTGGGCAGTAGATCATGTGGTCTATTTTATGAAGTGGTCAGAAGAACAACTGGTTAAGTTTCCAATTACCGATATAATTTTTGGAAGTGTGGGCCTTTTAGTTGGCCTGCTTGCGGCGTTTTTAGTAGGGTCAGCCTTCAGTGCGATTCGAGTCCCCATTTTAAATACAGTCGTGCCTATTATTCTTACGCTTTTATTTGGATACCTTGGATTTCAGGTCGGTTTTAAAAAGCGTGATGAACTGCTGAATCTTTTCTCCAAAAACAATAAGAAAAAAGCCTCTGACGGGGAAATGGCCGAAGAGGATGAGGAAGGCTACAGCAAACGGTTGAAGATCCTCGATACAAGCGTTATCATTGATGGGAGAATTGCGGATATTTGTCAGACCGGCTTCCTCGAAGGAACCATCGTGATACCTCAGTTTGTATTAAATGAGCTTCAACACATTGCGGATTCCTCTGATGCCTTGAAAAGAAACCGGGGTCGAAGGGGCTTGGATATCCTGAATAGGATTCAAAGAGACCTTCCGATTAAAGTGGAGATGTACGAAGGGGATTTCGAAGACATCCAGGAAGTCGATAGTAAATTAGTGAAGCTTGCCAAGATTTCAGGTGGCATGGTGGTCACTAATGATTTCAATTTAAATAAAGTATGCGAGTTCCAAAATGTAGCGGTCCTCAATATAAATGACTTAGCGAACGCCGTAAAACCCGTCGTACTACCCGGGGAAGAAATGAATGTACAGGTGATTAAGGATGGGAAAGAGCAAAATCAAGGTGTTGCCTATTTGGATGATGGGACGATGATCGTTGTCGAAGGCGGACGCGATTATATTGGAAAACGTATTGATGTCCTTGTGACAAGCGTTCTTCAAACATCAGCGGGTCGGATGATCTTTGCTAAACCTAAACTATTAGAAAAAGCATTATAAAGAAGAGTAGGAGAAACCGTTATGTTTTATGAAGTAGTGATACCTGCAGCCGGACAAGGAAAGAGAATGAAGGCCGGCAAGAACAAGCTTTTTATTGAACTATCGGGTACCCCGATCATTGTCTACACCCTTCGTGTCTTTGAAGAGGATCCAAACTGCCGGGGTATTTTCCTTTCGATAAACCCAACAGAAGAGGATTACTTCAAGGAAATGGTGGCTTCCTTCGGATTTAAGAAGGTCAAGAAACTCGTTGAAGGTGGTAAGGAACGTCAACAGAGCGTCCATAATGCATTGAAGTATGTGAGGGAAGAGATAATTCTAGTCCATGACGGGGCACGTCCTTTTATCGCCCAAGAGCAAATTAGTGAATTAACGTCCGCAGCCAGTCTCCATGGTGGAGCCATCATTGCAGTCCCCGTAAAGGATACGATTAAAAAAGCAAATGACAGGTCAGTCACGGAAACAGTGGAACGATCAAGCTTGTGGGCGGTACAGACACCACAAGCTTTTCGTGCATCCATATTAATTAACGCCCATGAAAAAGCGGAAGCGGAGTCGTATTTAGGTACGGATGATTCAAGCTTGCTAGAACGGATCGATGAACAGGTAGTCATTATTGAAGGCAATTATGATAATATTAAGATTACGACTCAGGAAGATTTATATTTTGCGGACGCGATTTTACATAAACAACAACTTGAAAAGTGAAGATAGGGGAGAATGAGATGTTTCGAATTGGCCAGGGATATGACGTACATCAGCTAGTTGAAGGTAGGCCTTTAATAATTGGAGGGATAACAATCCCGCATGAGAAAGGGTTACTTGGGCATTCAGATGCTGATGTATTGCTACATACGGTTGCAGATGCTTGTTTGGGTGCAATTGGTGCAGGTGATATCGGCAAGCATTTTCCGGATACCGATCCGGAATTTAAGGATGCTGATTCCGCTAAGTTATTGCAGTATATTTGGGCAATCGTCAAAAAAGAAGGTTATGAGTTGGGTAATGCAGACTGTACAATTATTGCCCAAAGCCCTAAAATGGCGCCGTATATTGAAGAAATGCGTGTAAGGATAGCAGAGCTTTTAGATGCTTCAGTGGATCAAATCAATGTGAAGGCGACTACGACCGAGAAACTTGGATTCACGGGCAGAAGCGAGGGAATCGCAGCACAGGCTGTTGTCTTGTTGGTTAAAACTAACTGATTGTCGTTTAGGTGGAAACCTTTATTCCCTTGAGGTTAAATGGTAAAATAAAACGAAGAAAAGAGAGACTGGGAGGTCTATATATATCATGAACAGCGATATTCGAGTTCGCTATGCACCAAGTCCGACTGGACATTTACATATAGGAAATGCGAGGACTGCTTTATTTAATTATCTGTATGCACGTCATAATGGTGGAAAATTCATTATCCGCATTGAAGATACTGACAAAAAAAGAAATATAGAGGGCGGAGAAGAAAGCCAACTGAAGTATTTAAAATGGCTTGGAATGGATTGGGATGAAGGCGTTGATATTGGCGGGGAGTTCGCACCGTATCGTCAATCAGAGCGGAACGACATTTATCAAGGGTTGTACCAAGAGCTTCTTGACAAAGGGTTGGCTTATAAATGCTATTGTACGGAAGAAGAGCTTGAAGCAGAACGTGAAGGACAGGTTGAAAGGAACGAAACACCCAAGTATTCTGGTAAGTGTCGTCATTTAACAGCGGAAGATCAAGCAAAACTAGAGGCTGAAGGCAGAAAACCGAGTATTCGATTCGCCGTTCCTTCGGGCAGAGTCCTTACTTTCAAAGATATGGTTAAGGATGATGTTTCATTTGAGACGGATGGCTTTGGCGATTTTGTCATTATCAAAAAAGATGGAATCCCGACGTATAACTTTGCGGTAGCGGTCGATGACCACCTAATGAAGATTTCGCATGTACTTCGCGGTGATGACCATATTTCTAATACACCTAAGCAATTAATGATTTATGAAGCATTCGGGTGGGAGCCTCCTGTGTTCGGACACATGACGTTGATCGTCAATGAAAGCCGGAAAAAATTAAGTAAGCGTGATGAATCAATTATCCAATTCATCGAACAATATGAAGAGTTGGGTTACTTGCCTGAAGCTTTATTCAACTTCATTGCTTTACTTGGATGGTCACCAGGCGGCGAGGAAGAGATCTTCCCTAAGGAAGAGTTCATTAAACTTTTCGAAGCGGACCGTCTATCTAAATCACCGGCCCTATTCGATAAGCAAAAACTCACTTGGATGAATAATCAGTATGTGAAGCAATTGGATGAGGAACGTGCAGTGCAATTGTCCATCCCTCACCTAGTGAAGGCCGGCAAGATTTCTGAAACACGTTCTCCGGAAGAAGAAGAGTGGGTGCGTGGTCTAGTTTCTCTTTATCAAGAACAGATGAGTTATGGGGCGGAAATCGTTGAACTTTCCGAACTATTCTTCAAAGATGATCTTGAATATGAGCCTGAAGCGAAAGAAGTCCTAGCGGAGGAACAAGTACCTGAAGTCATGGAAGCCTTCCTTAAAGAAATAGAAGGGCTTGAGGAATTTAAAGCTGACGAAATCAAGAAATCGATCAAAGCGGTACAAAAAAGCACAGGACATAAGGGTAAAAAGTTATTCATGCCAATCCGTGCGGCGGTGACTGGTCAAACTCATGGTCCTGACCTACCAAAAGCGATTTCCCTACTGGGCAAAGAAAAAATTAAACAACGCATTCTAAGTATTTAATATTAACAATTAGACAAAAATGTAATATAGTAATTAATAATCTTACAAAAGAACGCGTAGATAGGGAGAAGTAAGTAAACGAAGCTTATTAGAGAGAACCATAACCTGCTGAAAATGGTTCAAGCCTCTCGTTTTCCGAAATGCACCCTTGAGTCCTTTGCTGAACTAACCTCTAGTAGGCATAGGCGGAATGTCCTCCGTTACAGGATAAAAGTTGGGAATGGAACAAGTTGGCCTTTGGTCCTGCTATTCATTCCAAACAGAGTGGAACCGCGCTTCAAAGCGTCTCTGTCTATTTGGACAGAGGCGCTTTTTTATATGCTTTAAAATAAGGGATGACTAAAAGGATATAGCATAGGGGGGAATCATCATGTTAAAGATGTTTAAAGAGGATATCGAAGTGGTTTTTGAACAGGATCCTGCAGCGCGTAGCTATTTAGAAGTTATTTTAACGTATGCAGGGTTGCATGCAATATGGAGTCATCGGATGGCTCATGTACTATACAAGAAAAAGTTCTTTTTCCTGGCCAGAAGTGTATCACAAATCAGTCGGTTTTTTACCGGGGTTGAGATTCACCCCGGGGCTACAATAGGTCGTCGTTTCTTCATCGATCATGGGATGGGGATTGTCATTGGTGAGACATGCGAGATTGGTGACAATGTCTCTGTCTTCCAAGGAGTGACACTTGGAGGAACGGGAAAGGAAAAAGGCAAACGTCATCCTACGATAAAAGATAACGTATTGATTGCCACGGGAGCCAAAGTGCTTGGCTCGATTACCGTCGGTGAAAATTCCAAAATTGGTGCAGGCTCGGTCGTTTTAAAGGAAGTGCCCGCTAATTCAACGGTGGTTGGCATTCCTGGAAAAGTCGTCATTCAAGATGGCATAAAAATCAAGAAAGATTTTAATCATTCAGATCTTCCTGATCCAATTGCTGACCGTCTAAAGGAAATGGATAGGGAAATTCATGCTTTGAAAACAGAGTTAGCAAAATGGAAGCAGGAAGAAAGGAGTTTATAAAAATGGCGATAAAAATATATAACACAGCGACTAGACAGAAGGAAACCTTCGTACCGATGGAAGAAGGAAAAGTGAAAATGTATGTATGCGGGCCTACAGTCTATAACTACATTCATATTGGGAATGCTAGGCCAGCAATCGTATTCGATACCGTGAGAAGATACTTGGAGTATAGAGGATACGATGTGCATTTCGTTTCGAATTTCACGGATGTTGATGATAAGCTAATTCGAGCTGCCAAAGAACTAGGGGAGGATGTCCCAACCATCTCAGAGCGTTTTATTCAAGCGTATTTTGAAGATGTTTCTGCTCTAGGTTGCAAAAAAGCGGATGAACATCCAACCGTAATGGAAAACATGGATACAATCATTGAATTCATTTCGACGTTGATTGAAAAAGGCTATGCGTATGAATCTGAAGGGGATGTGTATTTTCGCACTCGTAAATTCGATGGGTATGGGAAGTTGTCTCATCAATCCATTGATGAACTGCGGGTCGGAGCTCGTATTGAAGTCGGCGAGAAGAAGCAGGATGCACTTGACTTTGCCCTCTGGAAAGCGGCGAAGGCTGGCGAAATTTCTTGGGAAAGCCCATGGGGGATGGGGCGCCCTGGCTGGCATATAGAATGCTCAGCGATGGTTAAGAAGTACCTTGGTGATACGATTGATATCCATGCAGGCGGTCAGGATTTAGCTTTTCCCCATCATGAAAATGAAATTGCACAATCCGAGGCGTTAACGGGAAAATCCTTTGCGAATTATTGGATGCACAATGGATACATCAATATTGATAATGAAAAAATGTCGAAGTCATTAGGCAATTTTATTCTTGTTCATGACATCATACAGAAGTATGACCCACAAGTATTGCGTTTCTTCATGTTATCCGTACATTATCGTCATCCAATCAATTATAGTGAAGAAGTGCTTGAAAATGTAACGGCTGCTCTCGATCGCTTGAAAACATCCTATCAAAACCTGAAACATCGCCTTCAAGTAAGCGATGGGTTAACAGAAAATAATGAGGTATGGTTGCAGAAAATCGATGAACTGCACGAACAATTCATTAAGGAAATGGACGATGATTTCAATACGGCGAACGCGATATCCATTCTTTTTGAACTGTCTAAGCAAGCGAATTATTACTTGATGGAGAAGAATACTAACCAGGAAGTCATTAAAGCTTTTCTTGGTGAATTCCAAAATCTACTCTCCGTCCTGGGCTTTTCCCTTGAAGAGGAAGAGGGATTACTGGACGAGGAAATCGAGAGTTTAATTCAACAAAGGATTCAAGCTAGGAAAGACCGTAACTTTGGGTTGTCTGATGAGATTCGTGATCGTCTAAAGAGCATGAACATTATATTAGAGGATACCCCTCAAGGTACAAGATGGAAAAGAGGGTAACAGATGCTTCAATATGATAATAAGGTAGACGAAAAAATGTTAAATAGTCTTGCTCTAGCCTATATGGGAGATGCCGTATACGAAACCTACATACGGCATCACCTTATTCAAAACGGGGCAGTTAAGCCTAATCTGCTTCATAAAAAAGCGACATCTTTTGTATCGGCTAAAGCGCAGAGCAAAATCATTCACTTTTTTCTAGAGTCAGGTTGGTTATCAGAAGAAGAGACCGCTGTCGTCCGTAGAGGTCGTAATGCGAAGTCCGGGTCGGTTCCGAAGAATACAGATGTGCAAACATATCGGTATAGCACTGCCTTTGAGGCGCTTATGGGCTTTCTGTATTTATCCGGCCGAATAGAAAGAATGGAAGACCTTGTTGAAAAATCAATTCAATTCATTGAAGAAGAAAAGGGGAAATAACCCATGAGTGAAGAATTTATCATTGGAAGAAACCCCGTCTTGGAAGCACTTCGCTCCGAACGGGATATTAATAAAATTTGGATATCAGAGGGCTCACAGAAAGGGTCCATGCTTCCGCTAATCGGACTTGCAAAAGAAAAAAAGGTATTCGTACAAATCGTACCTAAGAAAAAAATAGACCAAATGGTAGAAGGTATCCATCAAGGAGTCGTAGCGCAAGTCGCAGCTTACGATTATGTAGAGTTGGACGATTTATTTGCCAAAGCGGCTGAACGGGATGAGGCTCCCTTCTTCATGATTCTGGATGAAGTAGAAGATCCACATAATCTAGGGTCAATCATGAGAACAGCGGATGCGGTCGGAGCTCACGGAATCATCATTCCAAAGCGTAGAGCAGTTGGTTTAACGGCAACGGTTGCGAAAGCATCGACAGGGGCCATTGAGTATATTCCGGTTGCACGGGTCACGAATTTGGCAAGAGCAGTCGAAGAGTTAAAAGAACGCGGTGTCTGGATTGTGGGTACCGATGCGAAAGGTAGCGATGATTACCGGAACATGGACGGGAATATGCCTATTGGCCTTGTTATTGGAAGTGAAGGCAAGGGAATGGCACGGTTAATGAAAGAAAAATGTGATTTTCTAATTCGTCTTCCTATGGCCGGGAAAGTAACATCATTAAATGCATCGGTGGCAGCAGGTTTATTGATGTATGAGGTCTACAGAAAAAGAAACCCTCTAGGGCAATAATGAGATGAATATTCTGTTAGTGGACGGTTACAACATTATTGGAGCCTGGCCGGAACTGAGAGAATTGAAAGAAAGAGACCTTGCTGCAGCAAGAGACAGACTGATAGAAATGATGGCGGAATATCAGGCGTTTACTGGGTCCCGGGTCATTGTCGTATTCGATGCCCAATATGTCCAGGGGATAGCCCGTATTTTCAAGAATCATAAAGTCGACGTAATTTTCACGAAAGAAAATGAAACAGCCGATGAGAGAATAGAAAAGATGGCGATTGAACTGAATAATATCAAGACGCAGATTCAAGTGGCTACTTCAGACTTTACGGAGCAATGGGTCATCTTTGGCCAAGGGGCCCTAAGGAAATCTGCCCGTGAACTGCTAATGGATATGGAGGAAATTCAGGGAGAAATAAAAAAAGATGTCCAAAAAACAGCGGCGGTAAAACCTACGGCTAAAATTCCTTTAAGTGAAGAAGTAGCGGAAATATTCGAAAAATGGCGTCGGGGGAAAATTTGAACCATTGACGGGTATTTTTTACCTGCTGTATAATATTTCTATCTGAGTCAGGTCAGGGGGATATAATTTGGGTCTCAATTTCGGTATGAAACTGAACGAAAAGTATCTGCAGTTCGATGATGAAGAATTAATTGAGTTAGTACACACTGGAGACAGTGAAGCACTGGATTATCTGATTCAAAAGTATCGTAATTTTGTAAGAGCGAAGGCAAGGACATATTTTTTAATAGGTGCAGATAAGGAAGACATCGTTCAAGAAGGCATGATTGGTTTGTATAAGGCTGTCCGTGATTTTAAAGGCGATAAGCTTTCTTCTTTTAAAGCATTTGCCGAATTATGTATTACGAGACAGATCATTACCGCTATTAAAACAGCAACACGTCAAAAGCATATTCCGCTCAATTCCTATGTTTCCCTGGACAAGCCCATTTATGATGAGGAGTCCGACCGTACTCTCATGGATATTATATCGGGTACGAAGGTATTAGACCCAGAAGAACTGATTATCAATAAAGAAGAGTTTGACGATATCGAATTGAAAATGGCCGAGCTGCTGAGCGATTTGGAAAGAAAGGTATTAGCCCTTTATTTAGATGGGCAAACCTATCAGGAAATCTCAGAAGAGTTGAATCGTCATGTGAAGTCAATCGATAATGCCCTCCAGAGGGTGAAAAGAAAGCTCGAGCGTTATCTGGAAGTAAGGGAGATCAGTTTATAGTCCCTCCGCCTTTTCCGCTTTATTTCATCTGACACTAACTCCACTTGGATGATGCATTCACTTATGGTAGACATAGGCTGATAGAGTTGACATGGACTTAGGTGGCCTCACCTTGTTATTGACAATAAAAGCCAGCCGTGATAAGGTTTTATGGAAATAGTAGATAGGATAGGTGTATCAATTGCAAAAGAAAATCACACTAGCTTGCACCGATTGTGGTTCAAGAAATTATAATTATGAAAGCAATAAGTCAAACAACGCTGAACGACTAGAATTAAAGAAATTTTGCAGCACCTGTAATTCACATACGAATCATAGGGAAACAAAATAACCGTTTTATAAATAGATTGACAGAAGCAGTCTAATGCTTGGAGGATACATTCATGAAACGCTTAACCGAATTTTTCAGCGGAGTCACTCGTGAAATGCGTAAAGTAAGCTGGCCAAAACGTAAAGAATTAACCAAATATACAATCGTTGTAGTGACGACTGTGTTGTTTATGGCTTTATTCTTTTTAGTGGTCGATATGGGCATTTCCGAATTAATTCGCTTAGTTATTGAATAAGAGATTCGAAAATAAGGTATAATAGTGATAGAATAATATGTGTCAGCAGAAAAGCCCGGAAACGGGTTTTTTAATTTGTCTTTTTTAAGAAAAAGTTCAAACTCTAGCATTGCTGTTATTCTTTAGACAAGTCGGGATAGTGCAGGATGTTAATTTTGGCTAGATCGTTAGAAAATAAAGTTTCATAAAGAAAATGATTGATTGCAGGGAGGGAAGGACGTCACAGTCCTAAAAAATGGAAAAGAATTGGTATGTAGTTCACACCTATTCAGGTTATGAAAACAAGGTAAAGGCCAATCTGGAGAAGCGTGTTGAAACAATGGGGATGGAAGATAGAATCTTCCGCGTAGTAGTTCCTGAAGAAGAAGAAACCGAAGTCAAAGATGGCAAAACGAAAGTAACGAAGAAAAAGGTTTTCCCAGGATATGTACTGGTAGAAATTATCATGACCGATGATTCTTGGTATGTAGTCCGCAATACACCTGGTGTAACAGGTTTCGTAGGTTCATCAGGAGCGGGATCTAAACCGACAGCACTGCTTGATGAAGAAATAGAAGTTGTCCTTAAACGCATGGGTGTTGACGAAAGTAAATTTGACATCGACTTTGAAGTCGGCGACACTGTTCAAGTGAAAGAAGGACCATTTGCAACATTTGCTGGGCCTATCGAAGAACTTGATACAGATAAAGGAAAAGTCCGAGTTCTTGTTAATATGTTCGGCCGCGATACGCCGGTAGAACTAGACTTTAATCAAGTGGAAAAATTATAAACGGAAAAAAACTTGAAAAAGCCTTTTGGAAGTGGTAAAATTTCAAAGGTCAGTATGTTTCAAATTTTTAGGCCTCAACGATACAAGTATTCTTTATTAATATAAAGAATTCAAGATGAGTGGGAGGGTATATCCCTATTACCACATCACGGACTTATAAGGAGGTGTGTCTCGTGGCTAAAAAAGTAATTAAAATGGTTAAATTGCAAATTCCTGCTGGTAAAGCGAATCCTGCACCGCCGGTTGGTCCTGCATTA
Organism: Peribacillus sp. NPDC097224; assembly: GCF_044761985.1. Classification (NCBI taxonomy): domain Bacteria; kingdom Bacillati; phylum Bacillota; class Bacilli; order Caryophanales; family Bacillaceae; genus Peribacillus; species Peribacillus sp. NPDC097224. The sequence continues at coordinate 40,791 of NZ_JBIWDK010000015.1, read as the reverse complement.
GGTCAAGCTGGTGTAAACATCATGGGATTCTGTAAGGAGTTCAACGCTCGTACAGCAGACCAAGCTGGTCTAATTATTCCTGTTGAAATCACGGTATTTGAAGACCGTTCATTTACATTCATTACAAAAACTCCACCCGCTGCAGTACTACTTAAGAAAGCAGCAGGTATCGAGTCTGGTTCTGGTGAACCTAACCGTAAAAAAGTTGCTACAGTCAAGCGTGATCAAGTGCGCGAGATTGCTGAAACTAAAATGCCTGACCTAAACGCTGCAAACGTTGAAGCTGCAATGCGTATGGTTGAAGGTACTGCTCGCAGCATGGGTATTGTCATCGAAGACTAATCCATGTAATTGTTATTTGTTTCTACGGGGTTGCGATTGATACTCGCAACCTTTATTCGTGGGAGGTAATTCCGTTAAAACCACAATTTAGGAGGATTTATATCATGGCTAAAAAAGGTAAAAAGTATCTTGAAGCAGCTAAGCTTGTTGAAGTTTCAAAAGCATACGCTGTAACTGAAGCGATTGAAGTTGTTAAAAAAGCAAACTTCACAAAATTCGATGCGACTGTTGAAGTTGCTTTCCGTTTGGGTGTAGACCCTAAGAAAGCTGACCAACAAATTCGTGGAGCAGTTGTGCTTCCGAACGGAACTGGTAAAACTCAACGCGTATTAGTATTCGCAAAAGGCGAAAAAGCAAAAGAAGCTGAAGCTGCTGGTGCTGACTTCGTTGGCGAATCTGACTACATCAACAAAATCCAACAAGGATGGTTCGAATTCGACGTAATCGTTGCGACTCCTGATATGATGGGTGAAGTTGGTAAACTTGGTCGCGTATTAGGACCTAAAGGCTTAATGCCAAACCCTAAAACTGGCACAGTTACATTTGATGTAACAAAAGCTGTTAATGAGATCAAAGCAGGTAAAGTTGAATACCGCGTAGATAAAGCTGGTAACGTCCATGCTCCAATCGGTAAAGTATCTTTCGAAGATGCTAAACTAGTGGAAAACTTCACTACTATCTTTGATACATTAATGAAAGTTAAACCTGCGGCTGCTAAAGGAACTTACATGAAGAATATTTCTGTAACGACTACAATGGGCCCTGGTGTGAAAGTTGATTCTTCTTCTTTCAATAAATAATTTGACATTCCAAAACTATTGTTGTTATAATATGTTTTGTTGTGATAAATGAATATCATTTGTACCGAAGACAGTAGGTGCTCCACAAGAGCTTAATTCCCTGCCGAGGTAATTCGATAAAAATAGTCGTTGACTATGACCTTTGAAATTACTGCCTTCATGTCTGTATTAGAGATGAAGGCTTTTTCTTTGAAACGGTATAAATGTTTTCAAGCAAATCTACAGGAGGTGTAAGGATGAACGCAATTATTGAACAAAAGCAAACTATCGTTGCTGAGATTACTGGTAAATTAACAGCTAGCAAATCCACAGTTGTTGTTGACTACCGTGGATTGACTGTTGCTGAATTAACAGAACTTCGTAAGCAACTTCGTGATGCTGGCGTTGAGTTCAAGGTTTACAAAAACTCTTTAACTCGTCGTGCTGCTGAAAGTGCTGAACTTAGCTCTTTAAACGAATCTTTAACAGGACCAAACGCAATTGCATTCTCAAATGAAGATGTTATTGCGCCAGCTAAAATCCTTAACGATTTTGCGAAAAAACATGAAGCGTTAGAAATCAAAGCTGGAGTTATCGAAGGAAACGTAGCATCTGCTGAAGACATTAAAGCTCTTGCAGAACTACCTTCACGCGAAGGCCTACTTTCAATGTTGCTAAGTGTGCTACAAGCACCTATGCGCGGTCTTGCTCTTGCTACAAAAGCAGTTGCAGAACAAAAAGAAGAACAAGGCGCGTAAGCTAACCGCTTATCTTGCCTATTGATTCAAAAAAAAAACCAACCATTTCGAGGAGGAAATAACAATGACTAAAGATCAAATCATTGAAGCAGTTAAAAACATGACTGTTTTAGAATTAAACGACCTTGTAAAAGCAATCGAAGAAGAATTTGGCGTAACTGCTGCTGCACCTGTAGCTGTAGCTGCTGCTGGTGGCGCTGCTGCTGAAGAAAAAACTGAGTTTGATGTAGTTCTTACATCTGCTGGAGATTCAAAAATCAAAGTTATCAAAGCTGTTCGTGAAGCAACTGGTCTTGGACTTAAAGAAGCGAAAGAAGTTGTTGATAACACTCCAAAAGCAATCAAAGAAGGCGTTTCTAAAGAGGAAGCTGAAGAACTTAAAGCTAAACTTGAAGAAGTTGGAGCTGGCGTTGAAGTTAAGTAATCTTGCATAAACAAAAAGCTCGCTATCACTGGCGAGCTTTTTTCTCTTCATTTTTAAAGAAAAATGGTAGACGATTTAGTAAAGATGTACAAACTTTATGACAGGTAAGTATCCATTCTTCATATCTCTTCTCTCGTTAAATCTTCAATATTCCTTTCTGATAGGGGGAGATGACTCTGACAGAGCATTACTACTCACAAAAACCGGATGTCGAAAGCAATCCTAAATTTTGGGATTTTGTATTAAAAGGACGCACATTCCACTTTAAAAGTGATAATGGTGTTTTTTCAAAAAAAGAAGTTGATTTTGGTTCTCGTCTTTTGATAGAATCCTTCAATCTTAATAAAGCTGTAAAAGGGAATATTCTTGATGTTGGTTGCGGTTATGGCCCCATTGGAATATCAATTGCTGCGGCTTATCCCGAAAGAACGGTAGAAATGATAGATATAAATAGCCGGGCAGTTGAATTATCGAAGGAAAATGCCGCTACAAACGGAATCGCTAATGTTAAAGTGTACGAAAGCGACCGTTTTGAAAAGGTAGGATCTAAACAATTCGCTGCAATTCTTACGAACCCTCCCATTCGCGCAGGTAAAAGTGTAGTCCACGAAATTCTAGAAGAAAGTTATCGAAGTTTGGTGACTGGTGGAGAACTATGGGTTGTCATTCAAAAAAAGCAAGGCGCTCCTTCCGCCATGGATAAACTAGAGCTGTTATTTGGTAATGTCGAAGTGGCTGTAAAGAAAAAAGGCTACTACATACTATTATCCAAAAAAGTTTGACTCTAAATTTTCGCTATGTTAGTATTATAAAATGCATATATATAATTCCGTTACTATGCAATTTTTATACCATTGGTGTATAACCGATGGATAATATGGGAAAAATATATAAATAATAGTTCGTTTTATGAGAAATAGTGGTTTTTAAAATAAAAACCATTTTCTTTTTGTCTATGGATTAGATTGCTTTTTTCCGTGGCAAATAGATCCTTATAACGCTTGATTTAAGGGGTGAATCAGTTGACAGGTCAACTTGTTCAGTATGGACGACACCGCCAACGTAGAAGTTATGCAAGAATCAGTGAGGTTTTGGATCTTCCGAATCTGATTGAAATTCAAACGGCTTCTTATCAATGGTTTTTAGATGTAGGTTTAAAAGAAATGTTCCAGGACATTTCTCCTATTGAGGATTTTACAGGTAATTTGTCATTAGAATTCATCGATTACAGCCTTGCTGAACCGAAGTATTCTGTTGAAGAAACAAAAGAACGCGATGTTACGTATTCTGCACCGCTTCGTGTGAAAGTGCGTCTTGTTAACAAAGAAACAGGGGAAGTAAAAGACCAAGATGTATTCATGGGTGACTTCCCACTTATGACTGAAACGGGCACGTTTGTCATCAATGGTGCTGAACGTGTAATCGTATCCCAATTAGTGCGCTCACCGAGTGTTTACTATAATGGGAAAATGGATAAGAACGGTAAGCTAGGTTTCTCTGCGACCGTTATTCCTAACCGTGGTGCATGGCTTGAATATGAGACAGATGCCAAGGATGTAGTTTATGTTCGAATCGACCGCACTAGGAAATTACCTATCACGGTATTGATGCGTGCATTGGGCTTTGGAACTGATCAAGAGATCATTGATTTAATCGGTGATAATGAGTATCTTCGCAACACTCTTGAAAAAGACAACACGGAGAGTGTAGAAAAAGCATTGCTAGAAATCTATGAACGTCTTCGCCCGGGTGAACCACCTACAGTCGATAACGCGAAAAGTCTACTAGTATCCCGCTTTTTCGATCCAAAACGTTATGATCTAGCTAACGTAGGACGCTATAAAATCAACAAAAAACTGCATATCAAGAATCGTCTATTCGGACAAAAGATCGCCGAGACTTTAATCGATCCTGAAACAGGGGAAATCATTGTCGAAAAGGGTACTTTGCTTGATAGAAGGACACTTGATAAAATTCTGCCTCATCTTGAAGCAGGAATCGGTTTTAAAACGTTCCACCCGTCTGGTGGCGTAGTAGAAGAAGAAACCCTTCTTCAACCAATCAAAGTCTTTGCTCCAAATGACGCTGAAGGCGAAAAAGTGATCAATATCATTGGTAATGCGTATGTAACCGATCAGGTTAAAAACATTACTCCAGCTGATATCATCTCTTCTATTAGCTATTTCTTTAACTTGCTTCATGGCGTGGGAATTACAGATGATATTGACCATCTAGGAAATCGTCGTCTGCGTTCCGTTGGTGAATTGCTGCAAAACCAATTCAGAATTGGTTTATCTCGTATGGAGCGTGTCGTGCGTGAAAGAATGTCTATTCAAGACACGAATACGATCACTCCACAGCAATTGATTAACATTCGTCCTGTTATAGCATCCATTAAAGAATTCTTTGGTAGCTCACAGCTTTCACAATTCATGGACCAAACGAACCCATTGGCCGAATTGACGCATAAACGTCGTCTATCTGCATTGGGACCTGGTGGTTTGACTCGTGAGCGTGCTGGTTTCGAAGTACGTGACGTTCATTACTCCCACTATGGCCGTATGTGTCCGATTGAAACGCCTGAGGGACCGAATATTGGATTGATTAACTCCCTATCAAGTTTTGCAAAGGTTAACCCTTATGGATTCATTGAAACACCATACCGACGTGTTGACCATGAGACAGGGAAAATTACGAGCAAAATAGATTACTTAACGGCTGATGAAGAAGATAACTACGTAGTTGCCCAAGCGAATGTTCGTCTATCCGATGATGGAACATTCCTTGATGATATGGTTGTTGCACGTTTTCGCGGTGAAAATACCGTTGTTCCGCGTGACCGCGTAGATTATATGGACGTATCGCCTAAACAAGTCGTATCTGCAGCGACAGCATGTATTCCTTTCTTGGAAAATGATGACTCCAACCGTGCCCTAATGGGAGCGAACATGCAACGTCAAGCAGTACCTTTATTACAACCAGAGGCACCAAGAGTTGGAACAGGTATGGAATATGTTTCAGCGAAAGACTCTGGGGCAGCTGTCATCTGTAAACACCCTGGTATCGTCGAACACGTGGAATCACGTGAAGTATGGGTACGCCGGGTAAGTGAGGTTGACGGTCAACAAGTAAAAGGAAACCTTGATAAATACCGTTTATTAAAATTCATTCGTTCTAACCAAGGAACGTGTTATAACCAACGTCCTATCGTTAGTGTTGGTGACAATGTTGTCAAAGGTGAAATTCTTGCCGATGGTCCTTCAATGGAAAAAGGTGAATTAGCACTTGGACGAAATGTATTAGTTGCCTTCATGACTTGGGATGGATACAACTATGAAGATGCCATCATCATGAGTGAACGTCTAGTTAAAGATGATGTGTACACTTCCATCCATATTGAAGAATATGAATCTGAGTCTCGCGATACGAAATTGGGACCTGAAGAAATCACTCGTGATATTCCGAACGTCGGAGAAGATGCGCTTCGCAACCTTGATGAGCGTGGAATAATCCGTGTCGGTGCTGAAGTAAAAGACGGTGACCTTCTAGTAGGTAAAGTAACTCCTAAAGGGGTAACGGAACTAACGGCGGAAGAACGTCTCTTACATGCAATCTTTGGTGAAAAAGCGCGCGAAGTACGGGATACATCATTGCGTGTTCCCCACGGCGGCGGCGGAATCGTCCTCGATGTTAAGGTGTTTAACAGAGAAGATGGCGACGAGCTACCACCTGGTGTAAATCAACTTGCACGTGTATATATCGTTCAAAAACGTAAAATACATGAAGGCGATAAAATGGCCGGACGTCATGGTAACAAAGGTGTAATCTCAAGGATCCTTCCTGAAGAAGATATGCCTTACATGCCTGATGGAACACCGGTTGACATCATGTTAAACCCACTGGGTGTACCTTCCCGTATGAATATCGGTCAGGTACTTGAGCTTCACTTAGGTATGGCAGCCCGTGCACTAGGCATTCACGTAGCATCACCGGTATTTGATGGAGCTACTGAGGAAGACGTTTGGAGTACGATCGAAGAAGCTGGCATGTCACGTGATGCAAAAACGGTACTTTACGATGGCCGTTCAGGTGAAGCATTCGATAACCGTGTGTCTGTTGGTGTCATGTACATGATTAAACTTGCACATATGGTTGATGATAAACTTCATGCTCGTTCAACTGGACCTTACTCCCTTGTTACGCAACAACCACTTGGTGGTAAAGCGCAATTCGGTGGACAACGTTTTGGTGAGATGGAAGTATGGGCACTTGAAGCATATGGAGCTGCTTATACATTACAAGAAATCCTTACCGTTAAATCAGATGATGTCGTGGGCCGTGTGAAAACATACGAAGCGATTGTCAAAGGCGAAAATGTCCCTGAGCCTGGTGTCCCTGAGTCATTCAAAGTATTGATTAAGGAACTTCAAAGCTTAGGATTAGATGTTAAAATCATGAATGCTGAAGACCGCGAAATTGAAATGCGTGATTTAGAAGATGAAGAAGACCCTAATCAGTCAGACAAATTAAGCCTAGATGCAGAAACAAAAGATATGGTTGCTACTGAAGCAGGAGCACCATCAAAAGAGTAAATAATTTAAATAAATAAATCTATATATTATCAGCTCTGACTGGCAGCAAGGTTTTTCTTTAAAGATCCTGCTGCCTTGTCGGAGTCTTATTGATTCAATCACCCATCATCCGGTTTAGATTGCCCGAATGAATGAAGGCAATCAGGGTAAAACCTGGAGATTAAAAGGGAGGTAGGCCCCTTGTTAGATGTTAATAATTTTGAGTATATGAAAATTGGTCTTGCTTCACCAGACAAGATTCGTTCTTGGTCTCATGGGGAAGTTAAAAAACCAGAAACAATCAACTATCGTACGTTAAAACCAGAAAAAGACGGTTTATTCTGTGAGAGAATTTTCGGACCTCAAAAGGACTGGGAATGTCACTGTGGTAAATATAAACGTGTTCGTTATAAAGGCGTAGTTTGTGACCGTTGTGGGGTTGAAGTCACGCGTGCTAAAGTCCGTCGTGAACGAATGGGTCATATTGAGCTGGCAGCACCAGTTTCACATATTTGGTATTTCAAAGGAATTCCGAGTCGTATGGGTCTTGTCCTGGATATGTCTCCACGGGCATTAGAAGAAGTTATTTACTTCGCATCTTATGTGGTAACTGAAACTGGCGATACAACTTTAGAAAAGAAACAACTTCTTTCTGAAAAAGAATATCGTACATACCGTGAAAAATACGGTAAGAAGTTCCAAGCTGCAATGGGTGCGGAAGCTATTAAAAAACTTTTACAAGACATTGATACGGAAAAAGAAGTAGAAACGTTGAAAGAAGAGCTTAAGACAGCTCAAGGACAACGTAGAACTCGTGCAATCAAACGCTTGGAAGTATTAGAAGCCTTCCGTAATTCTGGTAACGAGCCTTCATGGATGATTCTTGATGTGCTTCCAGTTATACCACCAGAACTTCGTCCAATGGTTCAATTAGATGGCGGTCGTTTTGCGACATCTGACTTAAATGATCTATATCGTCGTGTTATTAACCGTAACAATCGTTTGAAAAGATTGCTTGATCTTGGCGCTCCAAGCATTATCGTCCAAAATGAAAAGCGTATGCTTCAAGAAGCCGTTGACGCTTTAATCGATAATGGACGTCGTGGTCGCCCAGTAACTGGCCCGGGTAACCGCCCATTGAAATCTTTATCACACATGTTAAAAGGTAAACAAGGTCGTTTCCGTCAGAACCTTCTTGGTAAACGTGTCGATTACTCTGGTCGTTCTGTAATCGTAGTTGGTCCTAACCTGAAAATGTACCAATGTGGTCTGCCGAAAGAGATGGCGATTGAATTATTCAAACCATTCGTTATGAAGGAACTTGTTCAAAGAGGGTTAGCTCATAACATCAAATCTGCAAAACGAAAAATTGAACGACTATCTCCTGAGATTTGGGATGTACTTGAAGAAGTCATTAGGGAGCATCCAGTATTACTTAACCGTGCACCAACTCTTCATAGACTTGGTATTCAAGCGTTTGAGCCAACATTGGTTGAAGGCCGTGCAATTCGTTTGCATCCGTTAGTATGTACAGCATATAACGCTGACTTTGATGGTGACCAAATGGCCGTCCACGTTCCTTTATCTTCTGAAGCTCAAGCTGAAGCACGTATGCTAATGCTTGCTGCCCAGAACATCTTGAATCCTAAAGATGGAAAACCAGTCGTTACTCCTTCTCAAGATATGGTATTAGGTAACTACTACCTAACATTAGAAAGAGAAGGCGCTATCGGTGAAGGTATGATCTTTAAAGATACTAGTGAAGCGTTGCTTGCATACCAAAATGGTTATGTTCACTTACATTCTCGTTGCGCAGTGCATGCATCATCACTGAATAATGAAACGTTCACGGAAGAACAAAACAGCCAGCTTCTAATCACTACCGTTGGTAAATTGGTCTTTAATGAAATTTTGCCAAAATCATTCCCATATATTAACGAACCTACACGTTATAACTTGGAAACTAAAACTCCAGAGAAATATTTCGTGGAAAAAGGCGCTAATATCCCTGAATTGATTAAAGCACAACCAGCTATTGATCCATTCAAGAAGAAAATTCTTGGTAATATCATTGCGGAAGTGTTTAAACGTTTCAAAATCACCGAAACATCTAAAATGCTTGACCGGATGAAAAATCTTGGATTCAAATATTCGACAAAAGCAGGTATCACTGTTGGTGTAGCTGATATTGTTGTATTAAAAGAAAAACAAGAAATCATTACGGAAGCTCAAACAAAAGTGGATAACGTCCTAAAACAATTTAGACGTGGTCTAATTACCGAAGATGAGCGTTATGATCGCGTCATTTCGATCTGGAGCGCAGCAAAAGATACTATTCAGTCTAAACTGATGAAATCTCTTGACCGACGCAATCCGATCTTCATGATGAGTGACTCCGGTGCCCGTGGTAATGCTTCCAACTTCACGCAGCTTGCGGGTATGCGTGGACTGATGGCCAACCCGGCTGGACGTATCATCGAATTACCGATCAAATCAAGTTTCCGTGAAGGTTTAACAGTGTTAGAGTACTTTATCTCTACACATGGTGCTCGTAAAGGTCTTGCCGATACAGCCCTTAAAACTGCCGATTCTGGTTACCTTACACGTCGTCTAGTAGACGTAGCCCAAGATGTTATCATCCGTGATGATGACTGTGGAACAGACCGCGGCTTGAAAATTTCTGCCTTGAGAGAGGGAACAGAAATAATCGAGCATCTTGAAGAACGTTTAATTGGCCGATATGCAAGAAAAGCCATTAGACATCCAGAAACAGATGAAGTAATTGTGGCTGAAAATGACCTTATCACTGAGGATCTAGCAGCTTATATTGCATCTCTAGGTATTGAAACTGCATGGATTCGCTCTGCCTTTACATGTAACACCAGTCATGGTGTATGTAAGAAATGTTACGGACGTAACTTGGCTACCGGTCAGGAAGTTGAAGTGGGAGAAGCAGTTGGTATCATTGCTGCCCAATCAATCGGTGAACCTGGTACTCAGTTAACAATGCGTACATTCCATACAGGTGGGGTTGCCGGAGACGATATTACTCAAGGTTTACCTCGTATCCAAGAAATATTTGAAGCGAGGAACCCTAAAGGTCAAGCAGTTATTTCTGAAATTGAGGGAACTATCGTTTCAATCAATGAAATCCGCGATAAACAACAAGAAATCGTGGTCCAAGGTGCGGTTGAATCACGTACTTATACAGCGCCATACACAGCGCGTTTAAGAGTGTCTGTTGATACTTTCGTTCGTCGAGGCGAGGAATTAACAGAGGGTTCTATCGATCCTAAAGAATTGTTGAAAGTTACGGATGTTCTTACTGTTCAGGAATACTTACTTCATGAAGTACAGAAAGTATACCGGATGCAAGGGGTAGAAATCGGCGATAAACATATCGAGGTTATGGTTAGACAAATGATGCGTAAAGTTCGTGTTCTTGATGCAGGGGAAACTGAAGTTCTTCCAGGTACGCTATTGGATGTTAACCAGTTCACCGTGGCAAACACAAACGCATTGCTAACCAGCAAGCTACCTGCTACAGGTCGTCCTGTATTACTAGGAATTACAAAAGCATCACTTGAAACGGATTCCTTCTTGTCTGCAGCATCATTCCAAGAAACAACTAGAGTATTGACTGATGCAGCAATTAAAGGAAAACGCGACGAATTGCTTGGACTGAAAGAAAATGTTATCATCGGTAAACTTGTTCCAGCTGGAACAGGTATGCCTCGCTACAGAAAAGCTAACCCTGTTGTCGTAGAGAATCCTGAGACAGTATCGGTTGACTAAAGGATAATTAGACCCAGCTCATATAAATACTGAAGAACTTGATCCCCCTAACGATAATGGGGGATTGAGGTTCGGATTAAATGAGCTGGTTTCTTTTTATTAATAAAGAGTAATCAGTTAAAAATTAGTTATGATAGAACCAATTTGGTAGACTTAAAAACCTATAGAATGATTTAACTGGAAAACCTTTTGCTTAAATAATTTTTTGAAACAAGTTGACAGCATCTGACTAAAAATGATACTATAGCAAAGGTGCTCCTATGTTACCCTGTAACTTTGGAGGATATGGACCATGTCTTATGAAAAAGTAATACAGGCAAAGTCAGTGGTTATAGGAACGAAACAAACAGTTAGAGCTTTGAAGAACAATTTAATTCAAGAAGTTATCATCGCTGATGATGCAGATATATACTTGACTGGGCGTGTTGTTGAGACCGCTAAACTAGTGGATGTTCCTATCACATATGTTGATTCGATGAAAATGCTTGGAAAAGCATGTGGTATTGATGTCGGAGCAGCAACTGTTGCCATTAAAAAGTAAAAATGTTTTTGCAATACTATTTGCAAGGACTTTGTTTTTACCCATTTATGAACCACCTGGATGTGTGGTACTAGACATGAAATTGCGAAGGGAGGAAAAATGTAATGCCTACTATTAATCAATTAGTGCGTAAAGGACGCGAGTCTAAAGAGGTTAAATCTAACTCTCCAGCACTTAACAAAGGCTACAACAGCTTTAAGAAAGCACAAACTAACGTATCATCTCCGCAAAAACGTGGTGTTTGTACTCGTGTGGGAACTATGACACCGAAAAAACCAAACTCCGCTTTACGTAAATATGCGCGTGTACGTTTAACTAACGGTATCGAGGTAACAGCTTATATCCCAGGTATCGGTCACAACTTACAAGAACACAGCGTGGTACTAATCCGCGGTGGACGTGTAAAGGATTTACCAGGGGTACGTTACCATATCGTACGTGGTGCTCTTGATACAGCAGGAGTTAACAATCGTATGCAAAGCCGTTCTAAATACGGTACTAAGCGTCCGAAAGCAGCAAAAAAATAATCCGAGAAAGGAGGAAATATAATGCCTCGTAAAGGACCCGTAACAAAAAGAGATGTATTACCAGATCCAATTTATAAATCTAAACTTGTGACTCGCTTAATCAACAAATTAATGGTTGATGGACAAAGAGGAAAATCACAAAAAATACTTTACTCTGCATTTGAGTTAATTAAAGAACGTACTGGCAATGAGCCAATCGAAGTGTTTGATCAAGCACTTAAAAACATCATGCCTGTATTAGAAGTAAAAGCACGCCGTGTGGGTGGAGCTAACTACCAAGTACCAGTTGAGGTACGTCCAGACCGTAAATCAACTCTAGGTCTTCGTTGGTTAGTAAACTACTCTCGCCTTCGTGGAGAAAAAACGATGGAAGAGCGTTTAGCTTTCGAAATCATGGATGCTGCAAACAACACTGGAGCAGCTGTTAAGAAACGTGAAGATACGCACAAAATGGCAGAAGCTAACAAAGCATTTGCTCACTATCGCTGGTAAGATCAATAACAATAAAATCCTTATAATAGGAAGGAGAAAGACAAATGGCAAGAGAGTTCTCCTTAGCAAATACTCGTAATATCGGTATCATGGCACATATTGATGCTGGTAAAACGACTACAACAGAACGCGTTCTTTACTATACTGGTAAAATCCACAAAATTGGTGAAACACACGAAGGTGCTTCACAAATGGACTGGATGGAGCAAGAACAAGAACGTGGAATCACGATCACATCCGCTGCAACAACTGCACAGTGGAAAGGTCACCGCGTAAACATCATTGATACACCGGGACACGTAGACTTCACAGTTGAAGTTGAACGTTCTCTACGTGTACTTGATGGAGCTGTAGCTGTACTTGATGCCCAATCAGGTGTTGAGCCTCAAACTGAAACAGTTTGGCGCCAAGCTACAACATACGGTGTACCACGTGTCGTATTCGTTAACAAAATGGACAAAATCGGTGCGGATTTCCTTTATTCAGTAGGAACTATCCACGATCGTTTGCAAGCAAACGCTCACCCGGTCCAATTACCAATTGGTGCTGAAGATAATTTTTCCGCTATCATTGACTTAATTGAAATGAAAGCTCATTTCTACTCAAATGATTTAGGAACTGATATCACTGTTGGTGAAATTCCTGCAGAACACCTTGAATTAGCTGAAGAGTACCGTGAGAAATTAATCGAAGCGGTGGCTGAAGTTAATGAAGACTTAATGGAAAAATACCTTGGTGGCGAAGAAATCAGCATTGCTGAATTAAAAGCTGCTATCCGTACTGCAACCGTTAATGTTGAATTCTTCCCAGTTATCTGTGGTTCAGCGTTCAAAAATAAAGGTGTTCAATTAATGCTTGATAACGTTATTGACTTCCTTCCATCTCCATTAGACGTACCTGCAATCAAAGGTACTCTTCCGGATACTGAAGAAGAAGTAGAACGTCACTCAGATGATTCTGAACCGTTCTCTGCTTTAGCGTTTAAAGTTATGACAGACCCTTATGTTGGTAAGCTTACATTCTTCCGTGTGTACTCTGGTACATTAGAATCTGGATCATATGTAATCAACTCAACAAAAGGTAAACGTGAACGTATTGGACGTATCCTTCAAATGCATGCAAACAGCCGTGAAGAGATTTCTACAGTATATGCTGGGGATATCGCTGCAGCTGTTGGTTTGAAAGATACGACTACTGGTGATACACTATGTGATGATAAGGATCAAGTTATCCTTGAATCAATGGTATTCCCAGAACCAGTTATCTCACTTTCTGTTGAACCAAAATCGAAAGCAGACCAAGACAAAATGTCTCAAGCTTTACAAAAGCTTCAAGACGAAGATCCAACATTCCGTGCGCATACTGACCAAGAAACTGGTCAAACAATTATCGCTGGTATGGGCGAACTTCACTTGGACATCCTTGTTGACCGTATGCGTCGTGAATTCAGAGTGGAAGCTAACGTAGGTGCTCCTCAAGTTGCTTACCGTGAAACTTTCCGTGGTTCAGCTAAAGTTGAAGGTAAATTCGTTCGTCAATCTGGTGGACGTGGACAATTCGGACACGTTTGGATTGAATTTGGACCAAACGAAGAAGGTAAAGGATTCGAATTTGAAAATGCTATCGTCGGTGGTGTAGTACCTCGTGAGTATATTCCTGCAGTACAAGCTGGATTAGTTGATTCACTTGACCGTGGAGTACTTGCTGGTTACCCATTAGTTGATATTAAAGCAAAATTATTCGACGGATCTTACCATGACGTTGACTCCAATGAAATGGCATTTAAAATCGCTGCATCAATGGCGCTTAAAAATGCTGCTTCAAAATGTAAGCCGGTTATCCTTGAACCTATCATGAAAGTGGAAGTTGTAATCCCTGAAGATTACCTAGGCGATATCATGGGAGATATTACATCTCGTCGTGGACGCGTAGAAGGTTTGGAAGCTCGCGGAAACACTCAAATGGTTAAAGCGATGGTTCCACTATCCGAAATGTTCGGTTATGCAACTTCATTACGTTCAAACACTCAAGGACGCGGAACATTCTCTATGCACTTCGATCACTATGAAGAAGTACCTAAGAGCATTTCTGAAGAAATCATCAAAAAAAATAAAGGTGAATAATTGATTTTCATCTCTTATTAAAGTATAACTACTTATGTAAGCTGTGTTGGAAGAATTTATCTTCTTTCACAGCCCTTATATACTTAAACTATTTTTATATTTTTAAGGAGGAATTCCTAATGGGAAAAGCTAAATATGATCGTTCAAAACCGCATGTTAACGTTGGAACAATTGGACACGTTGACCATGGTAAAACAACTCTAACTGCTGCAATCACTACTGTACTTGCTAAAGCTGGTGGAGCAGAAGCACGCGCGTATGACCAAATTGATGGTGCGCCAGAAGAAAGAGAACGTGGTATCACAATCTCTACTGCACACGTTGAGTACGAAACAGCTACTCGTCACTATGCACACGTTGACTGCCCAGGACATGCTGACTATGTTAAAAACATGATCACTGGTGCTGCACAAATGGATGGTGGTATCTTAGTAGTTTCTGCTGCTGATGGCCCAATGCCTCAAACTCGTGAGCACATCCTTCTTTCTAAACAAGTTGGTGTTCCTTTCCTAGTTGTATTCATGAACAAATGCGACATGGTTGATGACGAAGAACTTCTTGAATTAGTAGAAATGGAAATTCGTGATCTTCTTTCTGAATACGATTTCCCTGGCGATGACGTTCCAGTTATCAAAGGTTCTGCTCTTAAAGCTCTTGAAGGAGATGCTGCTTGGGAAGAAAAAATTCATGAATTAATGGCTGCTGTTGACGAGTACATTCCAGAACCAACTCGTGACACTGACAAACCATTCATGATGCCAGTTGAGGATGTATTCTCAATCACTGGTCGTGGAACAGTTGCTACAGGACGTGTTGAACGTGGACAAGTTAAAGTCGGTGACGTTGTAGACATCATCGGTTTCAACGACGAAGCAAAACCAACAACTGTAACTGGTGTTGAAATGTTCCGTAAACTTCTTGATTATGCTGAAGCTGGTGACAACATCGGAGCTCTACTTCGTGGTGTTGCTCGTGAAGATATCCAACGTGGACAAGTACTTGCTAAGCCAAATACAATCACTCCACACAGCAAATTCAAAGCTGAAGTATATGTTCTTTCTAAAGAAGAAGGTGGACGTCATACTCCATTCTTCACAAACTACCGTCCGCAGTTCTACTTCCGTACAACTGACGTAACTGGTATTTGTAACCTTCCTGAAGGCGTAGAAATGGTTATGCCTGGAGATAACATTGAAATGTCAGTAGAACTTATCGCTCCTATCGCTATCGAAGAAGGTACTAAATTCTCTATCCGTGAGGGTGGACGTACTGTAGGCGCTGGTGTAGTTGCTACAATCCAAGAATAATCGATTCTAAATCGAATATTGGAAGGGACGCCTTCCGGAAGAAGCAGATGGGACGCCGTCTGCTTCTTTTTTTTGCCTTTAGGATTATAATAGAAGAAACTGGTTAGAAATAGAGATATAGAATCTACTTGTAAATCCTAAAGATTGTATGTATAATAATAAAAGTGTGTTGCACAAGAAAGATTTAAGTTTAACTTGCATTTAACTTGTGTGTTATGTATAATAGACAATGTTGGTCTTTGACTGCGATGATATGGAAGGTTGCTGACACACCCGGCCGCTTTGCCATGGCGAGTGTGTGGGAAATTTCCATTGAGAAGGTCTATTTTATAAAATAGGCGAAAAGGAGGGAAAATTATGGCAAAACAAAAAATTCGTATTCGTTTGAAAGCATATGATCACAGAATCCTTGATCAATCTGCTGAGAAAATTGTTGAAACTGCAAAACGTTCTGGTGCGACTGTTGCTGGTCCAATTCCATTGCCAACTGAAAGATCTATCTATACGGTCCTTCGTGCGGTTCATAAATACAAAGACTCTCGCGAACAATTCGAAATGCGTACGCATAAACGTCTAATCGATATCGTTAATCCAACTCCGCAAACAGTTGATTCATTGATGCGTTTAGATTTACCGTCAGGCGTTGACATCGAAATTAAATTATAATTTATATAATAAGAACAATTACTCTAGGAGGTGTGACTTATGACCAAAGGAATCTTAGGAAGAAAAATCGGTATGACTCAAGTTTTTGCTGAAAATGGCGAACTTATCCCGGTAACAGTAATCGAAGCTGCTAACAATGTAGTACTTCAAAAGAAAACTGTTGAAACTGACGGTTATGAAGCAATTCAAGTTGGTTTTGAAAACAAACGTGAAAAGCTTTCTAACAAACCTGAAAAGGGACACGTTGAAAAAGCAAATACTACTCCTAAGCGCTTCATTCGCGAATTCCGCGGAACGGATCTTGCTTCATACGAGATCGGTCAAGAAGTCAATGTTAGTATTTTCGCTGAAGGCGATTTAGTAGATGTAATAGGAATTTCAAAAGGTAAAGGTTTCCAAGGTGCTATTAAACGCCACGGACAATCTCGCGGACCGATGACTCATGGTTCTCGTTACCACCGTCGCCCAGGTTCAATGGGTCCTGTTGCTCCAAACCGCGTATTCAAAGGTAAACTATTACCAGGACGTATGGGTGGGGAACAAGTTACTGTTCAAAACTTAGCTATCGTTAAAGTTGATGTTGAACGTAATCTACTATTGGTCAAAGGTAATGTACCTGGTGCTAGAAAAGCGCTGATCAAAGTTAAAACTGCTGTTAAAGCAAAGTAATTTCTGAGAAAGGAGGAGCAATAGAATGCCAAAAGTTACATTGTTCAACCAAACAGGTTCACAAGTTGGCGACATCGAGCTAAACGAATCCATCTTTGGTATCGAACCTAATAATCATGTATTATTTGAAGCAATCATCATGCAACGAGCTTCCTTACGTCAAGGAACTCATAAAGTTAAAAACCGTTCTGAAGTTGCAGGCGGTGGACGTAAACCTTGGAAACAAAAAGGAACTGGACGTGCGCGTCAAGGTTCTATCCGTTCTCCACAATGGCGTGGCGGTGGTATCGTTTTTGGACCAACTCCAAGATCATACTCTTACAAGTTGCCTAAAAAGGTACGTCGCTTAGCTATTAAATCTGCATTGTCTGCAAAGGCATTGGAAGAAAACATCTTAGTACTTGAAAGCTTGACTTTCGAAGCTCCAAAAACGAAAGAATTTGTAGCTGTACTAAAAAATCTTTCTGTAGATACTAAAACGTTGATCGTTACTGACGGTTTAGATGAGAAGGTTGCTCTTTCTGCACGTAACATCCCAGGTGTTACTGTGGTTGAAGCTGTTGGTCTTAATGTTCTTGATGTTGTTTCACACAACAAATTGATCTTGACTAAATCAGCTGTCGAAAAAGTAGAGGAGGTGCTTGCATAATGGATGCACGCGATATCATTAAGCGCCCCGTAATCACAGAAGCTTCTTCAGACGCTATGGCTGAAAAGAAGTATACTTTTGAAGTTGATGTTAGAGCTAACAAAACTCAAGTTAAAGATGCGGTTCAAGAAGTTTTCGGCGTAAAAGTTGAAAAGGTAAATATCATGAACTACAAAGGTAAATTCAAACGCATGGGCAAACATGCAGGCTATACTAACAAGCGCCGTAAAGCTATTGTTAAATTAACTGCTGACAGCAAAGAAATCGAGCTATTCGAAGCTTAATTCATTAGAGAAGGAGGGAAATACAAATGGCGATTAAGAAGTATAAACCTACCTCTAACGGTCGACGTAATATGACAACTTCGGATTTTGCTGAGATTACTACAGACAAACCCGAAAAATCATTACTTGCTCCTTTACACAATAAAGGCGGCCGTAATAACCAAGGTAAGTTAACAGTTCGTCATCAAGGTGGCGGCCACAAGCGTCAATACCGTATCATCGATTTCAAACGGAATAAAGATGGTATACCAGGACGCGTTGCTACTATTGAGTACGATCCAAATCGTTCTGCAAACATTGCATTAATTAATTACGTTGATGGAGAAAAACGTTATATCCTAGCT
Organism: Peribacillus sp. NPDC097224; assembly: GCF_044761985.1. NCBI lineage: Bacteria > Bacillati > Bacillota > Bacilli > Caryophanales > Bacillaceae > Peribacillus > Peribacillus sp. NPDC097224. The sequence continues at coordinate 22,520 of NZ_JBIWDK010000015.1, read as the reverse complement.
CCTAAAAACCTAGAAGTAGGTTTGGAAGTTATGTCTGGCCCAGAAGCCGATATTAAAGTGGGTAACGCACTTCCTCTAATTAACATCCCAGTTGGTACAGTAATTCATAACATCGAATTAAAACCAGGAAAAGGTGGACAATTAGTCCGTTCTGCAGGTACATCTGCACAAGTACTTGGTAAAGAAGGTCGTTATGTTCTTGTACGTTTAAATTCTGGTGAGGTTCGTATGATTCTTGCTACTTGCCGTGCTACAATCGGTCAAGTTGGTAACGAACAACATGAACTTATCAACATTGGTAAAGCTGGTCGTAATCGTTGGTTAGGTAAACGCCCAACTGTACGTGGATCAGTAATGAACCCGAATGATCACCCACACGGTGGTGGTGAAGGTAAAGCACCAATCGGACGTAAATCACCAATGTCTCCTTGGGGTAAACCAACTCTTGGATTCAAAACACGTAAGAAGAAAAATAAATCCGATAAATTTATCGTTCGTCGTCGTAAAAAATAACGGGGTTGAGCTACGGTTCATTAATCGGACCGTAGAACGATCACGAAGGGAGGTACTCGCATGGGTCGTAGCTTAAAAAAAGGGCCTTTTGTTGATGATCATTTATTGGTAAAAGTTGAAAAATTAAATGAAGCAGACAAGAAACAGGTAGTAAAAACTTGGTCTCGTCGCTCAACAATCTTCCCGCAATTCATCGGACATACAATCGCTGTTTATGACGGTCGTAAGCATGTGCCGGTTTATGTAACAGAAGACATGGTAGGTCACAAACTAGGCGAATTCGCGCCTACACGCACTTATAAAGGTCACGCAAGTGATGACAAGAAAACAAGACGTTAATGAGAGGAGGGTATCTCATGCAAGCAAAAGCTGTCGCTAGAACAGTTCGTATTGCTCCTCGTAAAGTGCGTTTAGTCGCAGACTTAATTCGAGGAAAACAAGTAGGTGAAGCAGTAGCGATTCTTCGCTTAACACCAAAATCTGCTTCTCCAGTCGTAGAAAAAATTCTGAAATCTGCTATCGCAAATGCAGAACATAACTACGAAATGGATATCAATAACCTAGTCGTTTCAGAGGCATACGTTAACGAAGGACCAACATTAAAACGTTTCCGTCCTCGCGCTCAAGGTCGTGCGAGTGCAATTAACAAACGTACTAGTCATATTACAATCGTTGTATCAGAAAAGAAGGAGGGGTAATCTGTGGGTCAAAAGGTAAATCCAGTCGGTATGCGTATCGGGATCATCCGTGATTGGGAATCCAAATGGTACGCTGATAAAGACTACGCAGTTCTTTTGCATGAAGACCTTAGAGTTCGTGAGTATATCGCGAAACGTCTAAGTGATGCTTCTGTATCCAAGGTTGAAATCGAACGTGCAGCTAACCGCATCAATGTATCAGTTCATACTGCTAAACCAGGTATGGTTATCGGTAAGGGCGGCACTGAAGTTGAAGCACTTCGTAAAGCATTAAACCAATTAACTGGCAAAAGAGTTCACATCAATATCATCGAAATCAAAAGAGCAGATCTTGATGCGAAATTGGTTGCTGAGAACATCGCTCGTCAATTAGAAAATCGTGTTTCATTCCGTCGTGCTCAAAAACAAGCTATTCAACGTACAATGCGTTCAGGCGCTAAAGGAATCAAAACTCAAGTTTCTGGTCGTCTTGGCGGTGCAGATATTGCTCGTGCTGAACACTACAGCGAGGGAACAGTTCCACTTCACACACTTCGTGCTGACATAGATTATGCTCATGCTGAAGCAGATACTACTTACGGGAAGCTAGGCGTGAAAGTTTGGATCTACCGTGGAGAAGTTCTTCCTACTAAGAAGAAATCTGAGGAAGGAGGAAAATAATATGTTATTGCCAAAACGCGTAAAATACCGTCGTGAACATCGCGGTAAGATGAGAGGGATGGCTAAAGGCGGACGTGAAGTTCATTTCGGAGAATTTGGACTTCAAGCCCAAGAAGCTTCCTGGATCACTAACCGTCAAATCGAAGCAGCTCGTGTAGCGATGACTCGTTACATGAAGCGTGGAGGTAAAGTTTGGATCAAGATCTTCCCAAGCAAACCTTACACTGCTAAGCCGCTTGAAGTACGGATGGGTTCCGGTAAAGGTGCTCCTGAAGGTTGGGTAGCAGTTGTTAAACCGGGCAAAGTATTGTTTGAAATCTCTGGTGTATCTGAAGAGGTGGCAAGAGAAGCATTGCGCCTTGCAGCACACAAACTTCCAATCAAATGTAAGTTTGTAAAAAGAGAGGAAATTGGTGGTGAAACAAATGAAAGCTAATGAAATCAAAGATCTAACCACTGCTGAAATTGAACAAAAACTAAAATCTCTTAAAGAAGAACTATTTAATCTTCGTTTCCAGTTAGCTACTGGACAACTTGAAAATACAGCTCGCATCCGTGAAGTTCGCAAATCGATCGCTCGTATGAAAACAGTTGTTCGTCAAAGAGAGATCGGTGTCACTAATCGATAATGAATGGAGGTTTGCATAATGAGCGAACGCAACCAACGCAAAGTCTACACTGGCCGCGTAGTATCCGACAAAATGGATAAAACCGTAACAGTCGTTGTAGAAACCTATAAAAAGCATTCTTTATACGGTAAACGCGTAAAATACTCTAAAAAGTTAAAAGCTCATGACGAGCTGAATGAAGCTAAAGCAGGCGATGTAGTACGTATCATGGAAACTCGTCCACTTTCAGCTACAAAACGTTTCCGTCTTCTAGAAGTAGTAGAAAAATCAGTAATCATTTAATTTTGTTCGGATTAAGTTAATTCCGAAGGGAGGTACCGTACATGATTCAACAAGAATCTCGTTTAAAAGTCGCTGACAATTCAGGTGCACGTGAAGTTCTAGCTATTAAAGTACTAGGTGGTTCTGGACGTAAATATGCTAATATCGGCGATGTTATAGTTTGTACCGTTAAACAAGCAACACCTGGAGGCGTTGTTAAAAAAGGTGAAGTCGTTAAGGCTGTTGTTGTTCGTACAAAACGTGGTATGCGTCGTCCTGACGGTTCTTACATTCGTTTCGATGAGAACGCATGTGTAATTATCCGTGACGATAAGAGCCCACGTGGAACTCGTATTTTTGGACCTGTTGCTCGTGAATTACGTGATAACAGTTTCATGAAGATCGTTTCTCTAGCTCCAGAAGTTTTATAATAGTTAAATTTCGTAAAGCCTTTCAAGGAGGTGCCAAGCTAATGCATGTTAAAAAAGGTGACAAAGTCGTAGTCATCTCTGGTAAGGACAAAGGCAAACAAGGAACAATTCTTGAAGCATATCCGAAACAAAATCGTGTGCTTGTTGAAGGAATTAATATTGTGAAAAAGCACTCTAAGCCATCTCAAGTTAATCCACAAGGTGGAATTATCAGCCGAGAAGCTGCTATTCACGCATCCAATGTAATGCCTCTTGATCCGAAAACAGGTAAACCGACTCGTGTTGGATATAAGATTGAAAACGGCAAGAAAGTACGCGTAGCTAAAATATCAGGTGAATCTTTAGATAAATAAGTCATAAATGAAGGGAGGTACACGAAGCAATGAGCCGCCTTAAAGAAAAATATAACAGCGAAATTACACCATCATTAATGGGTAAATTCAACTATCAATCAGTAATGCAAGTACCAACTATTGAAAAGATCGTTATTAACATGGGTGTTGGTGACGCAGTATCTAACTCAAAAGCTTTAGATACAGCAGTTGAAGAATTAACACTTATCGCTGGTCAAAAACCAGTAATAACTAAAGCTAAAAAATCAATCGCAGGATTCCGTTTGCGTGAAGGTATGCCTATCGGAGCGAAGGTTACACTACGTGGAGAACGTATGTATCAATTCCTTGATAAGCTAGTATCTGTATCTTTACCACGTGTACGTGATTTCCGCGGCGTTTCAAAGAAATCTTTTGACGGACGTGGGAACTATACATTAGGTATTAAAGAACAACTTATCTTCCCTGAGATTGATTACGATAAAGTGAGCAAAGTTCGTGGTATGGATATCGTTATCGTAACGACTGCCAACACTGACGAAGAAGCTCGTGAACTACTTACTCAAGTTGGAATGCCGTTCCAAAAGTAATCTCTAAATAAAGGGAGGCGAAATCGTGGCTAAAAAGTCTATGATCGTAAAGCAAAAACGCGAACAAAAGTTTAAAGTACAAGAATATACACGTTGCGAACGTTGCGGCCGTCCACATTCTGTAATACGTAAATTTAAACTATGTCGTATTTGTTTCCGCGAACTTGCACATAAAGGACAAATTCCTGGCGTTAAAAAAGCTAGCTGGTAAAACCCGAGTTTGGGAAGGAGGTAAAATAAAATGGTCATGACAGATCCTATTGCAGATATGCTTACTCGCATCCGTAATGCGAATATGGTTCGTCACGAAAAGCTAGAAGTTCCTGCTTCAAAGATCAAAAAGGAAATTGCTGAGATCTTAAAGCGTGAGGGCTTCGTACGTGACTTTGAATTAATCGAAGACAACAAACAAGGTATCATCCGTATCTTCTTAAAATACGGTGCAAACAACGAACGTGTTATCACTGGTCTTAAACGTATCAGCAAACCTGGTTTGCGTGTATATGCAAAAACTGGAGAGGTACCACGCGTTCTAAACGGTTTAGGTATCGCAATTGTTTCTACTTCTCACGGAGTTTTAACAGACAAGGAAGCTCGCTCTAAACAAGTTGGCGGAGAAGTTTTAGCATACGTTTGGTAATACATTTTCACAAGAATGGAGGTGCACAATATGTCTCGTATAGGTAAAAAACCTGTTGAAATCCCTGCAGGCGTAACAGTTACTGTAAACGGAAGTGAAGTAACTGTTAAAGGCCCTAAAGGTGAATTAACTAGATCATTTAATCCTGATCTTACAATCGTTGTTGAAGAGAACGTGGTAACTGTTACACGCCCGTCTGACGAGAAAGCTCACCGTTCTTTACACGGTACTACTCGCGCTCTTATCGCTAACATGATTGAAGGAGTTTCAAAAGGATTCGAAAAGTCACTAGAACTTATTGGGGTTGGGTACCGTGCTCAAAAGCAAGGTACTAAGCTTATCCTTAACGTAGGATATTCTCACCCTGTAGAAATAGAACCAGAAGCAGGCGTTGAAGTCGAAGTTCCTTCTAATACAAAAGTAATCGTTAAAGGTGCTAGTAAAGAACGTGTAGGTGCTCTTGCAGCTAACATTCGTGATACTCGCCCACCCGAACCGTATAAAGGTAAAGGTATCCGTTACGTTGGCGAATTCGTTCGTCGTAAAGAAGGTAAAACTGGTAAGTAATGCTGCTTAAGTAAACGAAAGGAGTGACGTAAATGATTACGAAGCTTGATAAAAATGCTACTCGTCAGAAACGCCATGCACGTGTACGTGCAAAGATTTCTGGAACGGAAGCTCGTCCTCGTTTAAATGTGTTCCGTTCAAACAAACACATTTACGCACAATTGATTGACGATGCAAAAGGCGTAACATTAGCAAGTGCTTCAACTCTTGATAAAGAGATTAGCATTGAAGCTGGTAGCAACGCTGAAGCAGCTCAAAAAGTTGGCGAACTTATTGCGAAACGTGCTATTGAAAAAGGTTTAAAAGCTGTGGTATTTGACCGCGGTGGTTACCTCTTCCATGGTCGTGTTAAAGCATTAGCTGACGCTGCTCGTGAAAACGGCTTAGAATTTTAATGGATAAGGAGGGACATATACAGATGCGTAGCATTGATCCTAATAAATTAGAACTTGAAGAACGCGTAGTTACCGTAAACCGTGTAGCTAAAGTTGTTAAAGGCGGACGTCGTTTCCGTTTCACTGCACTAGTTGTTGTAGGTGATAAAAACGGTCATGTTGGATTTGGTACTGGTAAAGCTCAAGAAGTTCCGGATGCAATCCGTAAAGCTATTGAGGATGCTAAGAAAAATCTAATTACTGTACCAATGGTAGGAACTACAATTCCTCACCTTGTGAATGGTCACTTTGGCGCTGGTCACATTCTTTTGAAACCAGCTTCTGAAGGTACAGGAGTTATTGCTGGTGGTCCTGTTCGTGCGGTCCTTGAATTAGGCGGAATTAGTGATATCTTGTCTAAATCATTAGGTACTAACACACCTATTAATATGGTTCGTGCAACAATCGAAGGATTGAAGCAATTAAAACGTGCTGAGGACGTAGCTAAGTTACGTGGTAAATCAGTACAAGAACTGTTAGGATAAGGAGGGAAATCGTATAATGGCTAATAAATTAGAAATTACCCTCACTCGCAGCTTGATCGGTCGTCCTGAAGATCAACGTGTTACAGTTAACACTTTGGGTTTACACAAAATGCATCAAACGGTTGTTCAAGATGACAACCCTGCGATTCGTGGTATGATTACCAAAGTATCTCATCTTGTTACTGTAAAAGAACAATAAAATAATTTTTAACTTAACAAGGAGGTGCCAACATGAAACTTCATGAGTTAAAATCTGCAGAAGGTTCTCGTAAAGAACGTAAACGTAAAGGTCGCGGTATTGGATCTGGTAACGGTAAAACAGCAGGTAAAGGACACAAAGGACAAAACGCTCGCTCTGGCGGCGGTGTACGCCTTGGATTTGAAGGGGGTCAAACTCCTCTATTCAGACGTTTGCCTAAACGTGGATTTACCAACGTTAACCGTAAAGACTATGCTATCGTAAATCTTGATACGTTAAATCTTTTCGAAGACGGTACTGAAGTAACTCCAGCTCTTTTACTTGAGACTGGTATCGTAAGTAAAGAAAAAGCAGGAATCAAGATTCTTGCTAAAGGAAACATTGAGAAAAAGCTTACTGTTAAAGCTCACAAATTCTCTTCTACTGCAAAAGAAGCTATCGAAGCTGCTGGCGGTAACACAGAGGTGATCTAATGTTTCGCACGATCTCCAATTTTATGCGCGTGGGTGAAATAAGAAATAAGATAATTTTTACCCTTCTCATGTTAATCGTCTATCGCATCGGTACATTTATTCCTGTACCGCATGTGAATGCCGGTTTTCTTGCTGAACAGGACCAAATGAGCGTCATCGGTCTTTTAAATACCTTTGGCGGCGGAGCACTGCAAAACTTCTCTATTTTGGCGATGGGGATCATGCCGTATATCACGGCATCAATCATCGTACAGCTATTACAGATGGACGTTGTTCCAAAGTTCACTGAATGGTCGAAACAAGGGGAGGCAGGGCGCCGTAAATTGGCTCAATTTACACGTTACTTCACTATTGTCCTTGGATTTATCCAAGCTTTGGGTATGTCTTATGGATTTAACAATATGTCGGGTGGCTCGTTAATTGAATCTCCTGGGGTTGCAACATACTTGCTTATTGCGACTGTCTTAACGGCAGGAACAGCTTTTCTTTTGTGGTTAGGAGAGTTGATTACTGCTAAAGGTGTCGGTAATGGGATTTCCATTATTATCTTTGCTGGTATTGTATCTAGTTTGCCTAATACGGCCAACCAGATCTATGCACAACAGTTTGAAAATGCTGGGGACCAACTATTCTTACGAATTGTAACCATTATCCTTATCATAGTAGCAGTATTAGCAATCGTGGTTGCTGTAATCTTCATTCAGCAAGCATTACGTAAGATTCCAATCCAATATGCCAAACGTGCTGCGGTGGGTCGTACGCAAATGGGTGGTCAATCTACCCATTTACCATTGAAAGTAAATGCTGCGGGTGTTATCCCGGTAATCTTCGCAACTGCATTTATTATCACTCCAACAACGATCGCCTCTTTCTTCGGGAAGAATAGCGTGACTACTTGGATTTCAACAAACCTTGATTATACTAAGCCAATTGGCATGATCATATATGTTGCTCTTATTATTGCCTTCTCATATTTTTATGCGTTCATTCAGGTTAATCCTGAGCAAATGTCTGAAAATCTGAAAAAGCAAGGTGGCTATGTGCCAGGGATTCGTCCAGGTAAGAGTACACAAGAATATTTAACTAGTGTTTTATATCGCTTAACGTTCGTTGGCTCTTTATTCTTAGCAGCCATTGCCGTTTTACCGGTATTCTTCATAAAGCTTGCTGATCTTCCACAATCTGCTCAGATTGGCGGAACTAGTTTGCTAATCGTAGTCGGGGTTGCCCTTGATACGATGAAACAGCTAGAAGCACAACTAGTGAAGAGACACTATAAAGGCTTTATAAAGTAATGAGTTCTGGGAACGATATGTTCCCTTTACCCATTATAGAGTTTGAGGGGGAAGAACATTGAATCTAGTTTTAATGGGGCTACCGGGTGCTGGTAAAGGTACTCAAGCCGAAAAAATCGTAGAAAAATATAACATCCCTCATATTTCTACTGGAGATATGTTCCGAACAGCTATCAAAGATGGAACAGAATTAGGTCTAAAGGCTAAATCATTCATGGATAAGGGCGAATTGGTTCCTGATGAAGTAACCATCGGCATTGTTCGTGAGCGTTTAAGCAAGGAAGATTGCGTAAAAGGATTTCTACTTGATGGTTTCCCACGTACTGTGGCACAAGCAGAAGCTCTTGAAAACATTCTTGCTGATTTAGATCGAAAAATTAATTTTGTAATTAATATCAATGTTGATAAAAGCATCTTAATGGAAAGATTGACAGGTCGTCGCATTTGCAAATCTTGCGGTTCGACATATCACCTTGTTTTCAATCCTCCAACAAAAGAAGATGTATGTGACCGTTGCGGCGGAGACTTATATCAACGTGCTGACGATAATGAAGAAACGGTTCAAAATCGCTTAGATGTGAATTTGAAACAAACTAAGCCACTTCTTGATTTCTACGGAGAAAAAGGGTACTTGGTCGACATTAATGGACAGCAAGATATTAATAAGGTATTTGAAAACATTGATGTGCTACTTGATCCATTGCAAAAATAATCATTCTTGATAATTTATGAAATCCTGCCATTTTAAAACTTCCTGTTTAAATATGGTGCATTCCTTTCATACAAAGGGTATAATGGATTTCGCAACGGCATTTACACATTTATCGATCAGGTTCTTGCACTTGGTATTCCCTGAATTGGGCGATTACGTTTTAAGTAATCTTCATGGACATATCCGGTCGGCAAAATTGTTGAAGAAATGCAACGACTCTAGTAGATTTCCTAAAGAGTCGTGATATAGAGGGTAGAAAGTAGCTATGCCAGGCGTGCGCCTTTCAAACATCTCCCATGCTATTCAAGCCTATGTCGAGACTAATTGCTTCTCTTTTTTTGAGAGTATGTCGGTCACGGAATCGGTCAAGACTTACATGAGGACCCATAAAATCCTCATTTCGGTCCAGCTGATAAGGTCCTCAGTTAAAGCCTGGTTCTACAAAAATGGTGAATACTTGATGCAGAATTGTAAGACTTTTGAGGATAATTGGACTGGAGTAAAGTTGACGGAAAGATGTGTACCTGTAATAGGTTCACGCATAGAGAAGGGAGAATCACTTTAATGGCGAAAGACGATGTAATTGAAGTAGAAGGCACAGTACAAGAGACTTTGCCAAATGCAATGTTTAAGGTAGAATTAGAAAATGGTCATACTGTTTTAGCTCATGTATCCGGTAAAATTCGTATGCACTTTATTCGCATTTTGCCTGGAGATAAAGTTACGGTTGAGCTTTCCCCGTATGATCTAACTCGCGGCAGAATCACATACCGGTTTAAATAATTCCGGTTACGCTCCGATCTGTATAAGGAGGTTAGATAGCAATGAAAGTCAGACCATCAGTCAAACCAATCTGCGAAAAGTGTAAAGTTATCCGCAGAAAAGGTAAAGTTATGGTTATTTGCGAAAACCCTAAACATAAACAAAAACAAGGCTAAATAGAAGGAGGTGCACTCAAGCATGGCACGTATTGCTGGAGTAGATATTCCCCGTGACAAACGAATTGTTATCTCATTAACATATATATATGGTATTGGAAAACAAACAGCGATTAAAATTCTTGCAGAAGCTGGTATCTCTGAAGAAACTCGCGTTCGTGATTTAACGGAAGACGAATTAAACAAAATTCGTGATATCATTGACAAGTTAAAAGTAGAAGGCGATCTACGTCGTGAAATTTCCCTTAATATCAAACGTTTAATGGAAATCGGTTCATACCGTGGTTTACGTCACCGTCGTGGTCTTCCTGTTCGTGGACAAAACACAAAAAACAATGCACGTACGCGTAAAGGACCTCGTCGTACAGTAGCTAACAAGAAAAAATAATTAGTAAAGGAGGTTACTTTTCATGGCACGCAAAACTAATACACGTAAACGTCGTGTGAAAAAGAATATAGAAACTGGTATTGCACATATTCGTTCAACATTCAACAACACTATCGTTACTATCACTGATGCACATGGTAATGCTATTTCTTGGTCAAGTGCTGGAGCATTAGGATTCCGTGGATCTCGTAAATCTACTCCTTTCGCTGCACAAATGGCTGCAGAAACGGCTGCTAAAACATCTATTGAACATGGTATGAAAACTCTTGAAGTTACAGTTAAAGGACCAGGTGCAGGACGTGAAGCTGCTATTCGTGCACTTCAAGCTGCTGGACTAGAAGTAACTGCAATTAAAGATGTAACTCCAGTACCACATAACGGATGTCGTCCGCCAAAACGTCGCCGTGTTTAATTTTTCTGTATAGATTTTGTATTCCTGTCAATAATGGGATATAATACTGAGTTTGCGTTCTTACAGAAGATTAATTTTTCAGTTGTTGCGCACAGCGGGAACGTATACATGGGGAATTTCGGTTAAGTGACAAGCTTACTTACCGGGGTTTTGACGTTTTGAAGGAGGGTTTGTTGATGATCGAAATAGAAAAACCAAAAATCGAAACGGTT
>NZ_JBIWDK010000015.1:10787-11641 GCF_044761985.1 Peribacillus sp. NPDC097224 | reverse complement strand
ACACCAAACGGATGAAAACATCGACTATCCCAAATTCGTTAAATTCGTCTTATAGCAACTAGAGCGTGGGTATTGTACAACATTTTGTTACTCCTTACGTCGTATCCTATTATCCTCACTCCCAGGTGCTGCTGTCACAGCTATACAAATTGATGGAGTGCTACATGAGTTCTCAACTATTGAAGGCGTCGTAGAAGATGTAACTTCAATCATCCTTAATGTGAAAAAGCTAGCTCTAAAGATTTATTCCGATGAGGAAAAGACGCTAGAAATTGACGTTTCGGGTGAAGGAGTCATTACGGCTGCTGATATCACTCATGATAGTGATGTAGAAATTCTTAACCCGGATTTATATATTGCTACAATCGGTAAAAACGGTCATATGCGCATGCGCTTATCTGCACGTCGCGGCCGCGGCTACACTCCTGCTGTTCAAAACAAGAGAGAAGATCAACCTATTGGTGTAATTCCAATTGATGCTCTTTACACTCCAGTTTCACGCGTAGCTTTCCAAGTGGAAAATACACGTGTAGGACAGTTGTCTAACTTTGACAAGTTAACGTTCGATGTTTGGACTGATGGCAGTACGGGTCCGCAAGAAGCGGTAGCACTTGGAGCTAAGATTTTAACAGAGCATTTAAATATCTTTGTTGGGTTAACTGATGAAGCTCAAAATGCAGAAATCATGGTTGAAAAAGAAGAAGACCAAAAAGAGAAAGTTCTTGAGATGACTATCGAAGAATTGGATCTTTCTGTTCGCTCTTATAATTGCTTGAAACGTGCTGGAATCAATACCGTTCAAGAGCTTGCTCATAAAACGGAAGAAGATATGATGAAAGTTCGTAATCTAGGTC
>NZ_JBIWDK010000015.1:0-10777 GCF_044761985.1 Peribacillus sp. NPDC097224 | reverse complement strand
CTTGAAGAAGTGAAAGCGAAACTAGAAGAATTAGGCTTAGGTCTTCGTAAAGACGACTGATAACATGGCGGAATCATCCATTATGTTGTGAGCCTTGTACTAGACACACAATATAGAACTTCAACAAAGGAGGGAATCTCTAATGGGTTACAGAAAGTTAGGACGCACTAGCGCACAACGTAAAGCATTACTTCGTGATTTAGCTACGGATCTTATTATCCATGAGCGCATCGAAACTACTGAAGCACGTGCTAAAGAATTACGTTCTGTAGTAGATAAAATGATCACTCTTGGTAAACGTGGTGACTTGCATGCACGCCGTCAAGCTGCATCTTTCATCCGTAACGAAATCGCTGACGCTGAGAAAGGCACTGATGCCCTTCAAAAGCTATTCAGTGACGTTGCTCCACGTTATGAAGAACGTCAAGGCGGATACACTCGTATCATGAAAGTTGGTCCACGCCGCGGTGACGGTGCACCAGTCGTGGTTATTGAATTAGTTTAATAACAACGATGAAAAAGGGCAGGACAAAGGAATATACTCACTTGTTCTTTGCCCTTTTTCTTTTTTTATTTTTAATTCTGTATGTTAGAAATTCGCATTGAGTGTTACGATGGCTGGCGAAACCTTATATAAGGGAGCCTTCACGTCTAGCTCAAGCATCCCTTCCCGCTTTTGATAAGCGATTCAATAAGATAACCTGTTTTTCGTAACAGGACTGCTCTAAGCTGCTCTTAATTTACCGAAAATTCTTTCGGTGGAAGGGGTGCAGCGTTTTTTTATATGTTCAGAAATAAATATAGCTAGTTCATTGATGTTTTTAGTATTGAGCCGAGTTAGTAAGATGAGTGCAGTCGAGGATGAGGAGGGCCACATGAGTAAGAAGCTGGTTTCTTTAAATAATATTATATTCAAATATGAGGGGCAGTCTCGAAACGCCTTAGATGATGTTTCTTTTGATATTTATCAAGGGGAGTGGCTTGCAATTGTTGGTCATAACGGTTCCGGCAAGTCGACTTTAGCGAAATTGTTGAATGGACTTCAGTTCGCCCACTCAGGTGCAATTTTGATTAATGATCAAACATTGACAGAAGAAACAGTTTGGGACGTACGAAAAAAGATTGGTATGGTTTTTCAAAATCCCGATAATCAGTTTGTAGGCACTACAGTTCAGGATGATGTGGCTTTTGGTTTAGAAAACGCCGGTGTTTCTCAGCAGGTTATGGTGGAGCGTGTTCATGGTGCACTAAATAAGGTTAAAATGAATGCCTTTCTTAATCAAGAGCCGCACCATCTATCCGGCGGACAAAAGCAGAGAGTGGCTATAGCCGGTGTTATTGCCTTGCAACCAGATATAATCATTTTAGATGAGGCAACTTCCATGCTTGACCCAAGAGGCCGTGAAGAAGTGCTTGAAACGGTTAGACAATTAAAGCAGGAAAATGAGATTACCGTCATATCCATTACCCATGACCTTGAGGAAGCTGCGAAAGCTGACAGGATGATAGTCATGAATCAAGGCCGGTTATTCCGTGAAGGGACTCCAGAGGACATCTTTAAACTAGAGGATGAATTGATTGCGCTTGGACTGGATATACCTTTTTCGGTGAAACTAAGCAAAGAACTGCAGAAAAATGGCATCCGTGTCGTGAATGGGCATTTGACAGAGGAAGAGTTGGTGAAGGATTTATGCGAATTACACTCGATGATGTAGAGTACCGCTACCAGGTGAATACTCCATTTGAACATTTGGCCCTTCATGATGTCAATATATCGATGGAATCGGGGACGTATACAGCAATCATCGGTCATACGGGTTCAGGTAAATCCACGCTACTGCAGCATCTAAATGCTCTCCTGAAACCGACTAAGGGGCAGGTCATCATTGGTGACCGTACGATAGAAGCTGGAAGAAAAGAAAAGCTTTTGAGACCAATTAGAAAAAAAGTAGGGATAGTCTTTCAGTTTCCCGAACATCAACTTTTTGATGAAACGGTCGAGAAGGATATATGTTTTGGGCCGATGAATTTTGGAGTCTCTGAAGCAGAGGCTAAAGAACTGGCCAAAAAGGCCATCGTTCAGGTAGGCCTTAGTGAAGATATCCTTGATAAGTCTCCTTTCGATTTATCCGGTGGACAAATGCGTCGAGTGGCGATTGCTGGTGTCTTAGCGATGGAACCTGAAGTATTAGTATTAGATGAGCCGACGGCTGGGCTTGACCCGCGTGGTAGGAAAGAAATCATGGATATGTTCTATCAATTGCATAAAGTGAGAGGCTTATCGACTATATTGGTGACCCATAGTATGGAAGATGCCGCTAAGTACGCGGACGATATCATCATTATGCATCAGGGGACCGTTTTTCGGAAAGGAACGCCTCAAGAGATCTTTTCTCAACCGGAACAATTGATTGAGTTGGGATTAGATGTGCCGGACACGGTTCGCTTTCAACTTAAACTTCAGAAAGAGTTGGGTGTTCGCTTTGATCATCCCTGTCTCAACATCGAGGATTTGGCGATAGAAATTGATAAAGCCATGAAACGGGGGAACCGCTGATGCTTGATAAAATGATTATCGGGCGATATGTCCCTGCTGACTCTGTGGTGCATAAAATGGATCCGAGGGCAAAGCTATTGCTGGTGTTCCTTTTTGTCTGCGTGATTTTTTTGGCGAATAATGTAGTTTCTTACGCCCTTCTTGCAGCATTCACAGTATTGCTGATTGCCTTATCCAAGATTCCGCTTCGTTATCTTTATAATGGTTTAAAACCTATTCTATTCTTAATCATCTTCACCTTCCTTCTCCATATCTTTTTTACGAAGGAAGGGGAATTACTCTACGAATTTGGGTGGATAGAGATATACGAAGGTGGTTTAATTCAGGGCTTATTCATATCTGTAAGATTCACGTTATTGATATTGGTTACGTCGCTCCTAACTTTGACAACTACCCCTATCTCCATAACGGATGGAATGGAGGAACTTTTAGGACCTCTTAAGAAGTGGAAAATGCCCGTTCATGAGTTGGCATTGATGATGTCGATTGCCCTTCGGTTTATCCCGACACTTATGGAAGAAACGGACAAGATCATGAAGGCACAAACAGCAAGAGGGGTGGATTTCTCTTCAGGTCCCATTAAGGATCGAGTTAAGTCCATTGTGCCATTACTGGTCCCTTTGTTTGTCAGTTCCTTCAAACGGGCGGAAGAGTTAGCAACTGCCATGGAATCCAGGGGATACCGTGGCGGGGAGGGCCGTACGAAATACCGGCAATTAAATTGGAAAATCAGTGATAGCCTGTTAATGGTATCAATGGCTGTACTTACAGTCATGTTATTCATATTACGTTCATAAGAGGTAAGAGTAAATGCCAAAGTATAAATGTGTAATCGCCTATGATGGTACGGAATTTGCTGGTTATCAGGTACAGCCAGAGAAAAGAACGATTCAACGTGAATTCGAGGCGGTATTAGCCCAAATCCACAAGGGGACAGTTGTCAAGGTGACTGCTTCGGGAAGGACAGATTCAGGGGTTCATGCCAAGGGGCAGGTTCTTCACTTCGATTCGCCTCTTGTCTTTCCTACGGATAATTGGGTGAAGGCATTCAGTGCCCTTCTTCCAGATGATATCATTGTGTTGGAAGTTGAGGTCGTTCCTGATGATTTCCATGCACGATTCCACACAACAGGCAAGGAATACCGGTATATCATTGACCGCTCTACCCTAAGAAATCCATTTCAGCGCAATTACGCCTATCATTACCCTTATCCAATAGATGAGGGTGCAATGACCGAAGCCATTTCGTATTTAGTGGGAACCCATGATTTTACAAGTTTTTGTTCGGCGAAGACGGAAGTGGTGGATAAAGTAAGGACCATTCAGGAGATTGATTTCCAAGAGACTGATGGATTTTTAGTTTTTCGCTTCGTTGGAGAAGGATTCTTGTATAATATGGTTCGTATCTTGGTCGGAACGCTGCTTGAAGTCGGCAGCGGGAAAATAGCACCTCGGGAAATGATAGATATTTTGAACAAAAAGGATCGCAGCTTCGCAGGTAAAACAGCACCCGGACATGGATTGTATTTATGGAAAGTATTTTACAAATAATTTTTTTCGTGCCAAACCAAGTTTTTTACAAGTAATGAAAAGACTTGAATCCGTGAATGGCGCTATGGTTATGGCCTAACGTCATGTAGAATCTTTTCGTGGAGTGATCGATTCTTTTTTTAAGACAACTTATCCTAGTGTAACATTCGCTTGACAATGAAACTGGGAGAAGTTAATATAATATGGTATGTATTTTAATCCCACGATAAGCCCCGGAAGTTTATTGTGATTGAAAATAAATATAAAAAATTAAAAGTTTTTTAGGAGGTTAACCATGCGTACGACATTTATGGCGAAAGCTAATGAAGTAGAACGTAAATGGTATGTGATTGACGCTGAAGGCAAAACTTTAGGTCGCCTTTCTACTGAAGTAGCATCCATCTTACGTGGTAAACATAAACCAACTTTTACACCGAACATCGACACTGGTGATCATGTAATCTTAATCAATGTAGAAAAAATCCACTTGACTGGTAAAAAATTGACTGACAAAATTTATTACCGTCACACTATGCACCCAGGCGGTCTTAAAACTAGAACTGCTCTTGAGATGCGTACAAACTACCCTGAGAGAATGCTTGAACTTGCTATCAAAGGTATGCTTCCAAAGAATTCTCTTGGTCGTCAAATCTACAAAAAATTACACGTATACGCTGGAGCTGAGCACCCACACGCTGCTCAACAACCAGAAGTTTACGAATTACGCGGATAATTACTAAGGAGGTTACTATCTTGGCACAAGTTCAATATTATGGTACTGGTCGCCGTAAGAGCTCAGTAGCTCGTGTACGTTTAGTACCAGGCGAAGGTCGCATCGTTATCAACGGTCGTGACATTAATGAATATATTCCTTTCGCAGCATTACGTGAAGTTGTAAACCAACCACTAGTTGCTACAGAAACTACTGGAAATTACGACGTTCTTGTAAACGTTAGCGGTGGTGGATACACTGGACAAGCTGGAGCAATCCGTCACGGTATCGCTCGTGCATTGCTTCATGTAGACCCAGAATTCCGTCCAGCTCTTAAAACTGCTGGATTACTAACACGTGACCCACGTATGAAAGAACGTAAAAAATACGGTCTTAAAGGCGCACGTCGTGCACCTCAGTTCTCAAAACGTTAATCGTTTGGAACTTCAAAAAGCTCCAGCCACTCTTATGTGGCTGGAGCTTTTTTTGTTATCTTGCCGACTAAGGATTACTCTCATTAAATATTTCCAAAGGAATCAATGAATCGTTCAGGGTGTTACGTCAAAAACTAATGGCATCATGGGAAATAATTTGGGAAATGGGGTCTGACCCCGGAGGTGAATGGATGAGTGTGGTTATAGGTTTGCAGGAGATGCAACGAGAACGGCAGTTGAAGTTTGAACGTAGGTTACTTAGGGAGCTATCAATCGAGGATATGAGGGGGAGGATAAAACGGTACTTTGGAGAGGAATACCAGGACGTTCTGGAAGAGGGGTATTTTGATGTGGCTATAGAGGCGTATTTATTAGGGGCAAACTATAGCAAGTTTGGGTATTATGGAGAGTCGGAAGATGATGTGAGGGCTCGGTGCAGAAGGGAAGAAAAGTTTTTGATCGATACTCTCTTCAATTTTATACTATATTGGCGTGAAGTCACGGTAAGCAATGCTATTGATGAAGGGGTATTTTATTGCTGTGAAGGGTTTGTAGGAGAATGGTGGAAGGATGGGTTTAAGACGGGTGAAAAGCGTTATAAGATGAAGCTTCATTAAGCTGAAGGAGATCCCTGAAAAGTATCAGTTCTTTTTCCGTGGGTTGTCCCATATTTTATAGATAAAGGGACTTGTGGGAGGAGAACGGTGATGCGTAGAAAACTGAAATATACAGGGATCTCTATCGGATTGTTTGTCCTTTTTTTGATTGTGACTTTCAAATTCGTTGAAGATGATTCTTGGGAGTCTTGGAACCTTCCGTTGACGGGTAAGGTCATCATTCTGGATGCGGGTCATGGGGGGATGGACGGAGGGGCGAATGTTCAGGATGTAATGGAAAAAGAAATTGCGCTTTCGGTTACGCTAAAGGTAAGGGACTATTTGCAGGAACAAGGTGCCCTTGTTATGTTGACACGGGAAAAAGATGTGGATTTGGCAACGGAAGATACACAAGGGATCCGTAAACGAAAACAGGAAGATCTCAGGAACCGGGTTGAAATGATCAATGATTCGGAAGCGGACTTATTTTTAACCATCCACCTGAACGCATTTCCATCTGCCTCCTCAAAAGGGGCTCAAACTTTTTATACAAACCGGTTCGAGGAAAATAAACAGGTGGCCAAGTTTATCCAGACCGAAATTATAAGAAACTTAGAAAATACAACACGGGATGCAAAAACGATCAACCATGTATATTTGATGAATTATGCCAAGAAACCTGGGGCGTTGGTGGAGATTGGGTTCCTCTCTAATACCGAGGAGCGCGAAAGGTTAATGAGTGACAAATACCAAGAGAAGATTGCAAGTTCGATATATATGGGTATTCTGCGGTATTTCACTGAGGAGAAGCTATCGGAACCGGATTGACACCTTTTAAGGTCTTGGTGGGTGTACAAGGCCTTTTTGTTATGGTGAAAAAGGGTTAACCCCCTGGTGCAGATAATAAGCTTTATTTCCGGATTATGTTATACTACAATTGGGAAAAGAAAACGAATACAAAGGGGTGCTCGACTTGTTAACTGAAGAGAAAGTACTAAATTTATTAAAGGATCTTAAGGACCCTTTTCTACATAAAAGCCTTGAAGAAACAAATGGAATTTTAGAAATAAAAATAAAGCCTGAGAAAAGTCATGTGAGCGTTAAGCTTGCTATCGCAAAGACAGGAACTGCCGAGCAAATGGAAATGCAAACAGAAGTTGTCGGTCTCTTGAAAGGGAACGGGGCGGATTCGGTAGGAATACGTTTCGCAGAACTATCGGAAGAAGAATTGGCTAAACATCGTGACAGTATGCCTGAGGAAGAGAAAGACTTAGGGTTACTTGGACCAAATAACAAAACACAATTCATCGCCATCGCAAGTGGTAAAGGTGGAGTGGGTAAATCCACGATTTCGGTTAACTTAGCCACATCCCTTGCTCGTCTTGGTAAAAAGGTTGGACTGGTTGATGCTGATATATATGGGTTCAGTGTACCGGATATGATGGGGATCACAAAAAGACCCGTCGTACGCGGGGAGAGAATCATCCCTGTCGAGCGTTTTGGCGTTCAGGTTATTTCGATGGGCTTCTTTGTGGAAGATAACGCGCCTATTATATGGAGAGGGCCAATGCTCGGAAAAATGTTAAACAGTTTCTTTAATGAAGTGGAATGGGGCGAATTGGACTATTTGGTACTGGATTTACCACCTGGTACAGGAGATGTCGCATTAGATGTTCATACGATGCTTCCTTCATGTAAAGAAATCATCGTCACAACTCCACATCCGACTGCGGCTTTTGTGGCAGCAAGGGCAGGAGCCATGGCCATTAAAACCGAACATGAGGTTATCGGTGTAATCGAAAATATGTCTTATTTCGAAAGCAAGACCACTGGTGAGAAGGAATTCGTATTTGGTAAAGGTGGAGGGGCGAAGCTTGCAGAAGAACTTCGTACAGAGGTCTTAGGACAACTACCTCTTCAACAACCAGATTGGAATGAAGAAGATTTCGCACCTTCTATATATGCGGCTGACCATAGATTAGGCAAGATTTATGAAGATATTGCGAATAAAGTCATTGAAAAATTGAAATAAAAATAAAGGCTACTTCCCATTGTATTTGGAAGTAGCCTTTATTTTTTTATTCCTTTGACTTATCCTCGGTTTTGGATTTCTCCGCCTTTTCTGTAGCCTTAGTAGCGGCCTTGTCTAAGCTTTCTTGCATTTTAGCTTGAACGAGAGGGCTTTCCATCGTCTCGATGATCGTCTTCTTATATACGGCTCTCATTTCTTTCGTTTTCAGTAACTTGTTCATTTCTTTTTCTAAATCGGGTTCTTGTAAGACCTCTATTAGCATTCCTCGATACTGTGGGTCTTTCATCAAGTCTTTTAATAGCCTTTTGTGTTCTTCTTTTAGAGCTTTGGCATAGGCTGCGGTGAATTCAGGATCTTTAAAGGCCTTTTTCCAGAACTCCTTTCCTTTATCAGAGGTAACAGTCTCTTCAATGGATTTTTTTATGATATCCGAGTTCATAATAAGTTCAGTTTTTGTTTTATCATCAGCAATGGTATCCTGGATGGCTTTTTTTCCCTCATCTGTTTTCAAGATATCGACGACCATCTTCTTTGTTTCCTCATAATCCATTTTTCCTTCACTCGTTCCATTCTGCGAACAGCCCGTACAAAAGAACAAGAATGAAGCAAGGAACAAAGTAAACCCCATTTTCATACGTAGAGCCCCCCTCTTTAATCTTCCATACTGTTAATATGGTTTCTTTGCAGGATATTATCCATTGGTATAATAAGTGGATTTTTCCAAATATGGTTGGTACAATTAATGAAAGAAATAGAAATGTATGGAGGGAAATGATGAACAGCCGTAATTTAGTTCGATTGTTTATGACAACATTACTTATAGGTGGAGTAACGGGAGGAGTTGTGGGATTTATAGCCCGGTGGAGTGAGTTTGAATCCTATTTCACATCGTTAGAAATTACATCCATACTTTCAACGTTTGTTTGGTTGTTTGGAGTGGGATTGATTTTCAGTGTAATAAGCCAAGCTGGCTTTTTTGCTTATTTAACGATACATCGTTTCGGTCTGGGAATTTTTAAAAGTGTGTACTTGTGGAATGCGGTGCAAATTGTACTGATTATCTTTGTTTTATTTGATTTAGTCTATTTACGGTATATTAAGTTTGAATCCGGTGAGGGGCTTGGCTCATATATCTCATCAGCTGTGGTAGTACTGTTGATCGGGTTGGTGACGGCCTACTTTAAAATGAAGCAAACGAATAGACAAGCTTTTATTCCTGCATTGTTCTTCATGGTGGTGGCGACAGTATTGGAGTGGGTGCCAGTCTTAAGGACCAATGATGACGGATGGCTCTATTTTATGTTGTTTCCCCTGCTTGTCTGTAATGCCTATCAATTAATGATTTTAAACAAATTGATCAATCAATCCCAAAAGGAGTTGGCAGGCAAAAAAGCGAGGATGCAAGTCCCTAAGAAGAATTTTAATACTGATGGAATAGGAGGTAAGTAAAATCGCTGAAAGCGGAGATGCTTGCCGACATAAAAAAACCTGACTATCCTATGGTCAGGTTTTTTATGTTCTTAAATTGTGCTTAGTCGATTACTTAATTTCCTCACTTCTTGCTGAAGAATTAGAAATCATCTCTGAAACATTAACGAAGTTCAGGTCTTTTGCACGAAGTTCCTTTATTAAATCAGGCAATGCCTTATTCGTTTGTTTTGCAGAATCCGAGGCATGCAATAAGATGATATCCCCTTTATGGGCTTTGTTAACATTTTGGACGATCTGTTCAACGCCTGGATTGGTCCAATCTTTTGAATCTATGCTCCAATGGACCACGGTATAACCGAAATTCTCACTGATTTTAAGAAGTCGCTTATCGAAGTGACCGGTGGGCGCACGTAAAAGCTCGATATTTTTAACATTTAGCTTTTTGAATACTTCCTGCGCTTTGGAAATATCCCGGATGATTTCCTGATCTTTGAGATCGGAGTAATCTTTATAGTCATAACCTAGGATTCCTATTTCATATCCTTCTTTTTCAATGGTGGCTACCATGTCTGGGTGGCGCTCAGCCCAAGAACCTGAAAGAAAAAAGGTGGCCGATTTAATTTTTTCCCTCTTTAACGTTTCTAATATAGGAGCGGCTTTCTCATCCCCCCAGCCAATATTGAATGTGATAGCAATATTCTTATCCCCTTTATAAACGGCTTTTGGCCCATCCTCTGTAGAGAAAACTGGGGCATGTATGATATTTTGCACGAAAAGAAACCAAGCGGTGAATAAAGCCGTAAGTATAATTAACGAATACTGTTTAATGTTTTTTGCCTGAAGCACCATGAAGAATTTCATTCACCCATCCCCTTGTCCAAATGCTCTTGTCACATATTTATGCGCGCATTGTAGAGATATGCAAAAAAATATAATATGAAACTTTATATAAACGGGGAGAGTGGGGAAAGATGGTTTGTGGAGGTGTTAGATATATGCTGGGTCTTCTAATCAATGAAAAGGAAAAGGAGGAATTGATGTATCTCCTTAAAAGAGAGATGGATGAAATTTTATTCGATTTACAGGATGGGAGGATTGACCATGTAGTGAAAAGGGCTATCAATGAGAAGTATAAGATCCTATTCAATCTGTTTAAAAGAATGGGGACGGAAAGAGAATGTCTAGCGTATGTGAGAGAAAAACAAAACACAGAAAAAAATTAAGAATAATATTTTGAAAATCTATTGACTATTAATTTATTCGCTGGTATATTATAAAAGTTGCTGCAAGACATTAGCTTTTAAAAAGAGTTTAAAAAACTTTTTAAAAAAAGTTATTGACGAAACAGTAATAACATGATAAGATATTAAAGTCGCTGAAACAGAGTGACACAAATTGCTCTTTGAAAACTGAACAAAACAAAGCGCCAACGTAAATTTTGAGTGAGCACACACTATAAAAAAGCAAAATGAGCAAGTCAAACAT
>NZ_JBIWDK010000014.1:0-62451 GCF_044761985.1 Peribacillus sp. NPDC097224 | reverse complement strand
GTCACACCCGTTCCCATTCCGAACACGGCAGTTAAGCTCTTCAGCGCCGATGGTAGTTGGGGGTTTCCCCCTGTGAGAGTAGGACGCCGCCAAGCTATACTTTATAATAAATGTACCATTCATACCGTCGCGGGGTAGAGCAGTCCGGTAGCTCGTCGGGCTCATAACCCGGAGGTCGCAGGTTCAAATCCTGTCCCCGCAATCATGAAAAAAACGAAACGATGTTTCGTTTTTTTATTTTTACGAATCAATTGAATAATTTTTTGTGAAATAAGCCATACTATAATTAATGTTATGTTTTATTAATCCAGTCTTTTTAAAAAAGGAAAAGAAATTCCTTGCTTATCAGAACGATTTGTATTATAATAATATAAGTCTTAAAGAAAAAGTATAATGTTTGGTGGCGATAGCGAAGAGGTCACACCCGTTCCCATTCCGAACACGGCAGTTAAGCTCTTCAGCGCCAATGGTAGTTGGGGGTTTCCCCCTGTGAGAGTAGGACGTCGCCAAGCTGTACTTTTTATATAAATGTATCATTCATACCGTCGCGGGGTAGAGCAGTCCGGTAGCTCGTCGGGCTCATAACCCGGAGGTCGCAGGTTCAAATCCTGTCCCCGCAATCATGAAAAAAACGAAACCTTTGTTTCGTTTTTTTTGTTTTACCGGATTTTCATCTTATAATATCCATAACTTATTTGTTTCTTCTTTTGAAACAAGGTACACTACATATAGAATCTTTTTTTGAATCAATGGTGAATGAATGCGTTTTTTATAGGTAGAATTTAGCCCTTTTTTAACTGGGGATCAATTACTTAATTGAATGATAAAGGTGACGGATATATGCAACATTTCGAATGGATTTCTGAAAATGAGGAAGAGACGGCACAGTTTGCGCAGGAATTGGCTAAGAGGCTTCGCAGTGGCGATGTACTGGCTTTAGAGGGAGATTTAGGGGCAGGGAAAACTGCATTTACTAAAGGCCTTGCTAAGGGATTAGGGGTCTCACGTACGGTGAATAGCCCTACCTTTACGATTATAAAGGAATACAACGGTCGCTTACCCTTATATCATATGGATGTATATCGGGTAGGAGAGTCAGAAGAGGATTTAGGTTTTGATGAATATTTTGATGGCGATGGTGTGACAGTCGTGGAATGGGCCCATTTAATAAAAGACCAACTCCCCGAGGACATTCTGACCATTAATATTTATCGTCTTGGTGATACGAGTCGCCGATTTGTTTTGGAAGCTCATGGCGAACGGTATGTTATGTTATGTAAGGAGATAATTTCATGAAGGTTTTAGCGATAGATACATCGAACTTTACTTTAGGGGTTGCTTTAATAAATGGTACCCAAGTGATCGGAGAGTACACGACGAATTTAAAGAAGAACCATTCCGTTCGGGTGATGCCTGCAATCGAGTCTTTATTGAAGGACTGTGATACGTCTCCTAAAGAGCTGACTAAAATCGTTGTCGCTCAGGGTCCTGGATCTTATACAGGAGTTAGAATTGGCGTAACGATAGCAAAAACATTGGCCTGGACACTGAATGTTCCATTATCCGCTGTTTCTAGTTTAGAAGTGCTAGCAGCGAATGGCCGTTATTTTGATGGTTTGGTTTCCCCATTGTTCGATGCTAGACGTGGCCAGGTATATACAGGGTTATATGAATTTGATCATGGCACGTTAAAAACGGTCACGGAAGATTGTAATATTCTAAGCTCTGAATGGGCGATGAAGGTAAAGGAATACAATCGACCAGTATTGTTTGTTGGCCAGGATGTGGAGATTCATCGTGAGGCCATTACAGACGTACTGGGGGATTTAGCTGTCTTTGCTCCTGTACAGTTGTATAATGCAAGACCAAGTGAACTTGCTTTTATTGGTTTGAATAAGGATGAAGTCGATATACACCACTTCGTTCCCAACTATATTCGTATGGCTGAAGCCGAAGCAAAGTGGCTTGAACAGCAGGGTAAATAAAATAAAAGGAAAGCGACCGATTATGATGAGCAAAACAATGACGTTTCGTAAGATGAAAACGGAAGATATCGAGCAAGTGTTGAACGTGGAAAAACAGTCCTTCACTTTGCCTTGGAGCCGGGAAGCTTTCTTTAATGAACTGAATCATAATGAATATGCTGTTTATATGGTTATTGAAGATGAGGGGAAAATTGCCGGTTATTGCGGGGCCTGGATTGTCATTGATGAATCGCATATTACCAATATCGCCATTTTACCCGAGTATCGAGGGCAAAAGCTTGGTGAAGCCCTGCTAAGAAAAATGATAGAAATCTCGATCAACATGGGGGTGGTCCGGATGACGCTAGAAGTTCGGGTCAGCAATGCTGTAGCCATTTCCCTCTATGAAAAACTGGGCTTTCAAAAGGGCGGAATACGGAAAAGATATTATACAGACAATCAAGAAGATGCTTATGTTATGTGGGTGAATTTCAGATGAAAAAAGATCAATTGATATTGGGTATTGAAACGAGCTGCGATGAGACAGCTGCAGCCGTCATTAAGAATGGAACAGAGATAGTAAGCAATGTTGTGGCTTCCCAAATAGAAAGCCATAAACGGTTTGGTGGTGTCGTTCCGGAAATAGCGTCTCGTCACCATGTTGAGCAGATCACCATCGTATTGGAGGAGGCCCTGCTTCAAGCTGGTGTGACATATGAGGATTTGGATGCCATAGCTGTCACTGAAGGCCCAGGGTTAGTAGGAGCCTTGTTAATAGGCGTTAATGCAGCCAAAGCCATTGCTTTCGCGCATGGAATCCCTCTTGTGGGAACGCACCATATTGCAGGACATATATATGCGAATAGACTGGTACAAGAAATACAGTATCCTGCCCTTTCTTTAGTCGTATCAGGTGGACATACCGAATTGGTGTTATTGACTGAGCCTGGTTCCTTTAAAGTAATTGGGGAAACAAGAGATGACGCGGCAGGCGAGGCTTACGATAAAGTCGCAAGAACACTGGGGCTTCCGTATCCTGGGGGTCCACATATCGATAGACTTGCTCATGAGGGGACACCATCTTTGAAACTGCCAAGGGCTTGGTTAGAAGAAGGAAGCTATGACTTTTCTTTCAGCGGCTTGAAATCAGCTGTCATTAATACCTTGCATAATGCAGAACAACGTGGCGAAAATATTGAGCCGCAGGACTTAGCGGCAAGCTTCCAGGCGAGTGTTATTGAGGTTCTTGTGAAGAAGGCCGTCAAGGCTGCCAAGGAATATGAAGTGAAACAGGTATTGCTTGCTGGAGGAGTTGCTGCCAATAAAGGGCTCAGAAATGCTCTTACGGATGCTTTTTCAGGTTTGTCAATGGACCTGGTCATTCCTCCCTTACATCTTTGTACGGATAACGCGGCGATGATCGGTGCTGCAGGCAGCATCATGTTTGAAAAGGGAAAACGCTCAGGACTAGATTTGAACGGAAATCCTGGGTTGGATATAGAAGTTTTCTAATGAAGGCAGGATACCGAACTTTGGTATCTTGTTTTTCTGTTTTTTACAAATCATGCTTATTTTGTGGATAAAATTTTTTCACTATTCAAAACACCTGTGTATAAATAGCAATTTTGTGGATAAGTGGATAAATTTTTGTGGATAGTGTGGGTAAACTAAAATAATGTTGATTCAGTCGTGCTTGTTATGTGTATAAGACTGTGGATAACTTATTGCTTCATAAGAAAAAGACTGAGTCACATGACCCAGCCTTCATCTTACTCTTCTAATTCGGCCCATTCTTCCAGATACTGATCTAATGTTTCTTGTGCCTTGTCCAGTTTCGTCTGTATGTCCATCACTTTTTCATGGTCTTGGAAAACCGCTGGGTCACATAGAAGCTCATTATATTCGGTAATTTCTGTTTCCAGCAATTCCATCGCCGATTCAATCTCTTCGATTCGACGTTTGCGTTGCCGTTCTGCTTTTTTCGTTTCTTTATCCAGTTTATAATTTGTTTTTTCGACCTTTATTTCTACTGTATTTGCCTTACCCTGTTGTTCAAGGGCTTCAATTTCAGCTTGCTCTTGTTTTTTCTCTACATAGTAATCATAATCCCCAAGGAATTCTTCATTGCCGTCCTTAGATAGCTCTATGATTTTTGTTGCGATTCGATTAATGAAGTAACGGTCATGCGAGACAACAAGAATGGTTCCAGGATAATCGATCAAAGCATTTTCAAGGACTAACTTGCTCTCCAGGTCCAAATGGTTAGTCGGTTCATCCAGAATCAAAAAGTTTCCCTTTTCCATCATCATTTTCGCTAAAGCAAGGCGGGCCTTTTCCCCACCGCTCAAAGTCGAAACGGTTTTCAACACATCGTCCCCGCTAAAAAGGAAATTGCCGAGCACTGTCCGGATATCTTTCTCCGGTTTAGTCGGGTAATCATCCCATAGTTCATTCAGGACGCGTTTATTGGAAATGAGATTGGCTTGTTCTTGATCGTAATAACTGACCTCGACATTGGTTCCAAAGCGGAATTCCCCGGAAATCGGAGGGAGCTTTGAAATGACGGTTTTCAATAATGTAGATTTACCGACACCATTCGGTCCGACGAGGGCAATGCTTTCGCCTTTTGTCATCCGGGAGTTAATGTTTTGAGACACTGCTTCCCCCGCATAGCCGATGGCCAAGTCTTGAAGGTGAAGCACTTCATTGCCACTTTGTTTTTCTATTTGGAAGGAAAAATTGGCGGATTTCTCATCACCTTGAGGCTTGTCCAATACGTCCATCTTTTCCAGCTGTTTACGTCGGCTTTGGGCTCTTTTGGTTGTCGATGCCCTCGTTATATTACGTTGGACAAAATCTCGCAGTTTTTCTATTTCCCCTTGCTGTTTCTCGAATTGCTTCATTTCCCGTTCATAGTCTTCCGCTCTTCTTTCTAAGTAGGAGCTGTAATTTCCATAGTACTTTTTCATGTTATTCCGTGAAATTTCATAGACCTGATTGACAACTTTATCGAGAAAATAGCGATCATGGGATACAATAAGTACTGCACCCTGATAGCTTTGCAAATATTGTTCAAGCCAAGAGAGTGTCTCGATATCCAGATGGTTTGTAGGCTCATCCAGTATTAAAATATCAGGTTTCTTTAAAAGTAATTTCCCCAAGGCAAGGCGTGTCTTTTGACCACCGCTCAATGTGGAAATTAAAGTGGAATGATCAAAATCTCCAAATTGGAGACCATGTAAGACAGAGCGGATATCCGCTTCATATTGATACCCGCCCTGTTCTTTGAATGTAACCTGGAGGGCATCATATTCACTTAACACCTTTTGGTAACGTATTTCATCTTCAAATGTTGCGGGGTCGGCCATGGTAGCCTCGAGTCGCCGTAGTTCTTTTTCTTGTCCAATCAGTTTTTCGAATACAGTCAGCATTTCGTCCCAAATGGATAGTTCGGATTCCAATCCAGTATCCTGGGCCATATAACCGATTGTAATGTCTTTTGGCTTGATGATTTCGCCACCATCATGAGAAATTTGACCGGCTATAATTTTTAGCAAGGTCGACTTTCCTGCTCCATTTCGACCGACTAGGGCAATCCGGTCTTTATTTTGAACTTCAAGCTTCATATTTGATAAGATTAGCTCAGCACCATAATATTTCGATAGTTGATTGATTTGTAATAGAATCATGGATTTCACCTCAATTGATTATTGTTAGTGTAACGTATTATAGTATTTAACGGCAACAGCTTTGGTTTTAAAGGTGAAAAACAAGCTGTTACATAATGTAGGATAATAGTGTATGATTTAGGAGGGGTAATTTTATGAGCGATTTAACGCATTTTAATGAACAAGGCAGAGCCAAAATGGTTGATGTGAGCACGAAGCCAGAGACAATCCGGACGGCAACAGCTCAATCCAGCATCTTATTGAACGAAGAAATATATGAAAAAATCACGAATCAACAAATGAAAAAAGGTGATGTATTGGCGGTAGCACAGGTTGCAGGCATCATGGCCAGCAAAAATACATCCAATATCATTCCGATGTGTCACCCCATTTCCCTACAAGGGGTCAATATAGCTTTTGATTGGGAAAAAGAAGAAAAAGGGTACCGGCTTAAAATTGAAACACAGGTTAAGACAAAGGGTAGTACAGGTGTTGAAATGGAAGCGTTAACAGCAGCATCTGCAACCGCATTAACGGTTTACGACATGTGTAAGGCACTGGATAAAGGAATGATTATCGGGCCTACATTTTTAGTGGAGAAAACAGGTGGCGTGTCCAGCAGTGATTACAAAAGGCAGCTAAATCAAATGTAATCGTTTTAAAAGCATGTATAAAGGCGGGGAAGAACAATGAACCATGACCCAAAGATACCGCAAGCAACGGCTAAAAGGTTGCCCTTGTATTATCGATTTTTAAAAAACTTACATTCCTCAGGTAAACAAAGAGTTTCCTCTGCTGAGCTGAGTGAAGCTGTAAAGGTAGATTCAGCAACGATCCGCCGCGATTTTTCCTACTTTGGAGCACTTGGAAAGAAGGGCTACGGCTATAATGTCAATTATTTATTGTCTTTCTTCAGAAAAACATTGGATCAAGATGAACTGACAAAAGTAGCCTTAATTGGAGTGGGGAATTTAGGGACTGCCTTTTTAAATTACAATTTCATGAAAAACAATAATACAAAAATTGAAATGGCATTTGAAGTTTCTGAAGACAAGGTCGGAAAGACCATCGCTGATGTGCCGATCTATCATATGAACGAAATAGACACACTTTTGCAGGAAAACAATATTACGGTAGCGATTTTGACGGTCCCTGCCCAAGAGGCCCAGACGATAACCGATCGTTTGGTTCAGGCTGATATAAAAGGGATACTGAATTTTACTCCAGCCAGGCTGACTGTACCCCCATCCATAAGGGTTCATCATATTGATCTGGCGGTTGAGCTTCAATCGCTGATCTACTTTTTAAAGCACTATCCTGTAGTAGAAGAAGCTGTTCTAGAAGAATAAAAACACGCTGCGATTATGCAGCGTGTTTTTTATTTTTTGTTATTCTTTTGTATGGACTTAATTTTAAAGTGGATGAGAATCATACGGATCCCAGATCCCAAGTCAAGAGTCGCAATCAATACAAGGATATAGGCGAAAAATCCCCATCCGGAAGAATTGACTGTCTGGACGGCAATCGTTGTAAAGAGAATGCCCAAGCCTGCGTATACGATTCCGATGAATAAAGGTGACTGACGTTTCATAATAAACCTCCGATAAAGGCTTGTGCAGTATCTGACATTTTCTCGATATCTTCTCTATATACCACCTGAATAATGACAACAAGGGTATTCATAGCGACATGTGCGGCTATGGATACGAGAATACGGCCCGTTTTGGCATATAGGAAGGCAAAAGTGAAGCCCATTGCTGCATATAAAAGAAGATGTTCGAGTTCACCGTGTGCCAAGCCGAAAATAACCGAGCTGAGTAAAGCCGAAATGAAGAAATTAAAGCGTTTATAAAGCGATCCGAAAATAATTTTCCTGAAAATGATTTCTTCCAAAATAGGACCGATCACAGAGGTAACGAATATGACCATCGGAACTTTATAAATGAGTGAAACCAGATTTTGAGTATTTTCAGATTCAGTCTCCACCCCAAGCATTTGTTCGATGTTCCCAGCTATATTTTGAGCGAAAAAGGCTAGGAAGACACCCGCTATTGCCCATAGGAAGGACACGGGAACCGAAGTCTGTGTAAGCTCAGTATTTTCCTTCATATCTTTTCGCAACAAGAATAGAATCACTATTAGTGCTGCAAGAAAACTGAAGACGATCCAGTAAGCGGCCGATTTAACTTCGAGCTCATCACTTGGTATGCCCATTGCAGAACCAATCACCGTGAAAATCGGCATTCCGACAATACCCGATAATTGCATGGCAATGTAAGTAATGATGACGAACCAATATTCTTTTTTCAAAAATGAAAACTCCTTTAATTAAGTCCGCCATTTTTTTAGAGTCCTGACATGGGGACAATCTATAAACGTATATAAAAAGGGTATCAAAAAACAGCCCATAACACCACTTATAGGTATATAAAAAGAGAACATTTCCAAAAAACATTTTAGGAATCATTATCCTAGAGTAGTATACCCGAAATTTATCAGAAATTAATAAAAAAAATTCAACAAGATACTTGCAAAAAGGGCTCGATTTATTTAATATTATAAATGTGTTAGCACTCGGTGTTGATGAGTGCTAATAAATCAGGCAATTGATTTAAGAGAAAATGAGGAGGTTGTTTCACTTGTTAAAACCATTAGGTGATCGCGTTATTATTGAATTAGTTCAATCTGAAGAAAAAACGGCAAGCGGTATTGTTCTTCCTGATACTGCAAAAGAAAAGCCACAAGAAGGTAAAGTCGTAGCGGTTGGTACAGGCCGTGTCCTTGAAAATGGCGAACGTGTTGCTTTAGAGGTTGCCCAAGGCGATCTAATTATCTTCTCAAAATATGCTGGTACTGAAGTTAAATACGAAAATAATGAATACTTAATCTTACGTGAAAGCGATATCTTAGCTATCATTGGCTAATTATACATCATACTTAACTGAACGAAAATTTTTCTTAAAATGATTAGGGAGGTACTTATACATGGCTAAAGAAATTAAATTTAGTGAAGAAGCTCGCCGTTCAATGCTTCGTGGCGTTGACGCTCTTGCAGATGCAGTAAAAGTAACGCTTGGACCAAAAGGACGTAACGTGGTTCTGGAGAAAAAATTCGGTTCACCGCTTATTACCAATGACGGTGTAACAATCGCTAAAGAAATCGAATTAGAAGATGCTTTCGAAAACATGGGTGCGAAATTGGTTGCTGAAGTAGCAAGCAAAACAAATGACGTAGCTGGTGACGGAACGACTACTGCAACGGTTCTTGCGCAAGCAATGATCCGTGAAGGTCTTAAGAACGTAACAGCTGGTGCTAACCCAATGGGTATCCGTAAAGGGATGGAAAAAGCGGTTAATACTGCGATTGCAGAATTAAAAGCCATTTCTCAACCTGTTGAAAACAAAGAATCGATTGCACAAGTTGCTGCTATCTCTTCAGCTGATGAAGAAGTAGGACAATTGATTGCAGAAGCTATGGAACGTGTAGGTAACGACGGCGTTATCACAATCGAAGAATCAAAAGGCTTCACAACTGAATTGGACGTAGTAGAAGGTATGCAATTCGATCGCGGATATGCATCTC
This sequence comes from Peribacillus sp. NPDC097224, assembly GCF_044761985.1. NCBI lineage: Bacteria > Bacillati > Bacillota > Bacilli > Caryophanales > Bacillaceae > Peribacillus > Peribacillus sp. NPDC097224. Next base: position 53,236 of record NZ_JBIWDK010000014.1, on the reverse strand, counting down.
CATACATGGTAACTGATTCAGATAAAATGGAAGCGATTCTTGAAAATCCATATATCTTAATCACTGATAAAAAAATCACGAACCTTCAAGAAATCCTTCCTGTACTTGAGCAAGTTGTACAACAAGGAAAACCACTATTATTGATTTCTGAAGACGTGGAAGGCGAAGCACTTGCAACTCTTGTTGTGAACAAACTTCGTGGAACATTCAATGCAGTGGCAGTTAAAGCTCCTGGATTCGGTGACCGTCGTAAAGCTATGCTTGAAGACATCGCAGCTCTAACAGGCGGCGAATTGATCACGGAAGAAATCGGCCTTGACCTTAAATCTGCAACAATCGATTCTTTAGGACGTGCTTCTAAAGTCGTTGTTACAAAAGAGAACACAACAATCGTTGAAGGTGCTGGAGACACAGCTCAAATTCAAGCTCGTGTAAACCAAATCCGTGTTCAATTAGAAGAAACAACTTCTGAATTCGACCGCGAAAAACTACAAGAACGCCTTGCTAAATTAGCTGGTGGAGTAGCAGTAATCAAAGTCGGAGCAGCTACTGAAACAGAACTTAAAGAACGTAAACTTCGTATTGAAGATGCATTGAACTCTACTCGTGCTGCTGTTGAAGAAGGAATCGTAGCCGGTGGTGGTACAGCTCTTCTAAACGTATACAATAAAGTGGCAGAAATCGAAGCAGAAGGCGACGTAGCAACAGGCGTGAAAATCGTTCTTCGTGCAATCGAAGAGCCGATTCGCCAAATCGCTCACAATGCTGGACTTGAAGGATCTGTAATCGTAGAACGCCTTAAAGGCGAAGCAATCGGTACTGGCTTCAATGCCGCTACTGGAGAATGGGTGAACATGATCGAAGCGGGTATCGTCGATCCTACTAAAGTAACTCGTTCAGCTCTACAAAACGCTGGATCCGTGGCTGCTATGTTCTTAACAACAGAAGCAGTTGTTGCTGATAAACCAGAACCTGCTGGCGCTGGCGGCGGAATGGGAATGCCTGACATGGGCGGAATGGGCGGCATGATGTAATAACTCCGCTTGAAATTCAGTGAAAATAGTAATGTTTTCCTGAATAAGATCTGAAAAAGAGGTTTTCCATGAGTTCTTTGAACTTTTTGGGAAGCCTCTTTTTTCACATGAAGATAAACATGTCTTCATTCTTGTGCCAGAATCGTTTCATTATTTGTGAAAGACTTACCCCTGCCTCAGCTAAGAGAGGGCATCAAGCCGTATATGCGAAAACAATATTGAAACAACGTATTTCGTCTTTATCTTTATTTTTCCTCTTTTGTATTTCCTCTGTCACGACAAAAGCAAGATCATCATTTCCGAATAAGGATTATACCCCCATAATGGTTTCATCCGATACTTCACCGGCTTCATCTTTTGTTACGGTTAATTCGATGGCTCAATGCCAGGTTCGAGATCATGATTGATGCACCACTGCGAAAAGACGAGGATCATCATCTTTTCTTGACCTTGGCAGTTTTCGATGATTTTTTCTTCCAATTATTTCTGATTCATATAAATACTCCTTTGAAGGATTTAACAAGATTAGTATACACCCATCCCTTTTTTTCAAATTTATCCCATACGACTATTCCATTTTCTATGTTATAGTTCAATATTGAACTATAAAAATCAGATGAACGATTTTATAATTATTTCCTAAAACTAAACGAAACAAAATAAAATTTAAATGAGGTTAAATATATGAGTGTATTAACGGTTACAGACCTAAACCATGGTTTTGGCGATCGTACGATTTTTGATAATGTTTCCTTCCGCTTGTTAAAAGGTGAACATATAGCTTTAATTGGGGCAAATGGCGAAGGTAAATCGACGTTTATGAATATCATTACAGGGAAACTTCAGCCTGACGATGGAAAAATAGAGTGGTCAAAGCACCAACGAGTCGGTTATCTTGATCAACATACGGTTTTACAAAAGGGAATATCAATCCGTGACGTATTAAAAACGGCTTTTCAATATCTCTTTGACGTTGAAACGAATATTAATACCATTTATGAAAAGATTTCAGATGTTACACCTGAAGAAATGGAAAAGTTGTTAGAGGAAGTTGGGACATTACAGGACATATTAACAAATAATGATTTCTATATTATTGATTCTAAGGTAGACGAAGTGGCACGTGGCCTTGGACTTGATGGTATAGGATTAGAAAAAGATGTTAATGATTTAAGCGGTGGGCAACGAACGAAGGTTTTATTAGCTAAGCTTTTACTTGAGAAACCAGATATTCTTCTTTTAGATGAGCCTACAAACTATTTAGACGAACAACACATTGAGTGGTTAAGACGTTACCTGCAAGAATACGATAACGCTTTTTTATTAATTTCTCATGATATTCCATTTCTTAATAGCGTTGCAAATGTGATCTACCATTTAGAAAATCAGAAATTAAATCGCTACGTGGGTGATTACAACCATTTCCTTATTGCCTATGAAGCTAAAAAAATACAAGTTGAAGCTGCCTTTAAGAGACAACAATCAGAAATTGCTAGTTTAAAAGATTTTGTAGCTCGTAATAAGGCAAGGGCATCTACCAGCAGCCTTGCCATGTCGAGACAGAAAAAACTCGATAAAATGGATGTTATTGAAATAGCACAGGAACGACCAAAACCTGATTTCAACTTTAAAGAAGCAAGGACCTCAGGTAAATTAATTGTTGAGACGAAAGAATTTGTCATTGGATACGATGAGCCACTTTCAAAGCCGTTAAATCTTTATATAGAGCGTGGACAAAAAGTAGCTTTAGTTGGAGCAAATGGGATTGGTAAGACTACACTCCTTCGTAGCATGCTCGGAGAAATAAGATCTCTTTCTGGTTCACTTGAACGCGGTGAACATCAGTATATTGGATATTTTGAACAAGAAGTGAAAACGAAAAATCAAAACACGTGCATCGAAGAAATATCGAATACGTTTCCTCAGTTAAGCCAAGGACAGGTACGCGCTGCTCTTGCGAGATGTGGGTTAACTAGAAAACATATTGAAAGTAAAATATCCGTATTAAGTGGTGGAGAGCAATCGAAAGTCCGGTTATGCAAACTCCTTAACCAAGAAAGCAATATCCTTGTTTTTGATGAGCCAACCAACCATTTGGATAAAGATGCAAAAGCTGAGCTAAAACGAGCTTTGAAATCGTATAAGGGAAGCGTAGTCCTTATCTCTCATGAACCTGATTTTTACCAAGACGTAGTAACAGATATTTGGGACGTAGAATCATGGACAACGAAAACCATCTAAACTTGAACGATCCGAGTAGGAGTCGCCATTTTAAAAAGGAAGGCCTCCCATCAGTTTACTGAACTGATGGGAGGCCTTCCTTTTTTTATTTATTATTTTTGGTAAAAGAAAGGGATTAACTTTATTATGTCAAATACTACCATTTGCATGTGAGTTAACAAGATAAACTAGAAATAACAGTAGAGGAGATGAAGCTAGTCCGTTAATTTAATGTAGAACCTGTCATGGAACTGTCTATCATGCAGAGCAAAATAGGGGACCACAAAGAGGCAAAGGACATGTCATGTCATGTATCGACTATTTGGCTACTTGGGGTAATGGAGAATAAAAAAAGAGAAATTTAAATTATGAAAGGAATGATTTTTTGAAGAGAAAAGCTAGAAAGCTTCTGACGTATTTTTTAACGCTGGCTTTTACCATAATTTTTTTTATCGATACCGCAATGCAGGTAAACCATGCTTCAGCGGCTGAGGTTAAGGATGCTTCAAAGGCAGAGGTCGTGTCACTGAAAGATGTCTACAAAGACTATTTCCTTATTGGGAATACTGTAAGTCCGGGCGACTTAACCGATTCAGCGAAGTATGATTTTATGAAATTCCACTATAATGCGCTGACGCCTGAAAATGCTACGAAACCGGACTCCATTTGGCCCAATGCAACTAGCGAACCTTCATTCACAACAGCCGACAAATTGTTAACCCAAGTTAATGCTGACGGTTTCTATACGATTGGACACGCGTTGGCGTGGCATAATCAGTCGGCTGGCTGGCCGCCTGCTGGTCTGAATTATACCGAGGCCCGGGCGAGCTTACAAAAGTATATATCGACAATCGCCGGGCACTATAGTCAGGGCTCTTATAAGCTCGACACCTGGGACGTTGTTAACGAAGCAATGAGGGATAATCCAGAAAACCCGACCGACTGGCGGAAGGCGCTTCGCTCTGACATTAATCCAATAGAACGTCCATCAAGATGGTTTGATGCTTACGCTAACGGCGGAAATGGTTGGGATTATATCTATGATTCCTTCTTGTTCGCGCGTGAGGCTGATCCGGACGCCATTCTCTACTACAATGATTTTAACGACGAAGAAATCCCCAACAAAGCAATCGCTATTGCCTCAATGGCCAAGGAACTCAACCAAAAATATGCGAATGAACACCCTGAGGCAAATGGCAGGAAACTGATTGAGGGCATCGGGATACAAGGGCATTACAACCTCAGACTCAATGTGGATAATTTAGAGGAAGTATTAAAGATATATAGTGAAACCGGGTTGGAGATTAGTATAACTGAACTCGACGTACAATTTAACGGTACTTCATCCGAGGTTCCGCCTACCAAAGAGCAATTGAAGGAGCAAGCGGTATTGTACGCCAAGCTGTTCATGTTATATAAGAAGTATTCCGATAATATAGAACGTGTTACATTCTGGGGTGTGGCCGATAATAACAGCTGGCGCAGCACGGGTTACCCGTTGCCATTCGACTCCAAGCGTGCCCCTAAAGAAGCGTATTGGGCCATAATAAATCCGGAGGCCTATCTAGGACTTGATGAGTTGCCGCCAAAGCTCACCTCATTTAAATTCGGGGATGATGTTTTCAATGTCGAGGGTAAAACCAAATTGGATGTTAACGTACCAAAGAGCGTATCAAACATTGACTTCTCCGCTTCCAATGTCGCACATCAATACGACAACGATGAAGTTGACGTCAAAGTTAAGCTCGACCCTGCAAGTGGAGCGGTGAGCAACGGGAAGCCAGCCGTGGCGACGGTAGAGATAGCCAGGAAGGAAAACCCGAATAGATCAACGAAGTATATAATACACTTCGGGCATATGACCGCTGAATGGGAGAAGGACCAAAACTATACGGATACGGGCTTCCGCTCCTCCGTCAATATCCGCTTTAGTGATGGTAAAAGTAAACTCAAATTATTTCAGGCGTTCTATAATAAGGACAACGGTAAGCAAGCCATGCTCAACAGTAAGGAATTTAAGCCCTTACCAAAACATACAGGTGGCACGCTCACTATTCAAACAGATAAAAGTATAGACGCTGATGATTTGAAAACAATGACCTTGAAGAAATCTCTTTGGGATCAAAACTGGGTTCCCATTATTCCAGCGCGTGTTACAGACTTCAATGTTCCGGAAAATTTTTGGAGATTGGCCAAAACGATTGAATCCGGTAAGACATATATCGTTGTCTCATCCAACTCAAGCTTGGCCCTGACCAATAGGAATGTACCATCTATCCCGGCCACTGGCGGTGTGACCACCCCCAAACGAGGTATTGCGGGTACTCCTGTCACGATAGAGGACGACATTATTAAAGAGCCGAAGCAGATTCAGGATAATATGAGATTTATCTTTAAAGAGAGTGCCAGCCCCGACCCGGGACCATACACAAAAGCGAAGGGATACAAGGGATACACAATGTTGAGTCTAGTTCACGGCGGACTTGTCGCCCCCACTATTTTGTGGCGGGATTTGAGCAATGACGATACGGCTCCTTTACGGACAGACACAACTATTGGTGATCGTGCACTAGATCGGGCGGTATGGTTTAATACCAGCATAGATCCCGATACAGGTGAGACGACACTATTTTCCCATACGGGTTCCAACCATTACACCTATGCACTGCATGGTAATGAAAACGGTTTCATTGGCCAAGGAGGAACGGAGCCATTGGAAAATTATGCAGACAATAGTCGTGTGAAGCTGTATGAGTACGTGTCCAACTATTTATACGAAGACTCAACCAATCTGGGCGTGGAAATTAGCCTAGCACCGGTGGAGCGTATCGTGAGAGATCGTGACACCAAAATCCCCGTCACAGCGGATGTCCCTGACGGTTCCAAAGCAGTATTGGTAAAGGACGGTGTTTCAGTAGCTACCGCGAAATTCGCAAAAGGCAAAGCGACAATCAGCGTTAAAGGCAGCGATGTTGACCCCGGCGCGAATTATGCAGTCGTTATCTATGATGGCACCAAAATACTTGGTGCGGCAATGCTGCCGGTAGTCACTGTCGACAAGGCGACGCCGTTGGCTACGGTAGGGAAACTGAATGGTAAGCAGAACAGGCTGACAATCAGCGTTAAAGAGTCATATTCCGATGGTTCGACGGAGAACTTCACTGAGGAGATACTAATCAAGAACAATGCCACAGACGTATATCAAGTGGGACCTTATAAGGTTTACGTGGAGACTAAAGGCAACGACAAGATTCGAAAATGTTATATTGTGAAGGATTAATCAGCAATCAGGGAAAATTGTATTTCTTGATAAAGCAATGGGTAATGAGAAATGATGCTTACCCAAATAGCTTTTTAAGTGGAAGGTCTCCTATCAGTTTAATGAACTGATAGGAGGTTTCTTTGTATATGAACGTAAATATTCATCATTTTATTTATAATGGAATGTCCTAAACTTTTTGGAGTCTCGCTATCTCCCTTAATATCATTTGCGCGCCCTTTTGCGTGTTAATAAAAGAGAAAGATCTCTCTGATTGACGATGGCCTTTTTTGTTATGGGGGCTAGAATCTGCTAACCTGTACTTTAATAGTGAGGCCCATCTATAAGGAATGCGTATAAAGAATAAAATAGTCGGAGGAGAATAAATGCGTTCAGAAAAAGAAATGATGGAATTGATATTACGAGTTGCTGAGAGAGATGAGAGAGTAAGAGCTGTTGCCATGAATGGTTCTCGGACAAATTCTAATGTACCGAAAGATACTTTAAGAGATTATGATATGGTCTATCTTGTATCTGACGTACAATCGTTTCTTTTTAATCCTGATTGGGTAAATGTGTTTGGGAAAAGAATTATCATGCAAACACCAGAGGATATGGTGATGTTTCCACCTGAATTGGATGGGAGATTCACCTACTTAATGTTATTCGAGGATGGTAATCGACTTGATTTAATGCTGGTTCCGATTGAGGAAAAAGAGAAATATTGTTTAGAAGAAGGATTAACCGTTATTTTATTAGATAAAGATGGGAATATGCCTAAGCTCTCTGAACCAACGGATAAAGAGTACTGGGTAAAAAAGCCTTCGGCTGAATTTTTTGCAGATTGTTGTAATGAATTTTGGTGGGTTTCCACTTATGTAGCAAAAGGGTTATGGAGACAAGAGATACTCTACGCTTATGACCACTTAAACGGTGTAAGAGAAATGTTACTAACCATGCTTGAGTGGAAAGTTGGTATAGAAACAAATTTTTCTTTGAGTGTAGGGGAAAATAGTAAGTATTTGAAGCGTTATCTTAATAATGAGATGTGGAAAAGATTGATGAAAACCTATCCTACCGGAGATTATGAACAGGTGTGGCATGCATTGTTTGAAACCATTGCCTTGTTTGAGCAAGTAGCGATTGAAGTAGCTAGTAATCTTGAATATCAATATCCTTATAAAGATGCGAATAAGGTAAAACAATACCTTACTAAAAACTAAACTAAGGTATCTACTAACAGGTGGGATATTTTCGTCATATATGCACGATTGAAAAGCAAACAGGTAAGGAAAATGCTCGAACTAAATAAGCGCAACATGAATAGATAAGAATCCATTTTGATCAACCTTTGCTCAAAATGGATTCTTTTTTATTTATCGTAAAAAGTTAGTCTCTGTGAAAAAGGACATAGGTGCCGTTAAAACAGGTAGGTCTTTCTAGGTGTTTATCATAGTTTAAAAGGAAAAATGAGGGATTAATAGAATATACTAACTAATAAATAATATTCAGAATAGGGGAATGGAAGTGAAAAAGAAGTTTATAAAGGTTCTAAGTTCAACAATAGTAGCTGCAGCATTACTTGGCCCGAATGTCGGCTTCGCTGAACGAGGACCAAATCCGACCGGTGGAACGAATCTTTCTATCGAAGCATTCCTTAATTATGATGAGCTTGTAAAAAAGTTAAATAAGCTTGAGCAAGTGAGTAAGGGGAAAGTGAAAGTGGAAGTGGCTGGACAAACAAATCAAGGTCGTTCCATTCACAAAGTGACGGTAGGGCATGGTAAAAAAGTTGTTCTTATCCAAAGTGAAATTCATGGAAATGAAAAAACAGGAACGGTTGCGTTATTAAACATTCTTGAAAACCTAGGTAAAAGTAATTCACCTGATGTGAAAAAAATGCTTGATGAACTAACAATCGTTGCTATACCAATGATGAACGTAGATGGATCAGAGCTTGATCGTCGTGGAAATGAGATGACATGGTCAGAGGTGGTAGGGAAATTCCCACAACTCTCGAATGCTAAACCAACTTGGAATTATTACACGACTCCAAGATCCGGAGACGACTATGCTAGCAAACCGGGATTTGATGTGAATCGTGACTTTAATCCAAACTTAAACTATGTGCCACAGCCTCAAGACTTCCCAGGGGCATCTGAAAAGCCAGGCTGGTTCATTACACCTGAATCACAAACGGTACGTGACATATATAAAGGGTTAAAATCGAAATTCGGTAAAGTGGATGTTTTTATCGATCTTCATCACCAAGGGTTCCCGTATATCGAAGGAACGGATGACCGCGTGACGATGTCTATATCAGGAAAATTCGTCAACGATCCTAGCACACCTGCAGGGGCTAAGTATAAAGAGTATGCAGATAACTTTAAATATGATTTCTCCCGTCAGTTAACTCTTACTGCCTATAATGCATTACAAACAAAAGGAAATTCTGTGTTTACGAATATTTCACTGTACGATCAAACCGTTGATCTGCCAGGTACTGCTTTAGGAGCGTTTGCGTTAAATGGAAGTGGTACGGTTCTATTTGAAGTGAGTGGACAAACACAAAACTTTGGGCAAAAACAGAAAGGTCAGTTAGTGAAAACGGTTGAAACAGGCCTTATGGGAATAATCTCTGGTGTGACAGATGGATCGGTTCATACTCTTAATCCAACAGACTATGAAAAAATCCCTAAAAGTTCGTCTAAACCGGGAATCTAATTATATGGAAGACGGCCCTATCGTTCAGGAACAAGTAGTTCCGTCATAAGCAATCCGTTTAAGAAGTGAGAGGCAGAAATGTTGTTATAACGACATTTCTGCCTCTTTATTTTTTCTTCGGTCCAGTTTAGACACCATATTTACTCTAGAGCCAGCGTTTAACCGACCCCGACTGAATGGAAGAAGCCATTCTACCTTGAATAAAATAAGCCTCCATTTTGCAAAATAAAAATATGCATACATATAGGAGGGGACAATCATGAGGGTATGTACTCGAACAGCCACTATAGGTTTTCTTACACTGATACTCTGCATGTTTAGCATTCAGGCACATGCAGAGGTAGGTTTAGAGGAAAAAGCGTATTACGATAATTATCAACGGATCCTGCAAGTCATGAAAAAAGGAATGGAGCAAGCACCTAAGACAGGTGACCCTAGTCTTGATTTTCTATATGAAATGATTCCCCATCACGAAGCAGCGATATCGATGGCTGAAAATGTCTTGAAATATGGCCATGATGAACAGGTCAAGCTGATAGCTGCAAACATCATACGAGATCAGCTTGCCGGTATAGGGAAAATGGAAGCTCTTAGAAATAAAATAAAAACGAATCCGCAAGTAAACCAGAAGGCAGAAGCCGCCTACTTAAAAGCTTATCAAACGATTTATAAAACGATGATTGCCTCAATGGAAGAGGCCAAACCAACGGGGAATATCGATCAAGACTTCCTGGAAGAAATGATTCCGCATCATGAAGGTGCCATCAAAATGTCCCAGAGTATCTTGAAGTATACACAAAATGCCGAACTGAAAACCATTCTCCAAAACATCATCACGACTCAACAAAAACAACTTTTAGAAATGAAAGATCTAGTAAAGACGATTCACTAAAAGTACAAGAAGCTGACCTTTTATGGTCAGCTTCTCTTTTATGCTTCATCACCGGTCCATAGGGAAAATGGAAGGGGATAAGATGAAATTGGAAAACATTTTTATATGTTTTTAAAACTTAAAGAACTAATAGATAAGGAGATTCAATATATTTAATCAAAATTGTTAAGAATTCTGCGGCGCTTGCACCGTCTAGAATTTGATGGTCAAAGGTTATACTGAATGGAATTTTCTTAACCGATTTGACTGTGCCATTTTCTGTTAGGGTCAGTTCATCCTGAAAAGCTCCTACCCCTAGAATGCCTGTTTCTGGCGAATTCAAAATTGGTGTAAAGTATTCGATTCCACTGGCTCCTAAGTTGGTAATGGTGAATGTAGAGCCGGAAAGCAAGTCTCCGCCCGCTTCTCCATTTTTGGCTTTTTCCGATAATTCCTTTATTTCTTTCGCTAGGCTGCCGATTGTTTTTTGATGGGCATCCTTAATAACAGGGACTAACAAGCCATCTTTTAGCGAAGTGGCGATTCCTAGGTGAACCTCATCGAACTCTGTCAATTGACCATCATGATAGAGAGAGTTCATTTTCTTCAACTCTTGTAAAGCAAGTACAGTTGCTCTTGCAATTAACACGGTTAAAGTGAGTTTGACATCTAATTCACTTGACTCAATTTCTTTCCTCAACACTTTCTGGAAATCGATCAAGTGATCTGCATTGGCTTTACGATGTAAAGTCAATTGTGCCGTCTGTGCCAAACTTCTCCGCATATTCCGAGCAATTGCTTTTCGCATTGGAGGAAGTCCTTCCCCTACATTTTCCGCAATTGCCGGTGTAGGTGAAGGTGGGGCAGGGGGAGTATCGTCCACTCGGCTTGCTAATGCATGCTGAATATCCCGTTTGGTAATTCTACCATTGCCACCGGTACCTTTAATTAAATCAATATCCAAATTCTCAGCGTTGGCCATCTTTTTAGCTAGTGGAGTAATGAAAGTCCGGTCGCCTTTACTTGTCTTTTCTTCGTTTTTCACTAATACGGCTGTATTACCACTAGCCTCCGAACTTTCAGGGGTAGCAGGGGAATCCGATTGAACGGCCTGTAAATCATCCGTTACAATCGTTTCTCCCTCGTCTCCGATCACGGCGATCGTGGCACCGACTTCCAGTTCATCTTCCACTTCACCATTCTTAGTTAACAAAACGCCCGTTATCGGGGCTTCAACGTCTTGGTTTAATTTTTCCGAACTGATCATTAAAATGGGTTCGCCTTTATTAACTGAGTCTCCCACTTCTTTATACCATTCCACAATTGTGCCTTCTGTCATGGTCATTCCTAATTTAGGCATTACGATCGCTTCACTCATAGTAGGTTCACCTCCTAGTTCGTTACGTATTTTTTCAAATCAGCTATTAATTCTTCGGCAACTGTTAACACTTTTTTTGCATCTGGAATGTAGGCTTTCTCTAGGTTAGAAGCAAATGGAACTGGTGTATTTGGTGCACAAACGGTTTTGATTGGGCCATCAAGATAATCGAAAGCTTTATCTGCAACTACCGAGGCAATATCCGTAGCCGTGTTGTTATGTGGATTGGATTCATCAATGACAATGAGCCGTCCCGTTTTTTTGACAGACTTCAAAACGGTCTCCTGATCCCATGGTGCCACCGTTCTTAAATCAATTACTTCAACTGAGATTCTGTCTTTATTTAATGTTTCTGCAACTTCAAGAGCTACCTGAACCATTTTGCCGATGGCTACAATGGTAAGGTCCGTTCCTTCTCTAGTCACATTCGCTTTACCAATTTCAATCGTGTAGTATTCTTCAGGCACATCGCCTTTCATGCCATATAGCAATTTATCTTCTGAGAAAATGACTAAATTATCTTCTTCAATTGCTGCTAACATCAAACCCTTGGCATCATAGGGATTGGAAGGAACGACCACTTTAACGCCTGGAATAGAACCGAACATTCCATATAATGTTTGGGAGTGTTGAGCCGCAGCACCTGCTCCCGCACCGTGTACGGTCCGGACAGTAAGCGGGATTTTTGCCTTTCCGCCAAACATATACCGCATCTTGGCCCCCTGGTTTAAAATGGGATCCAAAGCAAACCCGATAAAGTCGTTAAACATCAATTCAGAAATAGGGCGCAAACCTGTAGCGGCAGCACCGACCGCTGCACTAAAATAACCATGTTCCGCAATAGGCGTGTCAATGATACGTCCACGGCCGAACTCTGAAACCAGTCCTTTAGATAAACCGAAAACACCGCCAAATGCATCATCATGACGACCATCATCTTGAACTAAGTGGTCTACTTTAGCACCCCCGGCAACGTCAGTACCGATTAATATAACCGTTTCATCTTTTCGCATCGCTTGTGCCATCGCTTCTGTAATAGCGGACATAAAAGTAATTTGTCTATTCGTCATTATAATTCCTCCTATTCTTATGCAAATATATCCGTATATAGAGTGGATTCATCCGGTAATGGACTCGCTTCCGCAAAAGCAGCTGCCTCTTTGATTGTTTTTTCTGCCGCTGCTTCAATGGAATCCGCTTCTTCTGCAGTCATCCAACCATTTTTAATCGCTTTTTCACGGAATTCAGGAATGGGATCACGGTCTTTATTGGGATCTTCATCCGTCTTGTATTTTTGTTCGTCCCCTTCAAAGTGACCATATTGCCGGTATGTGTCGCATTCAATTAATGTAGGACCTTTACCGGATTTGGCCCGTTCAATCGCTTCTTTTGTTGCGTTGTATACGGCTTCGACATCCATGCCATCCACACGTACACCTGGCATATTATAAGCTGGAGCCCTTTCGACCACTGTTTTAGAGGCACTTGCATATCTAAAAGGCGTGCCTTCGCCGAATTGGTTATTTTCACACACAAAGATAACAGGTAGATCTAAGATGGAAGCAAGATTTAGCCCTTCGTGGAACGTACCCTCATTTGAAGCACCATCGCCGAAGAAGCAAACAGCTACATTGTCCCGACCTAACGTCTTAATGCTAAGAGCTGCACCGGCAGCTAGTCCAAACCCACCACCAACAATCCCGTTGGCACCTAGCATTCCTTTATCAACGTCGGCAACATGCATGGAGCCGCCTTTTCCTCCACCCAGGCCATCTTTTTTTCCCATGATTTCAGCCATCATGCCATTGATATCGCAACCTTTTGCAATGGCATGTCCATGTCCACGGTGAGTACTTGTAATATAATCCTCGTCATCCAATAAACTCATCACTCCAGTTGCAACGGCTTCTTCACCCGCGTATAAATGGACAAATCCTGGTATTAAACCTTTTCCAAAGGTGCGGTGTACATCATCTTCAAAAAATCTAATTTCATTCATCTTTTGATAAATCCAAAGTGCTTCATTCTTTTCCATTCGTAATTCCTCCTTGTTTGGTGTTTACATATGAATCGCTTGTTTGAATAATGCATTTGCGCTTTCTCCAATTGCTTCAGCCACTGCAGGATGTGCATGTATAAGGCTTGCAAGCTCATTCATCGTTCCTTCTGAGTGTTTCACAGCCAAAATTTCCCCGATTAACTCGGTTGCGTGGGCACCGACAATAACCGCCCCCAAAATTTCCTGATATGTACGATCGGAGATGATTTTAATAAAACCTTCTGTTTCTCCCATGGCAATGGCTTTTCCATTTCCAGAAAGGGGAGAGGTGGTGACGCTTACATCAAAATTGGCATTCTTGGCTTGCTCTTCACTTAGCCCAAATGAAGCAATTTCGGGATGAGTATATACGCATCTAGGGATTTCAGTCTGATCTATGGGTTGGGGAGCTTCGCCATTCATTGCATGTACTGCAACTAGACCTTCTGCACTCGCCGCATGAGCCAACTGATAGCCTCCGATTAAATCTCCTACTGCATAAACATGTTTCTTACTAGTTTTATAGTATTCATTGACTGCCACAAACTTGTTGGTATCATCCATTTTTATTTTTAGGTCTTGTACCAACTCAATATTAGGGGTTCTACCGGTTGCGACTAGCAGGGTATCATAGGAGATTTCTTGGTCTGCTAATATAACCTGATCTTTTTTCACTTCCCGGATATCGGCCTTAACGATGGTTTGGATGTTTTTCCTTTTCAATTCCTTTTTGATGATTTTTCGTGCGTCCACATCTTCGGTTAATAGAATGTCAGGAGCAACTTCGACAATTGTCACTTTCGTTCCCAATGGCGCCATGGCAAAAGCCAGTTCTACCGAAATGACTCCACCACCAATGATCACCATGGCTTTCGGCAATTCCTTCAGGTCAAAAAATGAATCGGTAGTAAGGTAATCCACTTGATCCAGCCCTTTGATTGGAGGGATGAAGGGCTTGCTTCCGGTTGCCAATAAAATATCTTGGCCTTTTATTTTGTCATCACCGATTGAAACGATTAAGTTCTCCGTTATGGATGCTTCTCCTTGAAATAAAGTGATTTTATTTGTCTTTAACAAATGTTCCACACCACTCGTCAATGATTGCACTACTTGATCTTTACGCTTCATCAGTTTTGAGAAATTAATGGATAATTCACCCGTTTCAATTCCCCAGCTATTTGCCTTTTTTATTTCTTCAATCATTTCTCCATGCTTTAATAGTGTCTTGGAAGGGATACAGCCAACATTAAGACAGGCCCCGCCAATTTTCTTTTTCTCGACGATGGCGACTTTTTTTCCTAACTGTGCAGCCCGAATGGCAGAAACATATCCTCCAGGACCTGCGCCAATTATAATCACGTCAAATTCCTTCATCTTTACATCACCTGACTTTCATCTTGAAGTGGAATTTTTCCTACACTAATACATTATGCAAGTGGCGTGCCAACATAGAGCAGGGGGGTGGAATTTCGTTCATCTCCATGAATATCAATGGTTATCACCCATTATTTTGATCATCATCTCCTATATAGAACTGTTCCAATGAAACAAGTAAGTGTATCAATGTCTCACAGAAAAAGCCCAAACTGTATCACTCTATCAGTGAGTGGATAAGTTTGGGCTTTTGTCGTTGCATGTTATTTAATTATCCAAGCCAATCTTCTGGTTTCAGTTGATACTGCTTGATTTTTCGATAGATGGTAGAGCGGGAAATGCAAAGGGTCTTTGCAACGTTGGTAATGTTTCCGTTTTCTCTGATCATGGCTTCAATAAGCGCCTCTTTCTCGTTTTCCCCTATATTTTCAACCAATTCAGGAGGAAGGTCGAAGGGGAATACTATATTTCCTTCCGTATTGAATAGGGCTTGCTGGATAACATTTTTTAATTCTCTTATGTTTCCTGGCCATGTGTATTGTGTCAGGCAGTCCATGGTATCGGGGTGTACCCGAATGTCTTGTTTTCCGAATTGACCACCCATGATCTCCATGAATTGGGTGACTAACTCAGGAACATCGTGGATTCTTTCCCGCAAAGAAGGAATTCTCATTTGGATTACGCAAAGTCGATAATATAAATCCTCGCGGAACTCTCCCTTTTTGACCGCTTCCGCTAAATTTTTATGAGTAGCAGCGATGACACGAACATCGAGAGGTATTGGTTTATCTCCGCCAATTCTTGTGACGACTCTCTCTTCGAGTATTCGAAGTAAATGAACTTGTAAATCAAGCGGCATATCTCCAATTTCATCAAGAAAGATTGTCCCTTTTTGGGCCAGCTCGAACTTCCCGGGATTGCCTTTCGCCTTAGCTCCGGTAAAGGCCCCTGATTCATAACCGAATAGTTCACTTTCAAATAATCCATGAGGGATGGCGCCACAGTTAATCGCTACGAAAGGCTGATCTCGGCGGTTGCTTGCCTGATGGATTGCCTGCGCAAAAACTTCTTTTCCCGTCCCGGTTTCTCCTGTTAAGAAAAGTGTGGCATCGATTAACGATGCCTTTCGCGCCTTTTTCACGACATCTACAAAATCGTTGGAGGAACCGACCATATCATCAAAGCTATAGCGTGTAGATTTAGTATGTAAGGAACGGCCTGATGAAGGCGTATGTCCGATGGAAGATGGATAGGCTGAATTCTCTCTTAGAAATATGACTGCACCTAGCCGTTCGTCTTGGAAAGTAACGGGATAGATGGAGCAAATGAATTTTTGCTTGTTTTCATCATGACTTACTTTTTCTTCTCTTATTCTCAGTCCGTAGAGTAAGACAGAATCAACAAGTCTATCTAATTCAGGGAGATGCATGATTGATTGAACATCTTTTAGGATGGAATGCGATTTGGCCACTCTATTTTTTTCTATAATGCTTTTTCCGGTATTCACTACAAATACGGCATCCTCCACACCTTCTAGTGCTGTATTCAAAAATAAATTATTACGCAGAATATACTCATGATATTGCCGATCAATAGATTTCGATATATTGTTCACTTCTGAAATGACGAGCCCAATCGTGTGTTGATGCACTTGATTAGAGCAACCTGCAATATTGATGATTCCTATTAGCTCGTTTGTAAAAGGATCCAAAATGGGGGAGGCGACACAATACCAATCATGATTTTTTTCACAGAAGTGTTCAGAAAACAAAACTCGAGAAGGTTGTTTCGTCTTCAACACCATTCCTACCGCGTTTGTTCCTGCAGATGTTTCACTCCAGGTGCCCCCCGTGAAAATACTAATCCGCTCAGCATTTTCCAAGACACCCTTTTCACCGGAGGAATGCAGAATAGTACCATGTTTATCCGTAATGGAAAGCATCGTTTTAGAGTCATGTAGGATATCTGACAAACTGTTTATTTTCGGGGTAGCGAATGAAAGCAATTGCTCGTTTTTATCGAGCCGAGTCTTCAAAGTGTTTGGGCTAATGATCTCATTAATTTTATTCTGGAATGGGCTGATGCCTAGTTTCTTGGAATTTTCCCATGAATCGAAAATCTCAGCCCGGATGCTTTTATCAGGATACTGTCCTTTTTCTTGGTAAAGGTTCCAAGCGCTTTTCGTGGAAAGGTTGTATTCTTGGGATTCAACAATAGCTCTTCTAAGTGTCTGATTCATTGAATGTCCTCCATCATATAGTTACTTAGGTGTATCTCGTTAATTTAAAACAACTTGTTCCAGCCATTTAAATTAACGATAGCTAGAAGATATTATCAAAAAGGACCAAACTAAAGCGGGTTTAGATCTATAGAAGATGAAGAATTGGTATTGAATGAAGTAGACAAGCGTTTAGCTTCTTTTGGTCCATCGTAAACTTGGTGAAGTGTTCAATAACGAAGAAGTTAAGCAATTACATATAGATAAAACAGGAAGGAATGAATAAAGATCATGTTGCTGGATAGTCATTAGACTATCCAGTTCATCTATCCGAACATTCTTTAACGGATTTTCATCTCATTTAGCTTGGACTAATATTTTTATTTGGTTTCTTTCTTTTAATAGACCTTCGAAGCCATCTTCGATTACATTATCAAGCGTGATACGCTTAGTTACTAGTTTGTCGGCAGGGAAGTATCCTTGTGCCATTAAGCTTATGACAGCTGGAAATACATCACGATAGCCAATGATACCCGTTACTGTACGTTCTTTCAGAACGATATTTTGCGGATGAATGGGGGCCTCTTTTTCAAAAATACTTACAATCATCGTCTCACCATTGAATGTAGTGGAGTTGATGGCTTGTGTTAAGACTGGTGGGATTCCTGTGACTTCATAAGAAACATCCACTCCACCATTTGAAAGGTTTTGAATTTGTTCTACAACATCTCCGTTATTTGGGTCAATTACGATGGCTCCAAGTTCTTCTGCTTTCTGTCTACGTTGTTCCGATAACTCGACCGCATAGATTTCCGCCGCTCCGGCTGCTTTAAGGGCTTCAATAACCAATAAACCGATTGGGCCAGTTCCAAAGACGGCAGCTTTATCGCCAACTTGTAGTTTGCTTTGTTTTACAGCATGAAGAGCCACAGCTGAGGGCTCGACAAGTGCTCCTTGCTCATATGAAACAGTTTCAGGAAGTTTATGTAACATATGTTCTGGAACAGAAGTGTATTCGGAAAATCCGCCTCCGCCTCCAGCAAGTCCGTAGAACCCCATTTTGTTGCAAAGGTTGTATTTCCCTTGTTTGCATGCATCACATTCACCGCATGAATAGATGGGTTCCACAACAACGCGATCCCCGGCCTTTACTTTAGTGACGCCTTCACCAATTTCAATGACTTTTCCAGAGAACTCATGCCCCATAACAATCGGAGCTTTATCCCCGCTTAAAGGATGTGGTTCTTCCGCTGGGATGAATATGGGTCCTGCCGTATACTCATGCAAGTCACTCCCACAAATTCCACACCACTCGACTTTAAGTTTAACTTCGCCTTTTTTTGCATGTGGCTCTTCGATATTGTCTAATCTTAAATCTTTAGTATTATGCCATCTGAGCGCTTTCATATTGACACTTCCTTTTGTAGTATGGATTTTATTACCACTGAATCTCAAAATCAGTATACTATTATCGTAATTTTCTTTCAATTCTCAGTAGAGTCTAGTAAACGAGAAGTTTTGGATGATAGGGTAGTAGTCTTAAGCACTTCGAAAGTGATCTTACGAGAGTTATTGAACGGGTTCAATCAAATTGCTGGATAGGGGTATGTTGAGAAAAAATATGGGAGAGGCGTTTTCGAATTAGATACATGGAGAGGGGAGAGGCTTTTGAGGCCTTTCCCTTTTTCACTGAGACATTGCGGTCCTTATTTATTCCGTAACCGATAACGTAACGGAGCCGATTCCTTCGAATTGACCAGTATACATCCCGATTTCTAGTGTTTTTGGTAGGATGAATGTGCCAGATGATACGAACATGCCTGGTTCGAGTGTTAAATTATGTTGCCCGAGTTTTTCAAGTAGCCACATGATGGCCTTGAGCGGATGCCCCATTACAACCGAAGATGTACCTTCATCAATGGTTTGTCCATTGAAGAGCAACTTGCCATTGATATTGTCTATATCAGTGTAGGTGTAGTCTTTTGCTTCCCCGATGGTTACTTTTCCGCCAACTGCCCCATCTGCGCAAACCTGTTCTTTTGGCATTTTAGGAAACCAATCCTCAAAGCGGGAATCAGGAACTTCTAATCCTGGAGCAATTTGTGTTTTGTTGATTATTTCTTCTTCAGTAGAAGCGGCAGTCAAGGGCTCTTTGACAATAAAGACTAACTCCAGTTCGATCAGCGGACTTAGCATTTGCTTACTTAAAGAAATCTTATTGGTTATTTGTTTATCGGTTAACTGTCCATACAACGGTTCCTTGGCGTTAAACAAGGCTTGTGTTTCGGGACTAGTCATACTGATTTTATACCCTTTCAGGCATTCATCATTTGCTCTTTTTGCGGCAGTGAAAGCATGTTGAATTCGATAGGCTTCTTCCAAACTGATATGTGATGAAAAAACGTCCTTTTTCAATGCCTTTACGTGTATGTAGGAGTCAGACAATTTGTTCAAAAAGACTTCCTTAATCATTCTATCCCATCCCTTCTAATTGAATATTAATACTATTCTAACATTTTTTAAAAGGAAGAGTTTATTCTTTCTGCCAGAAAACCAGTGAAATAGAAATCATGGAATGCCTTAAACGTTTTTGTTTGAAAAACCTGGTTAGATGGGTTGTAGAATCCATCTAATCGCCTACTAATTTTATCCAAATCAACCCGTAGGATTTACCCAAAAATGTGAAACAATTTCATTTTTTTAAAAAAACTTTTTACGTCTTCGGTACGGAACCAATTACGCGGTTTTTCGGTAAGGGCTTACACCGTTGGTACGTCAAAGTTAACCGAGGGTAATCGAAGCAAATTATCCGCGTGAGAATAGTGGGATCTTATCATGCAATTAAGCCAGGTATCATCACGGTTTACACTACGCTTCATTTGAATCTTATTTCAATCTTTGTTAAGGTTATTAAGTACTTTAGGGATAAACGTTTAGTCCTAGGGATGGGACGAACAAAAAAATCCAAGTAAAAAACCATTTAAATGTCAGTCGGTATACACCGTTTCTGCAACTATCCTCAGTTGTGATTACTCCTTTTTTTTCTACTTGAAATGCTCAAATAATCACACGTAAATGATCAAGCGATGAATCATGGTCATTGTAAACGTGTTTTTCTTAATGTGTTGTGGTTTAGGACAACCACCGCTTAATTTGGCCACTTCTGTCTTTATTAGGGACACATACTTGATTGTGGTCTAAGGAAAACTCTAAATGATAACCATGTATTCTACTATCGCACCTCTTTTTTCTACTAAAAAAACTCAATTATTTTACACATATGACCAGGACTAATTATGTGAATGTTAAGTATTTTTCAGTGCGTTCGTTTTGGTATACAGTGTAACGTTTTACCCATTATGTTACGTCATTCCCCCTTTTGACGTTCGTGTGAAAGTGCAGGTTGGACTAGCTTAAGAGAGTAGAATTATACAATCATGATGACTCATCACAAGATGAGGAAAACAGCAGAACTGAACATCATATGGTCAACAAACTAACGAGGTGACTGAATGAAGCCATATGTAGAGGTCAGAAATGTTTCGAAAATTTTTGGGAAATCCCCAAAAGCAGCTACGGATTTATTGAAGCAAGGCAAGTCAAAGAAGGAAATTTTGAAAGAAACGGGTCAAACGGTTGGTGTGAATAACGTCAATTTTGAAATTTATCCCGGTGAAATTTTCGTGATCATGGGGTTATCCGGAAGTGGAAAATCGACTTTGATCCGTATGTTCAATCGATTGATTGATCCAACTTTAGGCGAAATCCTAATCGAAAATGAAGATATTGTAAAGATGAATGCGGCCCGCTTAAGAAAAGTTAGGCAACAGAAAATTAGCATGGTTTTTCAAAACTTTGCTTTATTCCCTCATAAAACGATACTGGAAAATGCCGAGTACGGGCTGGAAATTCAAAAGGTGGATGTGAAAATCCGACGTGAAAAAGCCATGAGTGCGCTAGAAGCGGTTGGGTTAAAGGGATATGAAGAACAGATGCCTTCACAACTTAGCGGCGGGATGCAACAAAGGGTCGGTCTTGCACGTGCGCTTGCAAGCGATACTGATGTCTTGTTGATGGATGAGGCCTTTAGTGCGCTTGATCCGTTGATCCGTAAAGACATGCAGGATGAATTGCTAGAAATTCAAGAGCAATACAAAAAGACGATCATTTTCATTACCCATGATCTTGATGAGGCATTAAGAATCGGGGATAGGATTGCGCTTATGAAAGACGGAAGCGTCATCCAACTGGGAACACCAGAACAAATCATGATGAACCCGGCTAATGAGTTTGTCGAGAAGTTTGTTGAAGATGTGGACTTATCCAAGGTGCTTACCGCATCTCACGTGATGAAGCGGCCTGAGAAAATCGCAGTGGACCGTGGTCCAAGGGTTGCCCTTGAGATCATGCGCAAACAAGGTTATTCCAGCATATTCGTCGTAGATCGTAAGCAAGTCTTATTAGGGGCTTTGTCGGCAGAGCAAGCACGCCAGGCATTGAGAAATGACCAATCTATTTCTGAGGTGATGTCAACGGATATCCCGACGGTTCCTGAGGAAGAATTACTTGTAAACCTTATGGACGTGATGGCAACTTCCAGTCTGCCGATTTCAGTCATTGATGATAAGAGAAGAATAAAAGGAATCATTGTCCGTGGTGCCGTCATTGGGGCATTGGCAGGTAATAAAGATTCATTGAATGAACTGATAGAAATGGAGAGTGAAGTTCAATGAATATACCCAAAATCCCATTAGGCGCTTGGGTCGACTCTTTAGTGGACTGGATAACGATTGCATTTGCCGGATTATTTACTCTTATAACGAATGCGATCGAAGGGTTATTGAACCTCTTAGTAGATGTGATGAGTGTTGGACCTTCCATCGTATTGATTATTGTTTTAACTCTTTTAGTTGCCTATACAAGCAAATGGCCGTTAGGAATATTTACGTTCGTTAGCTTATTATTAATTGATAATCTAGGATATTGGGACTCAAGCATACAAACGATTGCTATCGTTTTATTATCAGGGTTCCTCACCATTCTGATAGGGATCCCAGTCGGTATCTGGAGTGCACAGAGTAAGACGGTAAGAAGAATCGTGACACCCGTTCTGGATTTCATGCAAACGATGCCTGCATTCGTTTACTTGATTCCGGCCATCCTGTTTTTTGGAATAGGGGTCGTGCCAGGGATCATCGCGTCGTTCATTTTTGCCATCGCACCAACGATTCGAATGACGAGTCTTGGCATTCAGGAAGTGCCCAATGATTTGATTGAAGCAACGGATGCTTTCGGTTCAACGAGTAGCCAAAAGCTATTCAAGGTACAATTGCCATTGGCGATGCCAACAATTATGGCGGGAGTTAACCAAAGCATCATGCTTGCCCTTTCTATGGTCGTTACGGCTTCCTTGGTCGGTGCACCTGGCCTTGGGGCAGATGTTTACCGGGCAGTAAGCCAAATTAACGTCGGACAAGGCTTTGAAGCGGGCTTGTCGATTGTTATCATTGCCATCATTCTCGATCGCATCACGCAAAACCTGCGTAAACCAGCGTATGGCAAGCTTCTTAGCAAGAAAGTATTTTTCTCAGTTCTTGCGATCCTTGTGGTCGGTACGGCGTTATTTACAATCTTGAAAAAAGAAGAAGTCATGCAAGGCGGTACAAATAACTTTGGTGAACAGACCAATTATGAAATCATCGGTATCGAGCCGGGAGCCGGTTTGATGAAATTAACCAAAACGGCTATCGAAGATTACGATTTGGACAACTGGAATCTTGTCGAAGGTTCTTCAGCCGCGATGGTTGCGGAATTGAAGAAAGCGATTGATAAGAAAGAACCGATTATCGTTACGGGTTGGTCACCGCATTGGATGTTCTCAACATACGATTTGAAGTATCTTGACGATCCGAATAAATCCTTTGGCGGTGCTGAAAACATTAATACCATTGCTCGACAAGGACTCGAAAAGGATGCGCCTGGGGCGTATAAAATCCTAGATCAATTCTTCTGGGAAACGGGTGATATGGAAGATGTGATGGTCGAAGTTGCTGGGGGCAAGTCTCCATCTGAAGCAGCGGAAAAATGGATCAGTGCAAATCCTGATAAAGTGTCTGAATGGACAAAAGGTACAAAAGCAGGAAATGGTGAAAGTATCAATCTTGTGTATGTGGCCTGGGATACGGAAATAGCCAGTACAAATGTGATTGGCAAGGTTCTCGAAAAGAATGGCTATGATGTAACACTAAGCCAAGTTGAAGTGGGACCAATGTTTGCTGGCGTTGCAAATGGAAGTGCGGATGCATTTGTTGCGGCATGGCTTCCAGGAACGCATCTTGAATATTACAATAAATATAAAGAAGATATCATCGATTTAGGACCAAACCTTAAAGGAACGAAGAATGGTTTGGTTGTGCCAGATTACGTCGATATTGATTCTGTTGAAGACTTGAAATAAAGGAAAGGGGCTGTCTAATAAGTCCTTATTCCATTGAATTTCGCAAAAACAAAGAGGCAGAAATGTTGTTAAATCAACGTTTCTGCCTTTTACTATTTATTCAATTACGGGGTAATTACACCTTTTGGGACAGCCCCTTTTTTTTGTTTTATAAACTAGTGAGGCTTCCCTTTAATGGAAACAAATTTATTCTTCAACTCATCGTCCGTTACTTCAATTTTGCCCCTCAAGTCTTCGGATAGCAATACATAGCTTTTGACACCGATAAACTCCGAGTCAGAAACGACGAAGAATCTTGCTCCTTTTTTATAAAGTGAGGAAAAGTCTTCCGTTAACTTATACATTTTCATCTTTTTTCCACCTTGGCTGTTGTTGAATGGTCATTATTAGGATGGAGAACAGGATGCTTTCATTATAAAGAGATTTCCTTCTTTAAAATAGGGGGAAATGCAAAACGTGGATAAAACTCGAATGAGGAGTAAGCAATCCCAACGGTTGAATGATAGAGTAGTAGAGGCAGTGGGATTGTATCCTTGTCAATCTCATGGATTATAGTGTTCCCCGATTGACTTGTTCTTTTAAGAGCTGGATGTTTCCTAATACGTTCTTCGATATTTCCAAGGTGGCTTCAATTGCCATTGCTTTTTGACCTGATAGTTGAAAGGTAATATCCTCGAATAAAACTTCCATGTCATCCAGAACGGCTAGAGCAGAAACATTGTATAGACGAACATCACTAAATTTTCCAGGTTCGAAAATCGCTGTATCGATATATGGTTTAAAATTACTAAGCATTTCAGGAAGATTGATGATCATACGGTCCATTCCTAGACGAATGCCTTCTATGGATGTTTCCATTTCTATGATAGGCTCCAATACTTCTTGGACGGCGTTCTTTATTTTCTGTTCATAATCCGTAAATAAACTTATAAGCAAGCTCACAGGATTACCGTAAATTCCTACTGTCAAAACGGCATTAACAGCTAGAATGATGGCGTCTAATGCTGCCTCGATCAGTGTCAGTACTGTTTTTACGCTTATGAGGATCGGCATTAATACCGTCATCCCTAAAGTGTTGATTTGATTATGTGCCATTTGGACTTGAATCTCTTTGATTTTCATGCCGACCTTTAGGTAGGGGGAGGGCTCTAAAGTGATAAGAGCTGTTTTCTGGACAGGGCCTATTCCATCTGTCGGGGATGCGCTGGTTTGTATGGCTCCTGCTATACTGGCGTCCTTATCGTGAAACGTATCGGCAATGTCCTGAACTTGGCGCTCGTAATCCTGTAATTGTTTATAGACGCTTTCCTTATTTCTTTCGAGTATGTCATAGTGCGCGTCAAGTTCTCCTACAACTGCATCTACAAAAAGGTCTTTTCCGCCTTTAAATAACTCCGGGATTTCATTCGAAATAATAGTCCCTGCACTTGCCACTAAGTCATCGATATCCGCTTTCAATTGCTCCAAGTACTCTTTTGGAGCATCGAAAAGAATCTCGACGCTTAGATTCACGGATGTGATATATTCGACTATCTCAACAGGCTTAGAGTTCAGGACATTATTTAGAATCCTGCATTTGTCTTCTGCCTTATCCAAGAGCCTGATTAGTTCGTCTATGCATGCCTTCATGACAAAACCCGTTGTGGTGATACCCATAAAGACAGGTTCCCCGGCAGTTTCCTCGAACTTTTGTTGAAAGGCATCCTGAAGTCCTATTACCCGTTGATTGAATTTTTCATTTTCGGTATGGACGATACGGACTGAGTTACCGACATATTCCCTGACCTTGCCAAGACGGCCTTTCACATTATCACGTATTCCATGGGACAGTAGCATCATGTTTTCTTGGTTCATTTCGATTCGCTCACTCTGGCCCCCATACAAAGGGGCGCCTGTCCAGAGACTTGTGACGATATGATCGTCAGCTCCAATATGGACAAAGCCGTGACCTGGTTCTCCTTCTATTCCTATCTCTAATGTAAATTCTCCATTTGCATCTTGCTTGATATATCCAGTATGGTTGGAGCCAAGCATGGAAAAGGAGGGGACGCCGTTATTTATTCCGTACTTCTTACCAGGAATCCGGTCGCCCATCTTAATGGTCTCTTCCGTCCCCGTCAGAAAGTCAAACTTACTATAGTAATTTGTAATATTAGCATATTCTTTATCCGGATCAACCATACCAGCAGGAAGGATCGCTGGATTTAGGGTAACGGCTTTTACTCCTGGATTATCGATTCCGACCGCATTGGTTAAAGCACCAGCAAGGGAATTTCCAGAGACGGAAGATACCTCACCCACTTCATCATTTATATGCTCAAAATAGGCTACGGCTTCTCGGACCTGGGCAGGGGGGGCATCGCTAAGCAGTTTTGTATTCGTTCCAATCCAATCCGTATCCATTTGCTCACTGCCAACGAATACCACGGTCAGCTCTCTTGTTTTAACATTTTGAACAGTAAGTGCATCAAGACCGGTATCCGTGTTATAGATGGTATCTATCACCCTGAATTTCTTTTCATTCACCTTGAACACTTCATCTATATCATAGTGAACATAAGAATGGTATCCGGCAAGCTCGACTAAATCATTATCATCGGTGGCGTGGCTTGATAGGGTATTAACAACAGCCATAGAAGATCCTCCCTAATCTTTCATGATTTCATTTGGTGCTGTTCTTTTTAACGAGTTTTCCTTCGTCCCAATTGCTCGTCTTCGATCGATTAAGTTATCATTCAATATGATGGAATATGAACCACGTGGGATGCCTTCCATCTTTTCGATGTCAGAGACGATTTTATTGAAAATGGCTTCATCAGGGGCCTTATCTTTGTCTTTCATGTATAAATAAATGGTGAAAATGATATCCTCTGGTCCAAATGCCTCTTTCTGAAGAAAATCCCTCAATTCATCCTTACTGATATCCGGGTTTTTTAGATACATTTTATAGAGGGAATCAAATGAATCTCCTACTGGATTTACATAGTAGTGAGAGGTTGCGTATCCTTTAGCGCCTACTTTTTCAATGGCCTTTATTGGTGTTCCCACTATAGGGTAACTGGCTGTGGTTTCTTTTAAGTAGCGATCTAAGTTTGTGAAATCCTCATCAAAAGCCATGGCGTATAGTGCACCAGAAAGGGCGTTTTCCACTTGTCCCTCTTGAGACCAAACTTCATCTGTTTTTACTTTTTTCCTATCGAGATCAATGGGGACGATGGCAAAGGTATAAAAATGAGGTTCGCCGATTGACTCAACAAAAACAGATGCCCCATCAACCGCACCGATTATGTTATGGACCATAACTTCCGTCTTATATGTATCGAGGAAGAATGCCTTTACTGCCTTTTGAATCTCTTCCCGGTGACTTGCAGCGAGGTGACGGATTTCCTTTCCACTATTGCGTAGGGTGTACCCAGCCCCATGATAGTCTTGAATTCTTACAAAGTGATCTTTTTCATAAGCATTTCTTTCACCACTCGTGGCGACTATTTCCTTTTCTACTTCTTTATCTTTTGAAAGATTCATATTTAAGCATCCTCCCAGCAATACGGTTACACCTATTCCTAGCGCCATGACTTTTTTGCCCTTCATTTAAATATCCCCCCTTCAAAGATGCTGTACGATTTGAATATCCAATCATCTATTTTGCCTTCCACTTATACCGTTTTTTACACATTACCCAACTAATGTAAATAATTCTATCATAATGGGAAATGTTACTTCTGAAATCATCAAATGTTTTCAAAAAATAGGCAGAAGGGAATGGGATATTCGTAAGCTTGAAGTCCTTTGGCCTATTTGTGAGCAGAAGCTTACAACCATGATCATGATATCCGGGTTGTTTATAGTGAACATCGTTCAAAGAAGTATATTACATTTCCTCCCAAGTTAGTGTTGGCCGGACCTAAAGTCTTTAATCAAACGATTGATTAAAACAATGATAGGGGTGCAAAGGTCACCTTTTATAATGGAAAGGACGAATTAATCCTATTATAGGAAAAAAATAGTAGGTATATAGAGCTATTAGTTTGAATATATGGAAAAAAATGATATATATTTCGCCCAAAGTGGTTTAGAAATGTATAGAAACAGGTACTTAGACTTCTATGATGGTAG
Organism: Peribacillus sp. NPDC097224; assembly: GCF_044761985.1. NCBI lineage: Bacteria > Bacillati > Bacillota > Bacilli > Caryophanales > Bacillaceae > Peribacillus > Peribacillus sp. NPDC097224. Next base: position 25,547 of record NZ_JBIWDK010000014.1, on the reverse strand, counting down.
ATTTAGGATTATTTGTATAATCATAATTTACCATTTTATGACCCGTTTGTTAATTTTTATGGCAGAATTTGTATAGTTCTATTAAAATGTAACTAAACACATTAAAGGAGGAATTGTTATGTCACAAATTCGCGTAACCCCATCGGAACTTAAGGATGTAGCTAGACAATATGATAATGAAAGCCAGCAGGTCGTTGATATTATTGGCCGTTTGGATAAAATGAGGGATCACTTAACAGGGATTTGGGAAGGTTCTTCTAGTCAAGCCTTCGTTGGACAATATGAAGAATTAAAACCTTCATTTAATGATATGGCTCGTTTATTAAATGAAGTATCTCAACAATTGACGAAATCTGCTCAAATTCTTGAAGATACAGATAATCAAATTGCTAGCCAAATTCGCGGATAATTAGATAAAAACGAGATAGAAGCTTTAGGGAAAAGCGCCGTGAATCTGATTGTAGATCGTGGCGTTTTTTTCTTTTAATGAGGTGATTGGCATTTATATTCAATTAACCATTGATTTAAAAAGATATACGGGCGAGGTCTTTGATCTCCAAGTGTCCAATTACCGCTCCGTCAAAAAGGTTGTGGAAATTGTCTGGGAGGTAAAGGGCATTGCACAAGTGCCACGGGAAGGGTATTGGGTGCGGGTTCAAAATAAGGAGTTTGTTTGTGCCGGTTATGACACATTAGTGGATAGTGGCATCACGACGGGGGATCGGCTCGAGATTCTTTAATGGAAGAGGCATGTCCTACATATAGGAAAAAAGTCTAAAGCCCTTTAGCAGGGGTAAAGGAGTACATAGAATGGGTGAGAAAAAATCATCATATTTGGAAAAGCAAATGGAAGCGGTAATGAAGAAGAATGATGATGGATATATATTCGTTTTCCAACGTGCTAAATTGCTGATGCAGAATCCCTTGGAATTACAGCTGATTCAGGAAGTGGATTCGGTTCTTCATAAAACTATAGAGGTTTCAGAGGATGAGGTGCAGATCAGCATTGTACCGCCCACCTCTTTTTTTGCTTTTAACAAGGCACGCAATAAAAGTTCTTTGAATCGATGGATGGCTTCCCATCAAATGATTAACAAGATCAGGAGACATGAGTTAACTCGGTTACGGGTAATCGTCTGCCCGGAGAATCTGGTTTTCGATCGAAGTTTTACTCCCTATTTTCTTCATTATGGCGTAAAAGAAAGCCTGCCGCCGTATGAGGAGAACGCCAACCAGCTGTTTCAGGAAACCAAGGCGACGATTGCAGCTCTTGTTGATAGTCAGTATACATTTGATCAGTACCTTCTTTACCATAAAACTCTTAAACTATCGAAAGAAACCCAAAGTATCTTAGCGGAAGAGACTTGGGAAGGGCTGATCTTGTATGTCCAGAATCAAATAGAGTTTCTGGAAAAAGAACATAAAACATTTGTGCATATTCCAGAAAAAAAGTGGAAAATGGAGCGTTACACATTATGGGGAATAGGCATAATCTTAGTCCCTCTCTTATTCTTTACGATTTATACACTATTCTTTTCCCAACCAAGGCAAGAGGCTTATGTGGAAAGCGGGGAGAATTTCCTGAAACAGGAATATAGCCAAGTCATTGATCGATTGGAACATTTCAATCCTGAGAAAATGCCATATGTTGTTCAGTATGAGCTTTCTAAATCTTATGTCACTACCCATGGGTCATTGATGGACTTTCAGAAGGAAAATATCTTAAAGGCCATTACGCTACAGACCGATAGTCAGTATCTTCTCTATTGGATATACATTGGCCGAGGCATAAGCGAGGATGCAATCAACTTAGCGAGAATCATGGAAGATCGAGAATTGATTATGTATGGACTTTTGACACAAAAGGAACAAATTAAATCTAATGAGGATTTGTCCGGTGAAGAAAAGGAGACACAAGTGAAAGAAGTGGATACGGAGCTTAAGGAGTATAAAAAGGAAATGGATGAATATCAAAAACAGCTTGAAGAGGCCACGCAATTGGAAGAACAGGAGCAGCCTACTACAGAGCCAAATAGAGAAAGCGTAGTGGAACCGGAAGCCAAACCAGCTGTAAAAGAAGAGGAAAAGAAAAAGGAACCTGCTTCTAAAGAAGAACCTGATAGCAAGGAAGCCTCGGGAAAATCAGCTGAAGAAAAAGAGAAAGAGAATAGCAAAGATTGAGTACGTATGTGCCCTTTGCGGAGGTGAAAAAGAATGAGTTCACTATGGATTTTCTGTAAGAAGACATACCAATCTTATACGATTAGGGAGAAGCAACTGGACCCAATTACGATTGGATCATCACAAAAGGATACAATCACGATTTATTCGCTTCCCTTTAACGAGGGACACATTGAGTTGAGGAAAGATGAAGAGCTTGATGAATATATGGTATTCAGGGGCGAAGAGAAGATTGGGGAGGTAAAGCCTTTCCAGTCCTATATTTTTCACGAAAATCAGGAAGCTGTGGAAGTCTTTTATGCTCCCGGAGAACTGAATGAAAGCCTTTATTATATAGATAGTTTGAAAGAAATATCGATATCCGCCCAATCAGGAGCGACGATATGCAAGCAGGAACCAAGTGGAAATGGCTTTTCCCTTGTTCGTCGTCAGGGACAATGGTTGCTCGAACCTACAGCGGACCGGCTTTTTTTAAATGGTGAAAAGGTGGAAGAAATGACGGCACTGGAAAATGGCGATTTGATCTGTTGCCCATATATGGTACTGAGGTTACTAGAAGGCGACATATTAATGGTCAAAAGTGCGGATCATTATGAAACGTCCTTATCCGAAATCATGCAGCCTATATCCGAAATGAAAAAAAGCTATCCCGAGTACCGCAGGACTCCACGGATGATCTATGAATTGCCGGATGAGAAAGTGACCATCTCATTCCCAAGTCAGGAATCGGAAGACCAGAATCGTGGGCTATGGCTGATCCTAATGCCCCCATTAATGATGTTGATCGTCATGGGAGTCGTCATGATTGTTCAGCCGCGTGGAATATTCATCCTCATATCGATTGTGATGTTCACCACCACCATGGTGACTTCCACGGTTCAATACTTTAAAGATAAAAAGAAACAGAAGCTAAGAGCTGAAAGACGGTTACGCGTCTATACAAGGTATCTAGAACAAAAGCGAGAAGAGTTGGGCGAGTTATCGGCACAGCAAAAGAAAGTATTACTCTACCATTACCCTTCTTTTGAGAAAATGAAGCAACTGACGAATCAGATTAGCGATCGAATATGGGAGCGCACAATGGAAAGTGAAGATTTTCTCCACTTCAGGGTCGGTACGGCGTCCATTCCTTCCAGTTATGAGGTCAAGGTAAACAGCAGTGATATGTCCAATCGGGATATTGATGATCTACTTGAACAGTCCCAGGAACTTGTCGATGTTTACAAAAGCCTTGACGATCTACCCTTAACGATTGATTTGTCTAGCGGCTCCATGGGCCTAGTCGGAAAGGAAACAGTCGTCAAACGCGAGCTGCAGCAGATGATTGGCCAGTTGTCTTTCTTCCATAGCTATCATGATGTCCGGTTTGTGGCGATTTTCCCAGAAAAGGATTATGAGGAATGGGAATGGATGAAATGGTTGCCTCATTTCCAGCTGCCACATGCATACGCGAAAGGCTTCATCTATAATGAACAATCTCGCGATCAACTATTATCTTCCATTTACCAGTTACTCAGAGAAAGGGACCTTGACGAGAATAAAGGAAAAGTGAGATTCACCCCTCATTTCGTATTTATTGTCACCGACCGTACATTGATTGCGGAACATGTCATTCTTGAGTATTTGGAAGGGAAGACCGAAGAGCTGGGCATATCAACCATCTTTGCAGCCGATGCCAAGGAGAGCTTATCTGAAAATGTCCATACATTAGTGAAGTATATCAATGATCACGAGGGAGAAATCTTGATTCAGCAAACAAAAGCCGTTCATACGCCTTTCCGGCTAGATGAGCACGGTAAGGAAGGAAATGAGCGGTACGCCCGGTTATTACGGTCGCTTGACCATCAAAAAGGGATGAATAATTCCATCCCTGAAACCGTTTCGTTCCTGGAACTTTTAAAAGCCCGTGAAGTGGAGGAGCTGCCAATCAGCCAGAATTGGCTGACGAATCAGTCTTCCAAGTCGTTAGCGGTGCCGATTGGATTGAAAGGAAAGACAGATAGGGTGGAGCTGAACTTACATGAAAAGGCACATGGTCCCCACGGTCTGGTTGCCGGTACGACGGGTTCAGGGAAGAGTGAATTGTTGCAGACCTATATTCTTTCATTGGCTGTTCACTATCATCCCCATGAAGTTGCCTTTCTGCTCATTGACTATAAAGGGGGAGGAATGGCACAGCCTTTCAAGCAGATTCCCCATTTACTTGGAGTCATTACGAATATTGAGGGAAGCAAGAACTTCAGTGCCCGGGCACTTGCCTCGATCAATAGCGAGCTGAAGAAACGCCAGCGCCTGTTTGATCGCTATGAGGTCAATCATATCAATGATTACACGGATTTATATAAAGAAGGAAAAGCCGACAAGCCATTGCCACACTTATTCCTGATTTCGGATGAGTTTGCCGAGCTTAAGAATGAAGAACCTGATTTCATTCGGGAATTGGTCAGTACGGCACGGATCGGCCGGAGCTTGGGTGTTCACTTGATTCTGGCCACGCAAAAGCCAGGTGGTGTGATTGATAACCAGATTTGGAGTAATGCCCGTTTTAAGATTTCCTTAAAGGTGCAGGATGCCAATGATAGTAAGGAGATCTTGAAAAATAGCGATGCTGCGAACATTACCGTCACCGGGCGTGGTTATTTACAAGTAGGCAATAATGAGGTGTACGAACTGTTTCAGTCGGCATGGAGCGGCGCCCCTTATATGGAGGATACAGTGGGATCCGAGGATGAAGTAGCACTCGTCACGGATCTAGGGCTTGTCCAGATATCCAATGTAACGGAGCAAGTCTCTCGCACACGTAAAGAGAAAATCAGTGAAATTGAAGCTGTGGCAGATCATATTGTAGCGACGCAGAAAGAAATGAAAATTCCCAAACTGGCTAGTCCTTGGCTGCCTCCTCTTTCAAATCGACTATCACGAATTGATCAAAGAAGCCAAACGGAAAACCAGTTCTATCTAGGAATGAAAGACGAGCCCGAATTGCAGAGCCAGACGGATTATGTTTACAACTGGATAGAAGATGGAAACATCGGGATTTTCGGATCTTCCGGCTATGGCAAGTCAACGACGGTATTAACGCTTCTATTCAATTTCATCGATCAATTTTCACCTGAAGAACTGCATTATTACATTTTTGATTTTGGAAATAGTGCACTGCTGCCACTTCGACAGCTGCCACACACAGGAGATTATTTCAGATTGGATGAGATGAGGAAAATCGAGAAATTCATGTTGTTCATGAGGACGGAGATGGAAAGGCGGAAACAGCTTTTCTCTGAACGGGAACTTAGCAATATCAAGCTCTATAACGCCCTAGTAGAAGATAAGTTGCCGATTATTTACATCGTCATTGACAACTTTGACTTGGTGAAGGATGAAATGCCAGACCAGGAAGCGCAATTCATCCAGTTTGCCCGTGATGGACAATCACTTGGAATCTTTATGATCTTGACCGCTACAAGAATCAATGCCATCCGTCAGCCATTGATGAATAGTTTAAAAACGAAGGTCGTTCATTACCTAATGGACAGTTCGGAACAATATTCCGTTTTAGGCAGGACGCCTTATGAAAATGAACCAGTACCTGGGCGGGCATTGGTGAAGACAGACCAGACCTATCTGATGCAGGTGTATCTGCCAGCAGATGGAGAAGACGATGTAGCCGTTTTGGAAGAAATGAAACAGGTCGTGGCTGAAAACAAGACTCGATACAAGGATTTGGCTAAGCCGCCAGCCATTCCAATGTTGCCAAATCGCCTAGACTTGGCGTCATTCAAGACGTACTATTCACCATCTACCAAGAAAGGGCTCATACCAATCGGCCTTTCAGAAGAGAGCGTATCTCCTGTATGGGTAGATTTGCATGCCAACCCATTCTTACTTATTGTCGGTCAGTCACGTAAAGGGAAAACGAACATGCTTAAAGTGGTCTTAGAAACGCTTCTTACCCAGACGGTCGGGGAAGTTGGCGTATTTGATGGAGTGGATCGCGGTCTATCACCTTATGCAAGCAGGGAGACAGTACGTTACGTAGAAACGAAAGACCAAATTACAGAATGGCTCGATCACATCACGGAAATATTTGAGGCTCGTGAACGCCAGTATTTAGAGGCATTGGAACAGAAGCCAATGAAACAGATTGATTTTTCATCCGTCATCTTTGCTATCGACAGCATTTCAAGATTCCAGCAAGCGATTGATGGAAGAATTCAGGACAAGATAAGCGGTTTAATGAAACAATACAGCCACTTAGGTTTTTCCATGCTCGTGGCTGGAAATGCGAATGACTTCACGAAGGGGTATGATTCCCTGACAACGGAATTGAAACAGATCAGGCAGGCAATCTTGCTTCTGAAAAAATCGGATCAGAGTTTATATACGCTCTCGTATTCAAGAAAAGAAGAAGAAATTCAGCCAGGGTACGGTTATTTTGTTCTAAATGGCAGGGAAAGTAAAATCCAGATTCCACTAAGTGAATAAGAAGGAGGGAGAAAGACGTTGAATAAGACAATAAAGCCGTTGTTATTAATTGGGAAGATACTTGTGATCATTGCTCTGCCCATCTTGTTTTTTTCTTATATCGGTCAAAACCCAATGAAGAAAACAGAAACGGCTTCTCGTGAGATTGCTATTGTCAATGAAGATAATGGGGCGGAATATGATAAGAACCAGATTCAAGTCGGATCAGAACTTGTCACGACTTTGGACAAGGATTCTGAATATGATTGGGTCGTCGTCAACAGAAGTGCCGCGGAAAGTGGATTGGCTAATAAAAAGTATGATGCGATCATTTATTTCCCATCGGACTTTTCCAAGAACATTTATACCTTTAATGAAGAACAACCAGTCAAAGCGGGGGTTAAATACAAGGTCCAGACAAGCTTAAATGCGGAAAATATGGAAAAGGTCCAAAAAGAGTTAGAGAAGACCAAGAATAAAATGAATAAGCATATTTCCACGCAATACTGGAGCTATGTATCTCAATCGGTAGAAGATATCCGCAAAAAATTCGATAAAGTTTTGACGAAGGAAATCGCTTTCCAAAACACGATGTATGAATTTTATACCCCAAGCTCAGAAAGCCTGGCTGGGGAAATCAAGCAACATAAGGATATGCTCAAAGGGGTTTTCGCTTCCACGAAGAGTGCAGGGGAAACCACCAATGAAACATTAGGTGAAATGGGAAAAACAAAAGCACAAATGGCCTCTTTCGTGGAGGAAGTTGTGACGTTTGAGGAATACCAGAAAGCGCAAAGTGCTCTTTTTGCTTTGACATCCACCCAAAATCAACAGCTGATCATGGATAGCATCCAAGCGTATGATGGGGTGCTGAATGAGGGAGTCCAGACGATACCGAATATCCAAAAGGATACTAAACCGGGATTTAGTCTGAATGAACAAGGCATGAATGAGAACGTGGTGATGATGCAAGAAAAAATCGAGAGCAGCACTAGTAACCTGGAGGATTTCTCCAGCAACATGAAAGAAAAACAGGTGGAACAAATCTCGAAAATAAAGGATGAACAACAAAGTTCGATTGATCAATTTAAACAATCGGAAGAGGACGGACTAAACAAGCTTCAGACAACTTTATTGGAGCAACGTGGAAGTTTGGCCAACAGCTCGGGGGATAAAGATGAAATCGGTGGAGGCGATACACCGATAGAAGATGTTGATACAGGAGGAAAAGGGGATTCAGAGGCAGCGCCTTCAAAAAAGGAAGCAATCGATGATATCTCACTTCAAGTGTTACTGGATAAAATTAATGGTATGAATACGACCCTTGAAAGTTTGGTGCCGGCAGAAGGCAGTGAAGGGGCAAAAGATCAAATTAGCTCTCTTGCAGGCAGTCTGCAAGAGGAAATCAATGGTCTGAGCGGGACCTTGAATAAAAGAACGGAAAACTATAATCAAGTTGTCGTGCAATTCAATGCATTGATAGATTCATATAATACGTTACTAACAAATTATAAGAAACTACAAACTGATTATGAAAAGCTGGGAAAAGATTATAAGGACTTGGGTAATCAATGGGAGCAATCACAGGAGGATATTCAAAAATTACAGGATATCCAAAGTATGACCATCAATGAGACCCTTACGGAAATCAAGAAAACAGAAGACGAGCTACTTAAAAAAGTGGGAGGAGAAAGACGGGCGGCATTAGTGGATGTCTTTAATCGATCCATCCTGAGCCGTGACTCAAATGCCCTTCTAGCTTATTATGGTTCGCTTTCTTCCTACGGGGAACTTGTTCAACGAGTCAATGAAACGAAAGAAAGTTTGGACGAAGTGTTTACCGCCAATATGAACGAATTAGAAAATATGAAAAATGGCGTTTCTGGTATCGTCGATGAAGAGGCGAAACTTGTCCAATCAAGCCTTTTGGGAGTGGAAGAAGACTTTGGGGCTTTATCTAGCTCGATGCTCGACTTTATATCAGAATATGACGAAAATGTTGAAGTGGAACATGCAGCCACGCTGGAGGAATTAGCAGCGATATCAGCGAGGGCTCAAGAAGTAACGGCAAATCTGACCGGTAATATGGAGACTCCCGAGATGGAGGAGGCCCCTGTTGGAAGTCTTAACGGAGAAATGTTTGTATCTCTTCAGGATTCCACGGCAACCACTGTCGGTTATATTTCGGAGCTAGTCCATTCTGTCGCAGAGCGTCAAGATACCGTTACGAAAGATACATCAGACCTTCAAGCAAAAGTGGGATCCGTTCAGGAAAGAGCCGATCAGCTTAATGAAAATTGGGCACAAAACGTGGATTCCACGAAGAAAATCAAAACCGATGTCTACAGTGTTTTGAATAATACGTTAGTGGATGATCAGTCGAACGGGTATGTGTACGAGTATTTGGCGAATCCCGTTCAAATCAGCGGGGAAGTATTGCAACAAGAAAAGGTTAATATCCCACCAATCGTGATGTTAGTGATCATCCTTATCTCAGGATTATTGATTGGTTTCTTCCTGCACCATTATGCATCCGTTCCGATGCTGGTGCATGCAGCCTTATTCGCATTACTGAACTTGATCGTCGGCTTGATCATTAGCATGTATGGGCTGAAGATTTATCCGCTTGGCGATATGCAGGCGATTAAATGGACCGTTTTCACTGTCCTGCTTCTATTCTTCTGCTCAGCTTTCACACAGCTTGCCTTTGCGATAGGACCATTTGTCGGGGCGATTCTGGTCATTGGTTTAATCAGTTTCTTTACGATTCCATTATTAGACCTGATCATGCCTAACTTCAATGTCGACCACCCGGTAGCCAATGTCTATATGTCCATTCAATTCGGGAATCAGTTGGCCTTTATCCCGGCTACTACCATTTTGATTATACTCACGCTGGTTGCTGCGGTCCTTCCTTATGTTATGAAGCGTCTTGCAGGTAAAAGAGAGATGGCCCATGAAGCGGAGTAAACAGGTAATTCTCGTGTTCTTCTTCATCCTCTTCAGCCAGCCTATTGATGGGCAAGCTGAGGAGGAACCCATCGTGGAGCCGAATGTGTATCAGGAAAAGGATATCAATATCCAAACTGAATATTTTCATGATGAGGTGTTATTAAAACAGAAGGAGAAAATTCCGGAAGAAGTAAAAGGACTTACTTTTGAAAGAGGAAAGTATGATGTCATAGATTCGATAGAAGAATCCCTTTTTCTTTCTCCTATGACGGAGGATAATAATATCATTGCTTCCAAAGCGGAAGAAATGGGGTTGTTTTCTTCAGAAGTCCCCATTCGAAAGAGAGATAGGGAAGAAGAGAACTCTTTTCTGAACTTTGATCTATCATTGTTACTGGCGATTGTTTTAGGAGTTGCCGTAGTGTGTCTGTTTGTTATCCTTATCCCAAGAATGGGTAAGTTGAATCAAGAAGGAAATAAGAAATGAAGAAGCCCGACTCCAGATTTAGGAGTCGGGTTTTTCTTTTTCCTTATTTTGAAAGGGTGATTAGGAGACCTAAAAGAAGGGCGATGGTAAAGACCCATATAAAGAATTTTTTATACATATTCATTACCTCGAATCGTCAAAATGTGATAATTCATTTTAGCATATGTATGGGGAAAGAACCGAAGTTGGATAGAAGCAAAAGATTTTTAGTGTTAAAAGAGAATGGGTTTTTTAATGAAAAAATAGGGTAATGGATGTTGTGGATAAAAATGTAAAATTGGAGGTGCGATGGTGGAGAAAAAACAGTGGAAGCTAGGGATGATATGTCTGGCCACTCTCTTCGTTTTGCTTGCTCTTTCTGGTTGTAATACGAAAGATGAAAAGATGAACGGAGAAGAAAAGGAAGAAGTACGTGGTGAGAATACCGAAAAAAAAGGGCGTTCAGAAGAAGATGAAGAGCTGGAAGAAGATTTCGAGATTGCTACCACCGTTGAAGAAATGACTAAAGAAAACCCTGGGAAGTACACAGGGAATAAATACAATAAAGCCATTATACATAGAGCATTAGACAATCAGGACTTTCAGGAAAAGGATAGCTTCGAAGTTTATCAGAGCTTATTAAAACTAATGGGCGAAGGTGCAAACTACAAAGAAAAGTATCAGTTTTTCGAAGCATTCGACCCTTCCATTGAAACGGCGGTAACAGAGATGCCAGGTGGAATCACCATCGACGGCAGTGGTGAATTGGGAATCGACGTGAATATTGCAATTTTGCTTGACGCAAGTGGGAGCATGAACCAAAAAGTAGGCGGGAAAACAAAAATGGAGCTGGCGAAAAAAGCGATTAATGAATTTGTAGCTTCCCTTCCGGAAGAGGCAAATGTCATGCTCCGTGTCTATGGGCATAAAGGAAGCAACGATGATAAAGATAAGAAGATATCCTGTGATAGTACGGAAGTGGTTTATGATTTGGCCCCATATAATAAAGGGGACTTCAGGAAAGCTTTAGATAAATTTAAACCGACAGGATGGACACCGATTGCCAAGACCATTTCGGAAACAAAGAAAGATTTTGAAAAAGCGGGTTCAGAAGGTCAAAATATCATTTATGTCGTCAGCGATGGAATCGAAACCTGCGACGGTGATCCAGTGAAAGCAGCTAAAGACTTGCATGATTCCAATATTGAACCAGTGATTAACATCATAGGGTTCGATATGGATAGTGAGGGGCAAAAACAATTACGTGAAGTTGCTGAAGCTGGCGGAGGGAAATTCGAAATGGTCAATAATGCCGATGATTTCAATAAGATGTGGGATGAAGAGCGTAGAGATCTGTGGAACCAATGGTGGAATTGGGGCAATGAAAATTGGAGTACCGTTCGGGATGAACAAAATAAGAAGACATCGTCTTTACTTGATGAAAAAAACAGTTTTTCTAGGCTTTCCTCTGATGAAAGCAATCGCATGTATGAGGCTACGAGTTATTTAAAGGATAAGAAACAAATAAATTATGAGACTTGGGAGGAAGCTCGCAGTTTAGTCAAACAACGCCGTGAAATAATAAAAGAGTATTATGACGAAAAATATGAAGAATTGAACACGACAGTGAAAAATGAAGGGGAGGGTTTAAAAGAATCAATTAAAAAGAAAGAAGAAGAAATGAAAGAGAAATATAAAGATTAATAATCAAAGGGGCTGTCTAATAGCCCTCTTTCAAGAGGATTCATGCACAAAATAAAAGGCAGAAATGTTGTTATATCAACGTTTCCGCCTTTTATTATATATACGATTTCGGCGTAATTACCCCTTTTGAGTGTGTCTTTATTTGAATAATTGCGGATATATGGTCTTTGCAGTTAGTTCTACGGCTTCTCCGATACGCGGTCCGGGACGTGACATGACGTCTTCGCTAAGCTGATATACTTGGTCTTCCTTCACGGCGCTGACATCTTTCCAACCTTTACGGGATTTGATTTCATCCACAGCATTGTCCACATAGCCTACGGTTGTGATGATGGCATCCGGGTTGCGCTTGACGACTTCTTCATCTGCTATTTTCGCCCAGCCCTTTTGGTCGGCAAAGATATTTTCGATACCGGCAGACGCCAAGATCTCTTGCTGGAAGGTTTCAGCTCCCGCTGTATAGATTTCCGGAGAAGGGCTGATTTCGAAATATGTTTTTTCTTTAGAATCGACACTCGCCACTTTTTCTTCAACATCTTTGATTTGTTTTTTTATGTTTTTGACTAGGTCATCCCCTTGGTCCGTTACGCCCATGACTTTGGCAATTTGATCAATATCGCTATATACATCATCAAAGGTCACGGCTGATTTAATAATGAAAATGGGAATTCCCGCATCTTCAAGCGGCTTTAATGCTGCTTCATCGCCAATTGTGTAGGCAATGATGGCATCCGGTTTCAAAGAGATGATTTTTTCGGAATTGATCGTCATCGAATCAGAGACACGCTCGACATCTTTAGCTTCCTCAGGATAGTTATCGAAATCTGTCGCTCCAATCACCTTATTCCCTACACCAAGGGCATATAAAATCTCCGTATTACTGGGTTGAAGTGAAACGACCGTTTCCGGAACCTTATCAAATGTGATTTCTTTTCCACTATCATCGGTGACGGTATAGGATTTGACTTCTTCAGTTGTTGCAGGATCTTTTTTCTCTATCGATTTCTGATCATCATTCAAGGCACATCCTGTAAGGAAAAGGGCGACCATCAGAAGGGCAATCCAACTGGATCTTACTGTTCTTATCATGTTTTATTCCTCCGTTTTCTTTTTCATTGTTTTGGTTGGATAGGATTTGCTGATAAAGGGAATCTCTTCGACACCCAGTTGTTTATTGACATAGACAGCCATCACGAATAGAACATTGGCAAGCAAATGAGCATAATCAAAAAGAATCGCGGGCACATCTTTTTCCGTACTGACTTTATGCAAGGCACGGACGGATTTCTTGGCTTCACTACGGCAAGTATGCAAAATACAGGCTGCCGTCGATCCTTGGGGTAGCACAAATGTTTCGATGCGTTCTTTCACTTCAGCGACATAATAGTCATAGATTTCACTTAGGCGGTTTAGACCGTCTTCGGTTATGGCCAATTTCCCCCGGGCAGAACCATTTAAATGATAAGCCATCGGCAACAGTTCCATTAAATCCCTGTAGACTTCAGGAATCTCTTTCGTGAACGACGCTGCCAGTCCCATTTGAGTCGTCAATGAATCGGTGCGAATTTCATAATCAACGGTTGAAACTGATTCGCGCATGAATGGGTAGCATAAAAAGCGGGCATCCTTCTTTTCCATAATTTTTCCTCCTTTTTAATAATGTGAATGACCTTCGTATTGCTTTTCGGCGCAAAAGAAAAAGCCGACCAAAGGTATTGGTCGGCAAACAAACATCTATGTATCTCGAACGAAAAAAAAGATGGAAGATTGCCGTACAATCCTCCTAACTTCCGAAGAGCAAAATACGATAAAAAAAAGGCAGGTCTCCTGGCTCGTGCATCATTTTACTCTAAGAACCTTCCCATTTGGATTGAATGAATGGTATCGTGCGTGCGGATTCATTCACAAACAGTGGCATATTTCTTATTTCATTAGCACTTACAGTTGCGGAAACAGCTTCGGTTTTACACCGAATTCCCTATTAAGCTGACAAGTCAGCACCTATTTTCTGCAAGGTTTATATTCACTTAGTACCAGTCTATCATAATTAATTACTTAAATAGTGAAAAGATTTCAAGAAATCTCTTTTATAGGGGTATTATTCTAGTAAACTCACTTTGTAAGGATAAATTGGAGGTTAATGTAAAATGGATGTCGAATAAATAAGGGTTAAGCATGAGTGATTTACATAATCATGGGAGGTAGAGAATGGTTTATAAACAAGTGAATCAGAAACTGGATATGATTTTGGAAAACATTGAAAAGGTCATTATTGGAAAAAGAGATATAGCAGAACTAAGTCTTGTGGCGCTCCTTTCTGGTGGACATGTCTTATTGGAAGATGTCCCGGGCGTGGGGAAGACCGTCTTGGTCAGGGCGCTAGCGAAATCCATCGGGGCGGATTTCAAACGGATTCAATTCACGCCTGACTTGCTACCGTCCGATGTAACGGGGGTATCGATTTTCAATCCGAAGGAACAAGAGTTCATCTTTAGACCGGGGCCAATCATGGGCCATATCATTTTGGCCGATGAAATCAATCGGACATCACCGAAAACGCAATCCGCCCTACTTGAAGGAATGGAAGAGGCAAGCGTGACGGTGGATGGTGTGACAAGGAAACTGGAACAACCGTTTTTCGTCATGGCCACTCAAAATCCAATTGATTACGAAGGCACATACCCACTTCCAGAAGCACAGCTAGATCGTTTTTTATTGAAAATGAAGATGGGGTATCCGGAAGTGGCAGAAGAGATAGAAGTGTTGCATCGGGCCCAATATACGGCTCCGATTGAAGAATTGGAATCCGTGATTTCGTTAGAGGAACTGATAGATTTGCAGATAGAGGCAAAGGCCGTGATCGTGGATGATACGATAAAGACGTATATCGTCGAGTTAGCTAATCAATCACGTAAGCATGAAAGTGTATATCTTGGGGTGAGCCCACGTGGATCGATTGCCCTAATGAAGGCAGCCCAAGCCTATGCGCTCCTAAAGGGAAGGGATTACGTTTTACCTGATGATGTGCAGCATTTGGTACCGTTCGTTTTTACCCATCGGCTAATCCTTAATCCGGAAGCGAATTACTCGGGGGTGAATGCTGACATGGTGATACATGAGGTAGTGGCTACGACGCAGGTACCCGTGAAGAGGGCCGTGACCTAATGCGGAATGTGCTTACCATACTGAAGAAAAACAGGAATGTCTGTGGGATCATAGTGCTCATGCTCATTTCCTTTTGTTTTGCGATGTTTCAAGGCGGGTTTATCAGTTGGTTCATTTTCTATACCTTTTTGCCGTTCGGTGCGTACTCTATGATTCTGCTGTTTTATCCACTTCAGGCTTTTGAAGTGGAGAGAAGAATTAGTAAACACGAATGCCAGGCCGGAGAGTCGGTAGATATGACATTGGTATTCTCCCGGAAAAACAGACTGCCTCTTTTATATATGGTGGTAGAAGAGGATTTGCCGATGGAACTGGAAAAGAAAACATTGGTTTTTCCAGGATTTAAACAATCCTTCCAATTGACATATACCCTGGAGAATCTGCCAAGAGGAGAACATGTCATCCAATCGGTTCGCTTCAAAATAGGGGACTTCTTTGGACTCTATGAAAAAGAAGCGACAGTGCATGCCCCTTTGAAACTCACCGTTTTCCCGGCTTATCAGGAGTTGAATTATAAACAGTTGGAGCATGTCTTCGATCAAGGACAAGTTGGTACGACGAAAAAAATACAGCGGGAACATTCGGTCGTGTCCGGAATCAGGGAGTATCAGCCGGGTGATCAATTATCCTGGATAAATTGGAAGGCAACGGCCCGAACAAGTGAAATCATGACGAAGGAATTTGAAGTGCAGAAAAACCGTGATGTATTTATTATGCTTGATGAGTACGCCTCTCCCTTCTTCGAAGAAGCTATCGTACTTGCGGCCTCTTTGGTGCATGCCTTGATAAAGAAGGGTATGGATGTTGGGTTAACCAGTACGGGATCAATGGAGGCCGTACCGGCTAAAGGAGGCAGTAAACAGAGGAGAAGACTCTTTTACCGTCTTGCAAAATCAAGGGCCACACATACAAACGTCTGGAATGGAAAGAAGAACAAGGGAGTTGTACCATCAAACGCTTCTGTAATATTCATTGTGTCCGAATTAACGATGGAAAAGATAGAAGGTTGGAATGCATTTACCGGGAATAAAGCGATGACGGTATTTTGCGTGAAAAGTCAGGGAGACTTCACGGGTGAGGAAATACGTGCGAAGTCGGTGGCGTTGGCTCGTGGAATAAAGTTGGTCTTCTTTGAACAGGGTCACCTTCAAAATGAACGAACCGAGGTGAAGGCAAATGAACGCTGATTCTACCAAATCGGAAAGGTGGATGCATGTTTTCTTATATATATTTGGTCTTCTATTGATTACCGAATGGTTACGACCCGTAGAGAAGCTTACGGATACAGGAAATATCTTGATTTTCATTATCTTTGTGTTATTTTCCTTGCTCCTACACTATTTTGGTATCCACTGGTTTGTGCGTTTCATCCTCGTAAGTGCCTTTATATTAATTGCGGTCCATTTCTTGTATTCGTCAGATCCTTTCCTGACCTTCAAATGGCTTACTGGTGATTTGCTGGATATAACGGCTAACGTTTCGAATATGTATGAGGGGAAGTGGGAGCTGCTTTCCAACCCCTTTAGAACGCTGTTGTTTTTCGTGCTTCTTTGGCTTGTGACATACTTGATTCATTACTGGGTGACGGTGAGACGAAACATATTTTTACTTTATATATTAACGATCATTTTCCTATCGATTCTCGATACATTCACACCATATGATGGGGATATGGCCATGATCAGGATCATCATCATCGGGTTTTCGATGCTTGGTGTGTTGGCCATGCTACGCTTGTCCATACAAGAGAGATTGGTGTTTTCAGGAGGTTCATTCAGTAAATGGGCCATCATGCTAGCGGGGATGCTGTTAGTAAGCGTCCTCGTTGGTTTCACTGCTCCGAAGTTCGCGTCACAATGGCCGGACCCTGTACCGTTCATTGTTTCTTATTCCGATAAGGTGACAGGAAGTGATGAAAGCTCCGTTGAAAAACGGGTGGGGTATGACGAAGATGATTCATCACTTGGTGGGTCGATAGAGCCGGACAATACGGTCATTTTTTATAATACGACCAATACCGGACACTATTGGAAAGTCGAGAACAAAGATATCTATACCGGAAAAGGGTGGGTTTCCGTTGAGGGAATGGAAGACTATATCAGTTTCTCTAATGGTCAGGATTTGAAGGATATAAAAGAATTTGAGATTCCTGAAGTGTTGAAAACGGAAGACATGAATACAAGGGTAACCATGATGGAAAGTTACTCTCACCTTCTTCATCCCCAATCAGGGTACCTGAAGAAGGTAGAGGCTGAGAATGGAGATTGGTTTAAATATTATACAAATATGGACAAGTACATTTCGGTAGACGAAGGCAGTAAGCCTCTTACCACGAAAGAATATGAACTGGTTTATGAAATGCCTAGCTATGATCTGGCTGACTTACGGAAAGTTACGGAACAGGATGAAACGATGGATGTCCTCATGGAAAGCAATACACAGCTTCCGGAGGGATTGCCAACCCGTATCTATGAACTGGCCAACGAACTTACGGTGAATGAGGATAATTGGTACGATAAGGCAAAGGCGATAGAAAATCACTTCGACGGTCCTGAATTCAGCTATTCTAAAGAAGACATTCCGTATCCAGGCGATAATCAGGATTATGTGGATCAATTCTTGTTCGAGACCCAAATTGGGTATTGCGATAATTATTCAACGGCGATGGTCATTTTATTACGTGCCGCCAACATTCCGGCAAGATGGGTAAAGGGATATACGGAAGGGGAGAAATCAATTTATAAAGGTGAATCCGCCTATAAAGTGACGAATAATAATGCCCATTCATGGGTGGAGGTTTATTTTTCAGGATTGGGATGGGTACCATTTGAGCCTACGAAGGGATTCAATGGGCAAATGGATTTTTACAATTCGGATTTGAATTCGGAAAATACGGAGGAAACCGAGCAGGAAGACAAAAAACTAGTGGAGCAAGATGAGACACAGACTAGAGAGCGCCCGGATACACCCGAAAATGAACCTGGATCAACTAAGAAAAGTGTCCTTTTAAGCCAAAATACTTTAATAATGTGGAGTGCCGGTATTATTTTATGCATAGCTTTACTTCTTGTCGTAGGGTATTTGTATAGAAGGAAATGGCTCCCTTTTGTACAAATCCTGCGGTTAAAAAAGAAAACCGGTCCATACTTTGTACAGGCGTACCAATTATTATTGAAACAGTTGGTCCGGGCAGGGTTAGAGCGGCCTGAAGGACAAACCTTGCGGGAATATGCAGCCTATGTAGATGCGGTTTATGAGACGAATTTAATGCAGGAAATGACAGCTCGATATGAAGTAATGACTTACCGTGGTGATCCAGAAGAAGAGGAGTGGGAGCGCTTTCGCAGTGACTGGGAAACGCTTATGAAAAAAACTAGCTCTTGACCATGTTTTTATTATATTGATACAATAACTTAAACTAATACTGTCCTTCATATATCCTCGATAATATGGATCGAAAGTTTCTACCGAATCACCGTAAATGATTTGACTATGAAGGCAGATTTACAGGAAAGCTGAAAATCTGCCTTCGTATATACTTTTTCCGTATATCGTTGTGGGTGGATTTTTAGTTTTCCTTTTTTTATGATACTATTTTTTTATATGAAAAATCACTCGTTTTTGGGTGAATTACATTGATAGAGGTGACGTTTGTGCCGGGGAAAACAGAATTGCAGAAAAACCAAGAAATGATTGTAGTACTTGATTTCGGAAGCCAATATAATCAATTGATTACGCGACGTATTCGTGAATTCGGTGTGTACAGTGAGCTTCATCCTCATACCATTACAGTGGAGGAACTACAGGAAATGAATCCTACAGGGATCATTTTTTCAGGTGGCCCTAACAGTGTATATGATGCAAGTGCATTTGGCTGCGATGAACGTATTTTCGATTTAGGTCTTCCAATTTTCGGAATTTGTTATGGCATGCAGCTGATGACGAAACATTTTGGCGGAAAAGTGGAACGCGCCAAAAACCGTGAATATGGAAAAGCGACTCTTACGATTCAAAATGAATCTAAATTATTCAGTGATCTTCCAAAAGAACAAATCGTCTGGATGAGCCACGGTGACTTGGTCGTCGAAACACCTGAAGGTTTCACGGTCGATGGAACGAATCCGTCTTGTCCGATTTCGGCAATGAGTGATGAGTCACGTAAATTATATGCCGTTCAATTCCATCCAGAAGTACGTCACTCCGTACACGGCAATGAAATCTTGAAGAACTTCGTATTCGGAGTTTGTGGATGTAAAGGTGACTGGTCCATGGAAAATTTCGTTGAAATTGAAATGGAAAAAATCCGTCAAACAGTCGGGGATAAAAAAGTACTTTGCGCATTGAGCGGTGGAGTGGATTCATCCGTAGTGGCTGTGTTGATCCATAAAGCGATTGGCGATCAGCTGACATGTATCTTCGTTGATCATGGCTTACTTCGTAAAGGTGAAGCGGAAAGTGTTATGAAAACTTTCAGTGATGGCTTTAATATGAACGTCATTAAAGTGGATGCAAAAGAACGTTTCTTATCGAAACTTGCTGGCGTTTCCGATCCTGAACAGAAACGTAAAATCATCGGTAACGAGTTCATCTACGTGTTCGATGATGAAGCAACGAAACTAGAAGGCATCGATTTCCTTGCACAAGGTACGCTTTACACAGATATCATTGAAAGCGGTACAGCAACGGCACAAACGATTAAATCACATCATAATGTCGGCGGTCTACCGGAAGATATGCAATTCAAATTGATTGAACCATTGAATACTTTGTTCAAGGACGAAGTACGGGCATTAGGAAGCGAAATGGGCATTCCTGATGAAATCGTTTGGCGTCAGCCGTTCCCAGGTCCTGGTTTGGGAATTCGTGTATTAGGAGAAATTTCAGATGAAAAGCTTGAAATCGTCCGTGAGTCTGATTATATCTTACGCGAGGAAATCAGGAAGAATGGTTTAGAACGTGAAATTTGGCAATACTTCACAGTCCTTCCTAACATTCGTAGTGTAGGGGTAATGGGAGATGCCCGTACGTATGATTACACAATCGGTATCCGTGCTGTCACATCAATTGATGGAATGACTTCCGACTGGGCTCGAATTCCTTGGGAAGTACTTGAAATCATCTCCACAAGAATCGTCAATGAAGTGGACCATGTTAACCGCGTTGTGTATGACATAACGTCCAAGCCACCTGCAACGATTGAGTGGGAATAGTATATACATCGAACCAGTGAGGGTTTTACCTTCGCTGGTTTTTTTTGGTATTTATCTTTTTGGGTTTATTTGTGGATGATAGAGGGTGGATATTCTTCGTGAAATGGAAATGATAACTAAAAGGCGAACGTTCTATATTTTTTAATTAAAATTATTCGCTTTTTATATTGACGGCTGTTTTACGCACTGGTACACTATACCTATAATAATAAATTAAACATAATCGTCGTATAATATCGGGAATATGGCCCGAAAGTTTCTACCAAGCTGCCGTTAACAGCTTGACTACGATGTGAATGAATGGGTGGGGTAGGTCACGCGCGCATTCTTTACATATTAGTAGTTGAGCCCCCGTTCGGAAGCGAATGGGGTATTTTCATTTTGTGTTATACGAACTTATGATAGGGGAGACTCATTATGAAAAATTACTTTCGTTTTAATGAACTGGGTACTAGCTATCGTCGGGAAATACTCGGCGGTTTAACTACATTCCTCTCAATGGCTTATATACTGGTTGTGAATCCAGTGATGTTAACGTTACAGGGCATAGAGGATTACCCTGATGAATTGAGAATGGATTATGGAGCAGTGTTTGCCGCAACGGCATTGGCTGCCGCAATTGGTTCCATATTGATGGGTCTCATAGCCAGGTATCCAATCTCGCTTGCACCAGGAATGGGATTGAATGCATTTTTTGCCTTTACGGTTGTACTCGGTTTCGGAATCCCGTGGCAAACGGCTTTAACCGGTGTTTTAATTTCAGGGCTCATATTTGTCCTTCTATCCTTATCTGGTATTCGGGAAAAAATCATTAATGCCATTCCAGTCGAATTGAAATATGCGGTCGGAGCTGGTATTGGACTATTTATAACATTTGTAGGGTTTCAAAATGCAGGGATCATCACGAATGATGATAGTGTACTGGTCGGACTTGGTGATTTAACGAACGGAAGTACATTGCTCGCGGTATTCGGGATAATCGTCACCGTCATTCTAATGACCAAAGGCGTGAAAAGCGGTGTATTCATCGGAATGGTGATCACTGCCATAGCTGGCATGATTTTTGGGCAAGTGCCAGTGCCGGAGAAAATCGTTGGAGCGATTCCAAGTATCGCACCAACATTCGGAGTTGCGTTCGATGCTTTCGGAAATCCTGGTGAGCTCTTTACAGGTCAAATGCTGATCGTGATTTTGACCTTCTTGTTCGTAGCGTTTTTCGATACAGCCGGTACGTTGGTGGCTGTCGCTCAACAAGCAGGTTTAATGAAGGATAATGTTCTTCCGAGAGTTGGAAAAGGGTTGCTTGCTGACTCTCTATCCATTGTCTCAGGTGCCATCCTTGGTACATCGACGACGACATCTTATGTGGAGTCGACAGCGGGTGTCGCTGCCGGTGCTCGTAGCGGTTTTGCCGCAGTGGTTACAGGTTTACTGTTCGTCCTATCTCTTTTCTTTTTCCCGCTACTTTCCGTCGTGACGTCAGCGGTAACTGCACCAGCTTTAGTCATTGTAGGTGTACTAATGGCCTCATCGCTTAAAAACATTGACTGGCATAAATTTGAAGTAGCGGTGCCTGCCTTCTTCACAGTTATCATGATGCCCATGACATATTCGATTGCAACAGGGATTGCCTGTGGATTTATCTTTTATCCCATTACGATGACAATGAAAGGGAGAGCGAAAGAAGTTCACCCAATCATGTGGGGACTTGGAGTGGTCTTCCTTCTATACTTCATATTTTTAAAGTGAAACAACACGAGAAAAGAGGCCTATTATAGGCCTCTTTTCTCGTGTTGTAAGAAGAAGGACTTTACGTGTATAGTATAGATATAAATGTTTTGTAATGGATGGGATAATTCTTTCAAAAAAGAGGGAAAAAAATGAGCGGTTTTATCGTTGAAAAGGTATTGAACAATAATGTTGTAATTGCTAATCACCCATCATATGGTGAGGTCGTTTCTATTGGAAAGGGCCTGGGATTTAATCGAAAAAAAGGCGATGAACTAAGTCCGGAACTCGCAGAGAAAACGTTTGTTTTGAAAAGCGAGAAGGAACAGGAGAATTACAAGAAGTTATTGCCGAAAATCGATCAAAATCTTCAAGCGGCCATAATTGAATCCATTCATTTGATAAACAAAAGGGTCCCTGGAAAACTTAATGAGCATATACATGTGGGCTTAACTGATCATTTACTATTCGCCCTTCAACGGGTTTCCCAAGGGATGACCATAAAAAACCCATTTTTAAAAGAGACGATCACCCTCTATCCTTTTGAGCATAATATCGCAGTCGAGGTTGTTGACCTCATTCAAGATAAGACCGGGATAGGACTGCCTCATGGAGAGATTGGCTTCATCACGCTTCATATCCATAGTGCCATAGCAAATAAGGATTTATCTGACGTCAATCAGTATTCCCAGGTGATTTTTCAACTGATTTCCATTATAGAAGAGCAGTTGAACGTTGAGATAAATAAAGAAAGCATCGATTATTCGCGGCTGATTCGTCATTTAAGGTTTATGATCGATCGCGTATTGGCAGGGGAAACGGTGGATGAACCTGAAAAAATCACTTTGCTATTGAAAGAAGAATATCCTGTATGCTACAATTTGTCTTGGAAACTAATAAAAATTATGCAACAGAAATTAGGCAAACCGGTTTGTGATGCGGAAGCTGTCTACTTAACGATGCATATTCAACGATTGCAAAATAAAATTAAATAAAACATTAACCTACGTGTTACTGATTCGATCAGGCATAAGTAAGGAGAATGATTGAGAGTGGAACAGGGTAATCTATACCCACATGTTCTTTTTCGGTCCTACCTTTACTTATGCCTTTTTTGCATACAAAACAGCTTAGAAGTGTATTAGCAGTTTAATGAAATGTAACCGTTTTATTAGTGTGAAAACAAAATGAGGAGGAAACCTAATGTTTAAGAAGTTGTTTGGTATCTTGCAAAAAATTGGGAAATCTTTAATGCTTCCTGTAGCGATCTTGCCTGCTGCCGGTATTTTACTTGCACTCGGTAATGCTTTACAAAACCCTGCCCTTTTGGAAATCGCTCCTTTTCTAGAAAATGGCGGAGTGGAAATGGTAGCGTCCGTCATGGAAAATGCTGGGAATATCATTTTTGGAAACCTTCCGCTATTATTTGCGGTTGGTGTAGCGATTGGACTGGCAGGTGGAGATGGAGTTGCCGGTTTGGCAGCAATCATCGGGTTCCTGATCATGAATGTAACGATGGGAACGGTCTTAGGAATTGATTTGAATGATATCAAGAATAATAGTGCCGTTTACAGCAATGTTCTTGGAATACCTACGTTAGGTACGGGAGTATTTGGCGGAATCATCGTCGGGGTCATGGCTGCCCTTTTGTATAATAAGTTCTATGAAATTGAAATGCCTTCGTATTTAGGGTTCTTTGCGGGAAAACGTTTCGTGCCTATTATTACAGCGGTAAGCGCGGTTGTTTTGGGACTGGTCATGATTGTAATTTGGCCGACCGTTCAATCTGGATTAAATTCCTTCTCAGAAAACATGCTTGGAGCTAATTTGACGCTTAGTGCATTTGTCTTTGGGGTAGTGGAACGGGCGTTAATTCCGTTCGGCTTGCATCATATCTTCTATTCACCATTCTGGTTTGAATTTGGTAGCTACATCGATTCGTCGGGTGAACCTATCAGAGGTGACCAAGCAATCTTCATGGCGCAAATTAAAGATGGAGTGGAGAATTTAACGGCTGGTACGTTCATGACAGGAAAATACCCATTCATGATGTTCGGGTTACCGGCTGCAGCATTGGCCATCTATCACGAAGCTCGTCCAGAACGCAAGAAAATTGTCGGTGGTTTAATGGCATCGGCAGCTCTTACAGCTTTCTTGACAGGTATAACAGAGCCAATTGAATTCTCATTCTTATTTGTAGCGCCGATTCTTTTTGCTATTCACTGTGTGTTTGCAGGTCTATCATTCATGACGATGCATTTGCTTGATGTGAAAATTGGGATGACCTTCTCCGGCGGGTTAATCGACTATACATTATTCGGTTTAATCAATCCGCAAACAAATGCTTGGATCGTAATTCCGGTTGGTTTAGTATTTGCGCTTATCTATTATTTCGGATTCCGATTTGCAATCAGGAAATTCAACTTGAAAACTCCTGGTCGCGAGGTAGAAGAAGATGATGATGAAGAAGTTGGTGTGTCTTCCAAGAAATCAGGTAACCTTCCTGGAGATATTTTGGAAGCGATGGGCGGAAAAGAAAACATCGCGCATTTGGACGCTTGTATCACGCGCCTTCGTGTGTCAGTTAATGATATTAAAGAAGTTGATAAAAATAGATTGAAGAAACTCGGTGCGGCAGGAGTGCTTGAAGTCGGTAACAATATCCAAGCCATCTTTGGCCCGCGTTCCGAAACGATTAAAGGGCAAATGAAAGAAATTATGGATGGGAAAAGACCTAGTAGGGTTGAAGCCTCACCAGAAAAAGGCGTAGAAAATCAAATAGAAGATGTGATTCCGAAACCATTACGGACGGAAGGGTCTTCTGACTCTGAAAAATTCGTTTCTCCTATTAAAGGAGAAATCAAGCCGATTACTGAAGTGCCTGATCCAGTATTTGCTGAAAAAATGATGGGCGATGGCTTTGCTATTGTGCCGGATGATGGTCTGGTAGTTTCTCCGGTTGACGGGACGATTGTCAATCTCTTTCCAACTAAACACGCCATTGGTATCGTTTCGGAAACAGGGCGAGAAGTCCTGATTCACGTCGGAATCGATACAGTTAAATTAGAAGGTAAAGGGTTTGAAGCGCTCGTCGCTCAAGATGACAAGGTGAAAATCGGCCAACCACTACTTAAAGTAGATATTGACTATGTTAAAAATAATGCGACTTCTATTATTACTCCGATTGTCTTTACGAACCTCGCTGAAGGGGAAAGCGTTAAGATAGAAAAGAGTGGAAAAGTCGATATTAAAGAAGCAAATATTATTTCTTTTAATAAATAAGCGTTATAGAAGCAGGGGGTGACTATTGAAGTTGCCCCCTGCTTCTATTTATAGATTTATGTTAACGACATGTCTTTGAAGCAGAAAGGATAAAGTGGGTATACTAGTGGAAGTTGTACTCTATAGATAGGATTTAAAAAAACAAAGAAATATCACAATTTTAATTGACTTGTATTTCTACTGGTGATATCATATTAACTACACCGAAACACGACATCATAACGAGAAAAGAAACATTCGAAACTTGTTGACAAGTTGGTTGAGAGGTGTTAAGATAATAAAGTCGCTAAGATAGCCGCAAACAAATTGCTCTTTGAAAACTGAACAAAACAAAGCGCCAACGTAAATTTTGAGTGAGCACACACTATAAAAAAGCAAAATGAGCAAGTCAAACATTT
>NZ_JBIWDK010000013.1:0-64537 GCF_044761985.1 Peribacillus sp. NPDC097224 | reverse complement strand
GTGATGTATCTCCAATCCTATCTTTTCTTTATACAAATAAAAGTACCCTATAGAGAGACTTTTTTAAAGTGTCTACTCTATAGGGTACATTTTACTATTCCTTGGTCTTTTTGCTTTGCTTTGTTAGTGATTAACCATAATTTTATTATGTAAACTAAATGATACTTCCTTGCTTTACCTCCATCGCGAACAATATTTTATACGGAGAAAATCCCTATATACCTCTTGGACCATTTTTTTCACTCATATCAGTTACTTTATCCTGTTTATCTTCAGTCTTCGATGGTATGAGCTAGCCTTATTCACTCATTTTATTAAAAATTGAAGGAATAGCATAGGCGACGCCTGAATTTAAACTTAAAAGTCAAGTTGGTTTTGAAAATTATAAAGTACTAGGAGGAAGTGTATGAAAAGAATATGGTATCAAATCATTCTTGTTACTTTTCTATTTTCATTATTTTTGTTTATGAATTCTCCATCTAAAACTTCAGCTGCAGAAATCGAGCCCTATGGTAAGCTAAAGCCCCCCAGTGAAAGTTTTACACCTGGTGATTGGTTTCTAGGAAGCACCCCTCCTAATTATGACTCAAATAAGCCACCCATCGTTTTTGTTCAGGGGAAGAACGGATCTTCAACCAGTTGGTACGGTGAAACGGAATATCACGGAATCAATGATATGTATACAAAAGCATACGAAGCGGGGTATCAAACGGTTTTTGTTCAGCTTTATGATGCAGCAGGAAATGGATCTTCCAGTCAATATAAGAATGGGAGGCTATTAGCTACTAAGCTTGCTCAAATCAGTGCACACTTTGGTGGAAAAAAAAGTGAATATTATCGCTCATAGTAAAGGGGGACCAGATACACAAGCTGCTCTAGTCACTTATGGGGCACATCCATATGTGGGTCGAGTTATAACGCTCGCCTCCCCTCATCACGGTTCCAACTTGGCTGATTTGGCTAACAGCTGGTATGCTGGATGGCTAGCTTCTCTTCTTGGAGCAAATGATGAAGGAACAGCTTCGTTACAAATTGGACAGATGGCTGAATTCCGCTCTGTCATCGATAACCATGCAAATTCAAGAAAAAATAAATACTACACGCTTACCGGTACCAATCAGGGGCCAGCATTGTCCGCATTATCGATTGGAGGGCTGTATCTATCTTCCTATGGCAGTAATGATGGACTCGTCAATGAGTGGAGTTCAAAATTACCCTATGGTACCCATCTCTTTACTGATAGCAAATATGATCATGATAACATCCGTACAGGATCCGCTGTTTTTTCAAGAATTGAACCCTATTTACGAAGTTCCTCTACTGCAGGGATTGCTAGTTTAAGTGAACAGCCTGCCAAAGAAGAAAATATTTCGACTACACACAATCAAATTATCCACGGTGGTTCTTTACAATCAAATAATTGGATAGAACAGCCTATCACTTTGAATGAAACAACTAAAGATGGTGAAGTAACCATTTATACAGCCACTGCAGATGTTGATATAGAATTAATCTCTCCATCAAGAGTGGTTTATCCAAGCTCCCAAGTTTCACAGGTTTCTAAAGAAGAAACGTCTTTTCTTGCAGGTGCCCATATTCACACTTTAAAACAAACGAATATGGAACCTGGAAATTGGATAATTAGAATGAAGACAAAGGCCCAGCAAGATGCGTATTTACTTACCGCAAAAGTTGATGACAAAGAGCCGCTTGTTCTTGAAATGCCAGGGAAAGTAAAGCAGAATGATGCACAGTTTGTACTTAAATCTCCTGTCAAAAGCAACCTCTTAACCAACCCATTAACATTTGATGTTCACCTAACAGACGAAGAAGGTGTTGAAATTAAAAATAAGGGTTCTCTTAATAAAGTGAATTCAGGTACCTATTTTGGTAATCTTCCGGACGTCCCAAAATCGGGGACCTATAATCTAACGATCGATGTAAAAGAAAAAAATATGACTGGTCAAATGGTGAATCGCACCATTGTTCGTTCTATATATATTAATAAGTAAGGGAACCACTGTCCCAAACTGTCGTTTACTTGGCGGTTTGGGAAGATTCCTATTTAATTTATTGAATAAAATGTGTTTTAAATTCAGTACATTCTAAAGTGAGTTTGCCTACATAATGTGGTTTAAAAACAAAAATTTCTACTCTTTCCAATAAATAACGTCGAATCACTGCTCTCTATTTTTCTATCACTATTTTACCTTGTTTACATAATGTTATTATGGGCAATATAAAAAAAGACCATTTCTGGTCCCTTTTATCAAAAATAAAAATCCATCAATGTTTCGTCCATCAAATCTTGAGTGAGTCCTATGTATATCATGGTGTCTTTCGGATTAGAGTGATTAAGGATTTGTTGGAGCAAAGCTATATCCTTAAACTTCTGATAATGGAGATAACCGAAAGTTTTTCGGAGTGTATGTGTCCCCACGTCTGGAATGTCAGCCATTTCAGCGGCCTTATTCAAAACACGATAGGCTTGAACCCTGCTTATGGGACCATTGCCTTTGCGACTAGGAAATAAATAGTCATCATTTTTTAATTTCATTTTTTTTACATACTTTCTTACTTCTTTACGAAGTTGTGGGTTGACTATGAAACGTTTAATTTTTTCAGTTTTTTGCTCAACAATGACAATATGCGTCCCTTCCAATATATCCCGGACGCGTAATTTTAAGAGATCACCAATCCGTAGACCGATGTTGATTCCAATAGAGAACATCATGTAATCACGGTAGCTGCAATATTTTAATAGAGACTTTTTCATCTTATCTATATGATCTAGCCGGCGTATCGGCTGGACATTTTTTATTCGTTGTGAGGTCCTTTGCATCTGTCATTCATCTCCCCTTTTCCCTCTTTATATTGTACGTTAAGACGCAAAAAAAAGCCAAGTTTTTTGATTTTCATAAGGCTTATAAACGTTGATTTAAAGGGATTTCGAATGTATCAAAACAGGTCCTTTGTTACATTCGGAATATTTCGTTATATTGCGACGGAATATCATTAAAAAACATAGAATCTCATTAAACGATCTTATTGGATCAATACAGCTCATTTAGATTCTACGATACCTATTACTATAGTTTTAAATTATAAGCACCTTAAAATGAGAATGTGGAATCCGTTTTTGATTCATCTTTGAGAACGCTCTGTCGATTTTAATGAATTTCACACTATATTGGTGTTAATCATTTCGAAATATCATGCTGGTTCACGAAGACATTCCATTTTCTTACTGAAAATAATATTTTCATAGTTTGGATTCTAAATTCGTTCTATATGAGAACTTTCTCCTTCCAATAATGGCAAACAGAGCATCAATGCTCTCAAATCAATTATATGGCACCTTGTGTAGATTTAGATCGTTTCGATACCTATTACTCTAGTAAAATAAAATAGGTGCCTTAAAACGGAAATATGAGCCTCGTTTTTTTGAGAATCTTCATATTTTCTGTATAGTTTCAGAGATTAATCATAACTTGAAATTACGCCAGTCATCACCATACTTCTTCTTTTTCATTTTTGTTTCTCTATTTAATTACCATAATTTTATTATGTAAACTAAAAATAAATACCTGATAAATTAATAAAAGTCAACTATTTTACCAAGCATTTAAAAAATATTATATTTTATCAGTGTATATAAAAACTCCCCCCATCAATGATTTCAATTTCGGGAAAATCTTTTATTTGGTCCATTAACTGGAATAGAGCTCCATCCTTTTGTTTTGCTTCAATCATACAATCCAACTGTGGTAAACTCCCCTTGATTTCCCGTAAAAAATCGATAAACATATTAACATCCACAAAATCTGCATGTGCTCTAAATTCTTTTTCATTCCTAGGACTAGAAATGTGCATTTTGGGTGGTAATTTCGAATAGTGCCATGTATTGAGGATACGACCCCAATGCTCGCTCCAATTTTCATCCTTAGAATGGTGAGCTAGATAGTGATGATAATCAAATACAAGAGGTACGCCCAGTTTTTCACATAAGTAGAGTGTCTCTGATAAAGTGAAAGTCGTATCGTCATTCTCAAGGATAATCATCCTTTGAAGAGATTCTGGGATGATCCCCCAGTTTAGTATGAACTGTTCCAAAGCCTTCTCGTTTTCGCCATACCCGCCACCTACATGGAGAACACACCGATGCTCAGGATCAATGCCTAGTTTCTTCAATAATAAAAAATGCATTTTCAGTGTTTTCATTGAAGTTTTTAGTATATCAATATTGCTACTATTCAAGATGACAAAATGATCTGGATGAAAGTCTATCCGCACTTCTGGATGAGATAGAAGGAAATCTTTTATCTTGTTCAGTTCATCAGCCATTGGTTCAAGATAGTCCCATTTTGGTATTTCTGGATGGTTTACTAGAGGTATAAGTTTAGAAGAAAGACGAAAAAACTGGATATCATATGCAGCATTATGTATGAGAAGACGCCAGCAATTTTGGAGATTTGAAGCGGAAATCCTTTCTAACTTTCGTATTGCAGCTTCTTTATCTTTAATTTTAGAGAATTGTGCAAAAGTCATCGTTTGAGAAGGCGAACAATGTGGTACTTGATTGCTCATAGCTACATAACCAAGGCGGATTAAAGTCAATATGAAAACTCCCTTGAATGTCTTATATGAGGAAGTATCCCCATAGCTCCTATTATTATTACATCTTGAGCTTAGGATTTCTGATTGCAAGATTGGAATCAATGCCTACAATGAAAAAGGGATAAAATAAAGAAACAGATTCATAAGTGCACCTGTTTCTTTATTTTGGATTTATTTTCATTCCTTTTTAGTACCTTAACTCTTACTTACACTTCAGGAGTCGGAGTTGGTTTAGCATACCCTTTTTTATAGGCTTTATCTACTTTGTCCCGAATATCCTTTATCGTCATTCCATCGTTTAAATCAAGGATGGATTGTGCTGCTATCTCTAGGCATACTCCACATTTCGTCCCATGATCATCCCAAACTACTGCTCCATTTTTTTTATTTTCATGGATAAAACAATCGTAATTGTTTTTGTGGCCAGCTTCCTCTCCACATCCACAGTAACACGGTATTTTTTCCAATAGCGCCTGGTTTTGGGCAACGGCTAAATAGATGGTTTTCATGTCTTCAGGTTTTCCAGAAAGAAACTCAGGTGCTGTAGCTTTTCCACTAGTTTCTTCCTGAACATCCCCTGAAACGGTATGGTCATGGCTCTCATGACTAGTTTCTTTCTTCACTTCACTTTTCTCTTCAGTACATGCTGAAAGTAATAAAGACGTACACATACCGAGAGTTAACGCTGTGTATTTAAGTTTCATTTTTACACTCCTTGAAAATTTTGGTTACCCTTATTTTATGTGTAAAAGTTTTAAACTACAAGTGGATTGTTTAAATGAAACCTTAAAAAAGGACCCTCAGTATAAGGATCCTTCTCTCGTTATTATTCAATTTTATTTTGTTCGTTCTTTTGCCTCTTTGATAGAAGCGGAAGGGTCATGAGGGAAACCCCTGCTGCAATCCAAAGCCAATTACTGCTTTTTCTTGATTCTCTTCCGCTTTTACTGGGCATACTTGAACCGAAATCTTTCTTTGAAGTCGGTCTTTGAATGGTTGCCTGTTCATTTTCTTTATGAACTTGTTGATCTTCTGGTAATTGAGTGGTTCGTTCTAAATCACTTGTATCTTCTCCCATTCCTTTTAAGAAGGTCATCAATAACGTCATCGCTTGTTTTACTTCTTTGTCATTTAATGAACGTACCAATGAAAGGTAGCCGGATTTTTCATCCGATTTATCAATTTCTGCGACTCTGGCTATACCTGAATTCACCTTCAGGATAAGTGGCTCAAGCTGTTTAACATTTAGCGTTCCTAATGTTCCAAGCATGAGAAGAAGGTTTTTTAGAGTATTGGCTGTTTCAGGAGTATCCGCTGTTTTGACCAGAATATTCAGGACTTTATCTCCTTCCTTCAGCAGGCTGTTGACCATGGAAAGTATCCCACGGTCCTGCATGCCTTTCATGACTTCGAACGTTTCTTTAATGACCTCTTTATTTTCGAGAAGAGTTCTTTCAATATCTTCGAATTCAATTTTTCGCAATTCTTCTTCACTGAGTTCTATGCGATTGATTACTTTTGTCGCTTTAGCCACGGTTCCTCGACTCCTTTTTTATTTTTAAAAGGTCACCAGGGAAAATATAATCTTCACGGGCCCATTTTTTCTGTACTTGTACCCCGATTTGAGGTTGAGGATTACCATTACGATGGTTGATGCGAGGTAATGGATTTTCTCCTTTCGCCTTCAATACTTCCATTTTTGCCTGTACTTCTTTATAGGCTGGAGTATCCGTGTCTTTATCAGCATAGCTGCTGGTCAAAAAGTTGATGGCGCCATCTCCCGAATCATTCATTGGCAAGTAGACCTCTTTACCTTTCACTCGATCGGTAATGAGACACTGTATTTTTACATTTCCGTATGGAGAAGAAAGGCGGACTAGCGTACCATCCTCTAAGCCTCTTTCTTCAGCCAATTCAGGTGAAATCTCAAGAAATGCATTTGGAGTCTTGGAAGTGATTCCTTTCGATTTATATGTTAGATTTCCTTCATGGAAATGCTCTAATAATCTTCCATTATTCACATGGATATCGTATTCTTCTCCAAAATCGATTGGTTTTGACCATTCAACCGGGAATAGCCGTGCTTTCCCATCCGGGAATGGGAATTCTTCTGTAAATAGAAGTGGTGTATCCTGACCATCTGCGGCAACGGGCCATTGAAGGCTATTGTATCCTTCTAATCGCTCGTAGCTTACACCTGCATAAATTGGTGATAAGCGAGCGGCTTCATCCATGATTTCACCTGGGTGAGCATAATTCCATCCGGCACCTAACCTATTTGCCACTTCCATAATGATTTGCCAATCAGGTTTAGAGTCACCAAGGGGTTCAAACACTTGGTACATTCTTTGAATACGGCGTTCCGTATTTGTAAACGTACCCTCTTTTTCAAAACTTGGGCTAGCAGGAAGAACGACATCCGCAAATTCAGCAGTTTTGGATAAAAAGATATCTTGTACTACGAAAAAGTCCAGCTTTTCAAATGCATCATGTACATAGTTGATATTGGAATCGACTAATCCCATATCTTCCCCTTTTAAATACATGGCCTTTAAGGTGCCTTCATGGATGCCCTCGACCATTTCATGATTGTTCAGTCCAGGCTTTGAAGGTACTGGTGTGCCCCATATTTTTTCATATTTATCCCGGACTTTTTTATCTGTGACCATTTCATATCCAGGAAGTTTGTCCGGCGTACTACCAAAGTCGCTGGCTCCTTGAACATTATTATGACCTCGTAATGGATAGGTACCTGTTCCTGGTTTTCCATAGTTACCAGTAATAAGCATGAGATTGGAAATGGCGGTGCTTGTATCACTTCCACCTATATGCTGTGTTACACCCATTGCCCAAAGGGAAACAGCACTGTTAGCTTCATGAAGTGCTTCTGCAATGGTGATTAAATCTTTTTTGCTTACTCCCGTATGCTTTTCTGCATAGTCCATTGTAAAAGGTTCCAGGCTTCTGATGTATTCATCCATGCCATTCACACGATCTTTGATGAACTTTTTGTCAGCCCAGCCTTTATCGATGATATATTTAGACACGGCTGATAACCAAACGATATCTGAACCTGGAGCTGGTTGAATGAATAAATCAGAGCGTTCAGCCATTTCATGTTTCCTGATATCAGCAACGATTAATTTTTGCTTTCCAAGTTTATGTGAACGTTTAACCCTGGTCGATAAAACTGGATGAGATTCTGAAGTATTCGATCCAATAATCAAAACTAGTTCAGATTTTTCTATATCCTTAATTCCACCTGTATCCCCACCATAACCGACGGTCCTGAACAAACCAACGGTTGCTGGGTTTTGGCAATATCTAGAACAGTTATCGACATTATTGGTTCCAATAACGCTTCTGGCCAATTTTTGCATCAAGTAAGATTCTTCATTTGTACACTTAGAGGAAGTAATGAAGGCTAAAGAATCAGGTCCGTTCTCTTTTTTGATTTCCTTGAATCTCCTAGTAATTAAATTCAGTGCCTCTTCCCATTCGGCCTCGCGGAAAGCATCGCCTTCCCTTATCAATGGCTTAGTTAGCCTTTCTTCACTATTCACGAAATCCCAACCGAATTTACCCTTTATACAAGTAGAAATACCATTTGCCGGTGCTTCTGCTTGTGGTTCTACTTTTAATATTTTTCTATCTTTTGTCCACACGTCAAAGCTGCAGCCTACACCACAATATGTACAAACGGTCTTTGTCTTTTTGATTTTTGCATCACGCATGGCAGATTCCATATCAGAAATGGCTAAAATAGATCCATATCCAGTTTCGACATTTTTGGTAATTTCAATCATTGGTCGAAGGGTTTGTTTAGCAATGCCTGTCAAAAAGCCCGCTTCCCCTTCCATTCCTTTTTCCATCATCGCGTTACATGGGCAAACAGTTGAACAATGGCCGCATGATACACATGATGATTCATTGATAGGAACATTATTATCCCAAATGACCCGTGGTCTTTTGGCTTCCCAATCAATCGATAATGTTTCTGTTACTTGAACATCTTGACAGGCTTCTACGCACCGGCCACAAAGGATGCATTGATCAGGGTCATATCGGTAAAATGGATTGGATTGATCCACTTCATAAGGTTTTTGATCAAACGGAACACTTTGGTGGTTCACTTTCATTTCTTTCACCGTATTGTGGATTTCACAACCGCCGTTATTATAATCACAAACCGTACAATACAATTCATGGTTATATAATATCTTATCCATTGCCATTACCTGTGCTTCTTTCACATCAGGTGCTAATGTATCAATCACATCTCCGTCTTTGATTTCAGTTGAACAAGATCTCACAAGTTCACCATTTACACTAACGAGACACGTATCGCAAGTTTCAATCGGCCCTAAGCTTGGATGATAACAAACACTAGGAACCTCTATTGAACTATCATTAAGCATTTGTAGCACTGTTTGGTTGCCATCCAGAACTGTCTCCGCTCCATTAATTTTTATATGTACTTTTTCTCGCAAAATAAACTCCTCCTAATACAAGTGGTCAATCTATAAATCTAATTTACCCTGCTTAAAAACGCCTTAAACTTGTTAAAATAATGGATAATCACATCTGTCCTGGATTCTTCCGGTACTTTTGATAGCATTTTAGATTCAAACTTACCATTAGAACGATTCGTCTTATCTTTTTTCACGAAAAAAAGAAAGAACGCAATTTACCGTTCTTCCTTTTCGGTTCTCATGAGATATTAATCGGCATCACTTTTTATCACAAATGAACTTAAGGGTGATACGTTTATATGACTACCATGAATTACTTCTATTGTTTCTAGACTCGCTTTCTGTCCATTAACTAAAAGTGACCACTTTTTTAGATGAGGCAAAGTAATGTCGATTGAATGCCAGTTTGCATTATGAACGACAACTATATTTGAATCTTCTGTCATTAATGAATAAGCTATTACATTTGCAGGGGAATCCAGGAACATCAAGTGCCGTTCAATTTCTTCAGCCGAAGTAAGTCTAAATACAGGATGTTTTTTTCGCAAAGCAATTAATCCTTTTACATACTCTACTTCATGGTCGAATTCCGCTCTTCGTTTCCAATTCAGTCGATTGATCCAATCTGGGGATTGATAGCTGTTTTCGTCTCCATCTTTTGTTCGCATGAATTCTTGACCGGCATGTATCATGGGAATTCCCTGTGATAACAATACGACAGCAGTTGCCAATTTATGCATCTGTTTACGTTCTTCATCTGAGACGTCAGGTTGGGTGATGACAAGCTTATCCCATAAAGTATAATTATCATGAGCCTCTACATAATTTATGACCTGGGATGGGGTCTGGTACGTAGCTAAATGATCATCGTATTTCAATCCTCCAGCAATTCCCCTTTTTACGATATCTTCCATGTCTTGTTTACCGTTGACAAAGCCCCTATCGTATTTATCCATTACAAAACCTTTCAAGCCATCTCGAATGGCGTCATTAAAATGAGCAATGCCCGGCATTTTATACGCGTTTTTCTGGTTTGCCTTCAGGGAAGCATCCAGTGGTGTATTCATATCCCATCCTTCACCTAACAGAATGATAGACGGATCAATTTCATGAACAGCTTTTTTCACCTCATTCATCGTCTCCACATCATGAACCCCCATAAGATCGAACCGGAAGCCATCGAGGTGATACTCTTTTGCCCAATAAACCACAGAGTCGACAATGAATTTACGCATCATGTTATGTTCGGAAGCGGTGTCAT
The DNA here is from genome assembly GCF_044761985.1 of Peribacillus sp. NPDC097224. NCBI lineage: Bacteria > Bacillati > Bacillota > Bacilli > Caryophanales > Bacillaceae > Peribacillus > Peribacillus sp. NPDC097224. The sequence continues at coordinate 54,187 of NZ_JBIWDK010000013.1, read as the reverse complement.
TCCCTACCCCCGTCCCATTAGACAGTGTTCCGTCTTCGTTAAAGCGGAAAAAGTAATTGGGTACGAGTTTATTAAAATTTGAGTCATCCACTGTATATACGTGATTGAAAACTACATCCATGATGACACGTAAACCTTGATCATGCAGCGTTTGAATCATCTGCTTTAACTCTCTAATTCTAAGTTTCGGCTGATAAGGGTCCAATGAGTAGGATCCTTCCGGTGCATTAAAATTTTTTGGGTCGTATCCCCAGTTATATTGAGGCTCAGTCAATCTCGTTTCATCTACTGTAGCAAAATCAAATATGGGGATGAATTGAACATGAGTTACACCTAAGTCCTTAATATGATTGATTCCTGTTTTCGAACCATAAGGGCTTATAGTATCTGTTTCAGTCACACCTAAATATTTACCTTTTTGTTGAATCCCACTGTCGGGATGAATTGATAAATCCCTGATATGAAGTTCATATATAATCGCATCCTCCGGTTTAGCTAATGGTGGCTTATCAGTACTCCATTTTTGGGGATTAGTATCATTTAAATTAATGACTACCCCTCTATTCCCGTTAACCGTGACGGCACGGACGTATGGATCCACAGCTTCATTCCATACATTACCGACTTTCACTTTGTATGTATATATCAAGCCATCTTGATCACCTGGAAGTTCAGCCGTCCACGTTCCCTTCTCCGAGCGCTTCATATCAAACTCGGTACCAACAGGATCATCCCAACTTTTATACGTAACAAGCTTAGCTTCACTTGAAGTAGGTGCCCAGAGACGGAAAGCTGTTCGATTTGGGTGAAAGTCATTCCCTAAATCATTGCCATCATAATAATAAAGGTTATCCATTTCTTGCGGGCTCATTGGGTCAATTTCTGCAACCGGCAAGGAGTCCAGAATTTTTTCGATTTCTTTTTCCTTAGGTGCTTGATTGGTATTTTCCTCTTCGAAATAAGAAAGTGAATCTTTCATAGGTCACTCCTCCAATGAAATTCCCCTTATGAAATAGGAATTCGTTTTTTTATATAATATTTTGATTTCATTTGAATGGCCCAATCCATAAAAGTGAATACACTTTCTTTTAATTCCACAACTGTTTCATCATCAAACATATACCATTTCTCCCATTGTTAAACAATATTATATACTATGCTCTCTGCAAAAAGAAATAAGTCCTTGTTTATACCTAACAATTTTTTTATTGCAGTTCCTTCAAGTAATTGATATCCTTATGAAAAAAACTATTTCAAACTAAGACTTCATTAAAAGAATTCTAATTATTAAACTAAACGAGCGGTCATTATAGAACGTTTTAAAAAATGCCCCCATTACAGTCATACTGTCTTGGAGGCATTTCTAGTACTAATCATTATGAATTGATAATTTTCAATTGGTCATCTTTAACGATAGCTTTGAAGTTTTTCACTTCAGGCTGTTCAAAAATATAGTCTGTTATGCCATCTTCAAGTTGTTCCTGAAGAACACGGCGAAGGGGTCTTGCACCGAATTGTGGGTGATAACCCATCTCAATCAATTTGTGCCTAGCTTCATCTGTCACGACAAGTGATAAGCCTTGAGCAATCAGGGTTTCTTCAAGTTCATGAATCATGATATCAACGATTTGTAATAAATCTTCTTTCTTCAGTGTGGAGAACTCAATAATACTGTCAAATCGGTTTAGGAATTCTGGTTTAAAGAAACTACCCAATGATTGTAGGATTGAAGCTTCTTCAACAGCAGTGCTCGTACCGAATCCCATAACTTTTTGCTTTTCACCGACTCCAGCATTACTTGTCATGATGATGACAGTATCTTTAAATGTCACAGTCCTTCCCTGACTATCCGTCAGACGACCATCCTCAAGAATCTGTAAGAACATATGCATCACATCAGGATGGGCTTTTTCAATTTCGTCCAATAAAATAATACTGTATGGTTTACGGCGAACTTTCTCAGTTAATTGTCCTGCCTCCTCATGACCAACATAACCTGGAGGAGAACCAATCAATTTAGAAACACTATGTTTTTCCATGAATTCACTCATGTCAAGGCGAATCATTGCTTCTTTATCGCCAAACAGTTCCTCGGCTAGCGTTTTAGCCAATTCAGTTTTACCTACGCCGGTCGGTCCAACAAAAAGGAAAGAGCCGGTCGGACGGTTTTTGGATTTTAAACCTGCACGGCTTCGACGAACAGCTTTTGCAACCTTTTTGACTGCTTCTTCTTGACCAATGACTTTTTTCATTAAGTCCTCTTGTAGATGAACCATCTTTTTCTGTTCATCTTCTTGCAGCTTGCCTATAGGAATTCCCGTTTTTTGTTCTATAATCCTTTGTATATCTTCTACAGTGACGTTCGGTTTAGCTGCATTGGCTCCAGCCTGTAGGGATTTTTCCAACTTTTCTTCTTCATCTCGAAGCTCGGCCGCTTTTTCGTAGGCTTCTTCTTTTAGAGCCTTTTCTTTTTCTTTATAGATTTGTTCAAGACGTTGTGTTACTACATCCTCTTGACTATATTCAATCGTCAAATTTTGTTTAGAGCCGGCTTCGTCCATTAAGTCAATCGCTTTATCTGGTAGAAAGCGATCTTGGATGTAACGATGGGAAAGTTCAACAGCTGCTTCCAGCGCTTCTTCCGTATATATGACTCCATGGAAAGACTCGTAACGATCTTTCAGACCTTGTAAAATGACTATCGCTTCTTCTGTTGTCGGCTCATCAACTTGTACGGGTTGGAATCGTCGTTCAAGGGCCCCATCTTTTTCAATTTTCCGATATTCAGAAAGGGTCGTTGCACCCACAAGTTGAAGTTCACCGCGTGCTAAGGCAGGTTTTAAAATATTCCCTGCATCCATTGAACCTTCAGCTGAACCAGCACCTACGATTTGGTGAATTTCATCAATGAATAGAATGACATTCTTTCTATCTTGTAATTCACTGATTAATTGTTTCACTCTTTCTTCAAATTGACCACGAATGCCTGTGTTCGTTACAAGAGATGCCATATCGAGTGAAAAAACCAGTTTGTTACGCAATTTTTCCGGGACCTTTCCTTCAACAATCGCTAAGGCCAATCCTTCTGCAATAGCTGTTTTACCAACGCCAGGCTCACCAATCAAAACTGGATTGTTTTTGTTTCGTCTATTTAACACTTCGATGACTCTTTTGATTTCTTCATTTCTTCCAATGACCGGATCAATGAGTCCTGCTTTTGCAACATCATTCAGATTGTTACCATACTCTTCAAGCAAACCTCCGTCTTTATCTTCTTGTACGGGTTTTGATGGAGGCATGTTGCTACTATTAAAAGGGTTGAATGAATTTGAAAATCCATCAAATTGGAACTTTCCTGTATCCATTCCTCCCATGGCTGCACCAAGTTTATTTCGTTCTTCTTTATAACAAGTGGAGCACAATTTGACATCATGCTGTTGCCCATTCATATTGAGATGAACCTGAATATTTGCTTGGTTTTCATGACATTTTTCACATAACATATGAGTACTCCTCCTTATTTATTATTACGAGTTATCATTTGACTTTGACTAACTTTGACCTTATACCTTTATTATACATTGACCTTCTTTGACTTTCAAGAATTTTGCTTGACTAGTTTTAGTGCACATTTAATCTGTTAAATAAAAAAAGAGACTGAATACAGCCTCAATTTCCGTTTCTATAAGGAATAGTTTTACTAATTATATACGTTTTGCCCCAATATACTGTGGTTTCCAATAACTATTATTCGTCTTTGCGTAGGAAACTCCCTTGGAAGATGCGGAGTGTATGAATTTATTGTCACCTAAATAAATGGCTACATGGGTTGGCTTCTTCGCTTTATTTGGTGAAAAGAACATTAAGTCACCTTTTTTTAAGGTTTTAACTTTCTTTCCTTTTTTATAAATGTCAGCAGCTGTTCGTGGTAATGTCTTTCCAGCTTTGTTATATGAATATTTCACCAAACCTGAACAGTCAAAACCTGAAGAAGACATACCACCCATTTTATATTTCGTCCCTAATTCACTTTTAGCGGTTTTAATTGCTTTAGTATGATAAGATGCAGCTTCTACATTGTTTCCAGTAAAGGAACCAAATCCAATCATTGTAACTAACGACAATCCGACAAAAATTTTCTTTAACAATATAACTTACCCCCTGATGCAATATGCTAAACCTAATATACTAGAAAAGTCATAACATGCGCATCACAGGGACTTTACAATTATATTACATTAGTAGATTTAGGAAATAAACGATACTAAAATAAAGATCACCTTATATAAAAGGAAAGAAGCCGCAATGTCTCTATTAAAGAAACACTGCGGCTTTTCCTAAAATTCCTTTGAGAAAAATGGTAGCAATAACTTTACCCCCCGTTTATTAAAGGGCAGAAACTTCATATCAGCCAGCAAATGACTTATGTACCCTAAAATGCAAGTAGTGAAAATCCCTTCAGTCCCCAATGTCTCTTGGAACTGAAACGCAATCACTCCAAAGAATAGAATCCCCGCTATCGAATGGGTATAACTACGGTGCGGTGTAAAGGAAGCTAGTATAATATAAACTCCTAAAAGCCATAGCCAGCTAATATCTAAAGACAGCCCAGTCCCTAAAATACCAAGCCCTGTAAGAGTTAGCATATGTCTTTGTGTTATAAATGAAGAAATGATAATAATACCAATACCTGCGCCTACACCTAGCCATCTCTCCGTTTCAGAACTTGCTAGAAGACTATAAATGATCATAAGCACTCCGATGGTTTGAGCCAAAGTTCGAATGAATTTGTGTGAAAAGGTAATCTTATTACTCAACTTTCCGTCAATATCCATGTCAGGCATTAATCCTGAAACTCCACCTACACCGACTAGAAATAACGTAGTGGTTGGATCGGTCTGTAGAGTGTTCGCCGTTAGAAATCCTACTGTTGCCCCTATTGCCATATGTGCTGTTCCGTTCACTTTCTCTCCCCTGTTCCTCTAAGAAGTAGCTTACAAACAAGTAACGAATGTTTGTTCGAATCTTGTCTTTTTAACTATACATTATTTTGGATTAATTTTCTTTAAATTAGGGAAGAAAATTTACCAGTATGGTTTTCCTGTGAAAATCTGGTTATATTAGTTGGAAGCTGGTAAGGAATTGCTTTTACGAATGACAATCCATAAGGAGAATACAAGAACCGTAATCTGCTCAGGGTTATGATAAGATTCAATTTCGTGAAAATCTGAAATCTATATTGAAAAATGGCCAAAATCATTCTATTAATGTAATTATTCTTGAGGTGATTAGACCCGATTAGACCTAGAATCTGACCATATCGACCCCAATAATTTAAAGACACCATTGTCCATCCTTTGCATTGCATTCAACGAAGACATAGTTAGTTTTCTATTGTGTGAATTTAATGGCTTAATTGCATTTCTAATGTTTAAATGTTTCTAGCTTTTAGATAATTTTTGAAATTTATTAATTTATAAAACGTTACTCCAAAAAAGAAAAAAAGTGCCAATTGATAATAAAAGCACCGGCAATCCAAAAAAAGATCCTAGTTTTAATGTAGATAGTATAGGGATAATAAAAACTCCTAATAAAGATATAAGCGCTAAAAGAACTCCTACTGATTTTAATGTAAGTAAAATATACATCAAATATATAACTGGGGCAGTTAGAAGAAGAACAAGTATCGTAAATCCTATCGTGATTATATATCCCTTTAAAGAATATACTTTTTCTAATTTCATCATTAAATTTAGGCCTATTAATCCAAATAGCAAAGGCCATGCAAAGATATAACTGGACCCTATAAAGAGAACACTTGTTATAACTAACAATAGAAGCCAAGCAAGTAATGCTCCCATAGTAAGATTAAAGACATTAATTTTTTTAGAAACTAATTGATAAACAAGTGCATTTATGGAGAATAGTATAAATATCATTCCTACAAAAATGACATTACTGTCTATAGTCTGAGTATTCTCGGGGTGCATATTGGAGAAGATACCCCATAAAATCCGACCAAGAGTATATCCTAAACCAAGTGTAATCAAAAAAAGAAAGAATCCCAAGCTTGTACCAGTTAATGTAACTTTCTTCCTCTTATGTCCATGTATAAATGAAAAAATATAAAAACCAATAGTAATAAACATTATTGGGATAACAAAAAGCTCAGAATATGTAATAATATATCTCCCTAATACGTTAAAATATATTTTATTACCTTCTTTTTTTTCAACTAAATTCAAATTACCGAAATGCTGTACTAGATGTACCATATAATCACCATGATGTTGGAGACTACTTAGACTCAAATTTTCTATATTATCATGATTTGTATGATATCTACTTTCCCCCTCGAAGAAACCAAAGTTCAAACCCTGCATACCCGATTGTTTAAAAATTGTTAAATCAGTATCATGCGGGAGTACTTTATATAGATTATAAATGAAAGAATGCGCAACTGGGTTTGGAGCCCCTTTTATAAATTCAGAAATCAACCTAGAATTTCCTTCACTTGTCTCAAATAAAACAGATGGGCCCATACTTCCACGAGCTTCAAAGTTAAACACTAAACCTACTTCTCTTGCCCATGGATGTTGATTCACAAATGCTTGTGCCCCTAATAGTCCACTTTCTTCACCATCTGTTATTAAAATAATAACATCATTTTTCAAAGTCGGTGATTCTGACAAAATTCTTACCGTTTCTAAAATTGATGCCACACCTGAACCATCATCAGCAGCCCCTGGACTAGTCGGTACAGAATCATAATGTGATGCAATCATAATAGCCTTTGATGAATCTTTACCTGGAATTCTTGCGATAATGTTTTCTATTTTCCCATCATAAACAATACCCCATTCTGTGATGAAGCTGTCTGACTTTTGTATTTCAGGAGATACACCTAAATTTTTCAAAGACTTCATTAAATAATCTCTCACTCGATCATGCTCTTCAGAACCAAGTGGATGAGGTTTAACTGCAAATTCTTTTAAATGAGACATAGCTCTTTCAGCAGAAAATTGTTTTGTACTTGAATTAAGCGTAAGAACTTCTGGTGATCGGAACTGTAAAAAACTTATCCAAATGGCTGACATAATCAAAATGATAAACAAAAATAAAATAAAAATATTTTTAACAAATGTACCAGTCTTTAAAGAGGGTAAGGTAAAACTTGATATCTTTTTCATTTTTTCACCTCTTTTCAATTTTATGAAATTAATAAGAATCCTTAGCTTCCTTTATGCTACTACTGAAAACTATAGTGGGTAGCCGATATTATATATTTCTGAAAGTAGAAATGAGAATATTAAAAATATTTTTCGAGTAATATGTAATACTTTAGTGTTTCATTCCAAAAAGGTTTTTATCTAAAAAACGATACTGCCAATCAGGATAAGATATTAATTTTAATAGAACACCCGCTCCACAATTGGCTAGTTAACCCTCATGGATTTTTTCTAGATCAACTATTCTTATTAATCGATTTGAAAAATAAAGTTAATAAGTTAATATCTCCTTTTAAATTTAATTTTTATATATAATTTTTTTCCCTAGTAGCTAAGTTAAATCCCGGTATGAAGGGAAAAAATCAGTTTTGGAACTTCCTGAAAAATCATTTATTATAGATTTTGACAGTTCATTATATATTTTTTCGTTAATGATGTTCTTTCCAAGAAAGTAATAAAGTGAATCATTATTTGAAAATGATTTCTTGAATTTGTAAAGACTATCATTATCCTTATAACCCCCCCCTAAATGAAGTGCTTTCAAATCAAAAGATTTAGTGAACTCTATCATTGTATCGAATAATAAGTTATTGGGTCTTAGAAATAAATATTCTGTCTTTGAAGCTCCCAAATGATAATGAGCAAACTCCTTTCCAATAATCAATAATATTCCACCAATAATTTGCTCATTAAATCTAGCTAATAAAAGATAGGATTTACTTAATTTCGTTTCTTCCATTTGTCCATAGAAGTAGGATTTGTTGAAATAATAAAACTTCGACGCATTATTGCGATCCATTGTTTCATAATATAAATTCATAAAAATTTCTATATCTTCCCTAGTATTTGAAACATTAACTTGTACTCCTTCTCTAATGGCTTTTCGAATATTTCTTTTATTGGTAGAAGAGTAATTATTTCTTATCTCTTCTAAAGAAAGAGTTAAATCTATTGCTTCCGTTCTTCGAATATAATCAACTCTCATAGTATTCTTAATATAGTCATAATTATTAATTAATGGGTGTAAGCTAATTGTCTCGGTAATAATATTGTTATTTAAACAATAGTTATTAAAATGTTCATAAAACTTTTTAATTACACTCGGTTTCCCTTCCAAAACAGGTCCCCCATAGCCGTATGGAGTTATAATATCAAAGTATCCTTCCTTTATATCAATCTTCCTTTTAATAAATGGATAAAATACTTTTCCATCTTCATTTTCATAAAAAACTGCTTCTGTTAAACCGTCTTCAAACGCAGCAAATAAATTTAAATACTCCTTAGAATAATAAATATCTAAATGTTGGAACTTTTCAATGACCTTTACCCAATCATCTTCTGTACCTAAATGTATAATTTTTTCCGATAAACTAGATTCAAAAACATTAAAACCTTCCATTAAACCACGCTTTTTATGAGTTGATTATATTTTTTATATGGTGTTTTTACAATTTCATATTTTAATTAATATTAGACATAAATTTTTTCTCATTGGAAAGCTTTAGATAATGCAAAATCGTTTTCTCAATTCCCTTCTCAAAAGTATACTCTGCTTGAAATCCCAACTGGTTCCGTAATTTCGAATCATCAATTGCATACCTAAAATCATGTCCAGGTCGATCTTTAACAAATTCAATTAATTCTCTATAACTTGTAATTCCTTTTTCATTAATTTGAGTAGGACTTTGTCTATCAAGAAAGTCACATATTGTATGAGCAATTTCAATATTTGTCTTCTCACAATGGCCACCTATTAAATAGGTCTCTCCTGGCTTTCCTTCAAAAAAAACTTTTTCTATCGCAAAACAATGATCCAGTACATATAACCAATCACGAATATTCTGTCCATCTCCATATATTGTTATAGGCTCTAAATCTAATGCTTTTTTGATAATCGCCGGAATTAGTTTTTCATCGTGTTGATTCGGTCCATAATTGTTTGAACAGTTGGTAGAAATAACATTCATATCATATGTATGAAAATAACTCCGTACCAACATATCTGAAGAGGCTTTACTTGCAGAATAGGGACTGTTTGGAGAATAAGATGAATCTTCATTGAAAAATCCATTAATTCCTAGAGTTCCATATACTTCATCAGTAGAAATATGATGAAATCTAGCCTTTTGATATTGTTTTTTATAAGTACCTATACCGTCCATCCAAGCTTTCCGGGCTGTTTCAAGCAAAGTAAATGTTCCTAGGACATTTGTTTGCACAAATAGTGCTGGATTTTGAATTGAATTATCTACGTGTGACTCCGCTGCAAAATGAATAACCCCATCAATTTGATACTGTTCAAAGGTCTTCTTAACAAGTAATTGATCACAAATATCTCCTTGAATAAATGAATGACGGGGATGACTCAGAATATCTTTAAGATTTTCAAGTTTCCCTGCGGAGGTCAATTTATCAAAGTTCACGATATGAATATCCTCATACTTATCTAAAATGTATGAAACAAAATTAGAACCTATAAATCCTGCCCCTCCTGTAATAAGTAAGTTCATTTATTCTCACTCCCTTTTCAAATATGAATTTTTGTATTAATTATGTTTTCTAATTTTATATATAAGCAGGTGTTATTAAAAATTGAAGGTATTGTTAGTTAACCAGTGCTTTTGTTCTCTTCCCCATTATCAATGCAGATATTTTTATAACATCGTTCATACTTAAATCGCTAAATAAAGGCAAACATAAAATTCTCTTAGATATATCTTCAGATATGGGACAAGAGATAATGGTTGTTAAATACGGTAGTTTATTTAAAGATGGATTAAAATATCTCTTTGTCTCTATATCATTTTCCATTAATTTATTTTTTATATATAGTAGTTCTTTTTCTGACTCAAAAACTACGGGGTAATATGAATAGTTATATTTAATGTCATCCGAAATAAAGGGCCTTTCATAATTACTTGCCAAAAGTGCATCATACGTTTCAGTTAAGTTCTTCCTGTGGATAAAGATATCATCAATATATTTTAAATTACATAAGCCCATTGCTGCATGAAACTCGGAGTTCTTTGCATTAATTCCTGGTGTGTAATGCTGTCCACTGTCAAACCCGAAACTTCTTAATAATCTAATGTCCTGATCTAATTCTATTTCCGCATTATTTATTACGGCCCCACCTTCTATAGTATGAAAGAGCTTTGTTGAATGAAAGCTTATGGTGGATATGTCTCCAAATCCTAGGACGGATTTCCCTTTGTATTGGACACCGAAAGCATGTGCAGCATCATAAATCACTTTAAGTCCATGCTTTTTTGCGATAATCTCGATTTTTTCTATATCACATGGTATACCAAATACATGAGTAGCTAAAATTGCCTCCGTTTTACTCGTAATAGCTTCCTCAATTTTATTTGGGTCAATACAAAAGGTTTTTGGATCAATATCTACAAATACGGGGTCACAATTCTCCCATAAAATAGATGTTGTTGTCGCAACAAACGAAAAAGGGGTGGTAATGACTTCATCCTTTATTCCCAAAGTTCTTATTGCTAGCTGTAGAGCAATAGTGCCATTGCTGACAAAGTGGAGAGAGGATATATTTAGGTAATCCTCTAACTGCTTCTCTAACTGGGTTACATATACACCGTTATTTGTTAACCACTTCGTATCCCATAACTTTGAAATTAAACTGTAATATTCATCTTTTGGAGGCAGAAAGGGTTGAGTAACCGGAATCATCTATAAACCTCCCATTCACTAATTCATTTAAATAAGTACCGTAGTCGTTTTTATATTGAAGCGCTATTGATAACACTTCATCAGAAGAGACCCAATTGTTCCGATAACTGATTTCTTCTAAACAGGCTATTTTATAACCTTGCCTCTTTTCAATAGTCTCAACAAATTGGCCAGCTTCTAAAAAACTTTCAAATGTCCCTGTATCAAGCCAAGTAAATCCTCGACCAAGAAGACCTACTTTCAGTTTTTTTCTTTTTAAATAAACTTGATTGATATCCGTAATTTCTAATTCACCTCTAACAGATGGCCTAATATTTTTTGCAATCTCAATTACGTTATTATCGTAAAAATATAAGCCTGTTACAGCATAATTAGACTTTGGAAATGCTGGCTTTTCTTCTATAGACAAAGCGTTATTCTCATGATCAATTTCCACAATCCCAAAACGCTCTGGATCTTTTACTTGATATCCAAAAACAATTGCACCCTCATTTAGGGTTGAAGCAGTTTTTAGTAAAGGAGTAAATCCCTGTCCATAAAAAATATTATCACCTAGTATAAGGCAGACATTATCATTACCTATGAATTCTTCTCCAATAATAAAAGCATCCGCTAGCCCTCTTGGATGCTTTTGAATTGCATATTCAAGTTTTATTCCCAATTTAGATCCATCACCAAGTAAATTCATAAAAAGAGGAATATCTTTCGGTGTAGAAATGATCAGTATTTCCCTAATCCCTGATAACATAAGAACAGATAGTGGATAATAAATCATAGGTTTATCATATATCGGTAACAATTGTTTTGATATAGCTTGAGTTATCGGATATAATCTCGTCCCATTACCTCCAGCTAAAATGATACCCTTCATCATAAGTCCGCCTCCAAATTAATAAGTAAATTCAAATATCCATTTAATTATTTGAATTCTTTAAATTAAGGTACGTTGAGCTCTTTAGTAATAATATAAGAATTTTTCTCGGTCTCACTACTAATATGAAAATCATATCCAGTGAATAATGTAATCATTTTAGAATTGCTTTTATTAACTTCTGCCTTTATCAACTCCATTCCCATTTCTTTTGAAAATTGAATACCAAAGTCTATTAAAATTGGTGCGATATTCCTCCCTTGATGTGTCGGTAAAATTCCTATGGAACTACAATAAGCTGTTTTAGTGATGAGATCATTCACATATATTGAAAGTATGCTTATATCGTTATCGTCCTCAACTAAAATAAAGTTATATGCATTTTCAATTAACTTTTTTGAATAGTCTTTCAGCTCAACATCATTATCACTCGGTAATAAATAATTTGAATCCATTTTGTATATAAAGGAATCTAATCTTTCTAAACTATCAATATCATTAATAAGTAAGCTAAAATCCAACCCCATTTTTCTCAGTACATTTTTATATTTTTGAAAACTAATCGTATTCATTTTCATCTAATACTAAGCTCCCTTCGAATTGATTTTCCTCTGCTTGGCTTTCTTTAAAAATTGAAAAAGAACTTGACAAATTGTTTCAAACTCTTTTATTTTAAATATCCAGCTTACTAATACATATAGCAAGGAACCACTGCTTATCTGTATAAAAAGTTTAATAAGTTTACTAACAGGTAATACAATACCTAGCAAATAAACAAAACTACCCATAAAAACAGAAAACAGAAAAATTGGTAGGATATCTTTAATCTGTTGTGAAATGGAATACGCAATTTCTCTAGCTGAATAATAAGCATTAATAACTAAAGAAAGGTATGAACATATTATTGCAGCTCCTATTAACCCTATAATGCCTAATGAAAAATAAATTGATACAACAATTAGAAATGTTAATAGTATTTTCTTAATAATCTCCAGTTTTAGGAATATGCTTGACTTCCCCTTAACTTGGAGAATGTTCAAATTTATAGCATGAAGTGGGTATAGCATTCCAGCTATACATAAAAGTTTAAAGTATATGATAGATCCAAACCATCTTGGTCCTAGTAAAACAGGGATGAGTGTGTCAGAAACAGCTATTAATCCAGACATAATAGGAAACATTATATATGCAGATGTTCTTATAATCCTTTGAAACCCATATCTTAAGCGGTCTTTATCTTCTTGGATACTACTTAATACTGGATAAGTTACTCGTTGAATAGCACTAGTTATGGAGATTGTAAACATATCGCCTAGTTTAACCGCGTTAGTATATAATCCTAATTGAGCAGCTGGATATAATCTTCCTATGATTATCGAAAATAAATTATTGTATATAGTATCTATTAAACCAGAAATTAATAATTTGAATCCGAAACCAAAGAGTCGTTTAAATGATGGTATACTAAAAAAAAATATGGGAAACCATTTATTATTGGTCCATAATAGTACTGTTTGGGTTATCTGTAAGGTTAGCGTTTGAGCAACAAGACTCCACACACCGTAACCACGTAAGGCAAAAATTATCGCGACAAAACCTGAAATAGTTGCAGCTAAAAGATTTATCTTAGTTTGTGTTTTAAAGTCTATTTTCTTTATAAGAATCACTCTTTGAATAATCCCTAAAGAATTAATAATAAGACCTAATGATAGTACTCTTAATAAAGGGATTAGTTGTTCCTCTTTAAAAAAGCTACTAAAAATTGGAGCGAAAAAATAAAGTATAATGAATAATGAGCAAGACATGAACAAATTAAAAAAGAATACAGTAGAATAGTCAGATTCACTAGCATAACTTTCTCGAATTAGAGCTTGAGTAAACCCACTATCTATTATTAAATTAGATAATGCTATAAATATAACTAGCATTCCAATGAAACCGAAATTCTCAGGAGATAATTGCCTTGCAAGAATCATAATAACAATAAATTGGATTCCCTGTGTGCCCAATAATTCTGCAAAACTCCAAATTAATCCCCTTATAGTTTTTATTTTCAGATCATTTCCCTGATTTAATTTCATTTAGTGTTTAAAACAAAAATTCTCAATTTATTTAACTTGGCATATACCGAAGGAAAATAGTACCTTGAGTATATTATTATTTTATCTTTTAAATCCAGTCCAGCAAGAATTCGTTTATAATATTTCCTACTTTTTTTACCTTGCCAATCACCATTTATAACCGATATTTGAAATTCGAAAATCTTTTTTACATCATCAATTTCATTCTTATATTTATAATTAGAATATCTATCAAATTCCTCATAAAATTTAATAAATCTCATTAAAAGCTTGATTTTTTTTTCTTGTGTGTCATTCATTTTTACCCAATTTGTTGTAGATGATCCCTCAACTCCAAATCTATAAGCTGACATATATTCGTCTATATAATAAGCATAACCATTGCTGGAGGTAATTAGTTTTATTACATTATCTCCAGCAACAGAGTTAATACACCATTGTGGAGGGTTATCTAATAGGTGCTTAGGATAAATAAAGGATGCTGTAGGAATATACCCTAGCAAAGCAAGTTCTCCTGCTGAATATTTTGTGTTTTTCCTCAAGTAATATTTTTTATTATTTTTCATCCAGGGAACAACTGCTCTACGAACTAATGTTTTATTAGAGTCAATTACTTTTGCATTATGGAAACACAAAGTGCATTCGGGGTTTTCTTCCATATATTCTACTTGTTTTTGTAATTTGAGGGGGTCAGTCCAAAAATCATCACCCTCGCATAATGCTATAAATTTCCCCCGTGATTTTTCATGAATACGGCGTAAGTTTTTCTCAGCTCCTATATTCATTTCAGACGTAATCAATTTAATCTTTTCTGGATATAGATTTACATACTTTTCAATTATTTTTCTAGTATTATCAGTACTGCAATCCTCTCCAATAATTATTTCAAAATCAAAATTCGTTTGCTGTTTCAAAAAGCTTACAATTGCATCTTCAATAAAATTTTCGTGGTTATAAGTGATACAGTTGATACTTACCAAAATACTCATAGATAATCTCCTTATGATGAGATATTAAATATTTTTTTCTTACTGATTGTTAAGTAAATTTCAAGAAGTTTCTTATTGTTAACTTCTGCGTCATGTAATTGAGATGCCTTAATTTTGGATTTCTGAGAAAAGTTTATTGCGATCTTTTCATTTCCGAATATCTCACATATATAATGAGCAAGCATATATGAGGCGTCTGATTGATAAATAAACCCTTCTTCTTTATGTTTTAATAAATCAGAAATGCCACCCACATTTGCAGCAACAGAGGGTACTCCAAGAATCATAGCTTCCCCAAGTGAATTAGGACTATTTTCTATAGTAGAAGGACACACAAATACATTTGACTTTAAGTACTGCTTACACATTTCTTTTTCATTTAACACTCCAGTAAATTGGACTTTTTCTTGTAACTTATACTTTTTAATTAAGCTCTTTATATACTTTCCGTATGACGAAATTTTCAGTTTATTATTTAAGTTTTCATAATTAGTAATATCATGACCACCAATATATATTTTAGCTAATGGATACCTCTTTAATATTATTGGCATTGCTTCAAGTAAAAAATGTAACCCCTTTATGGGATATGAACCTTGACTTACAAATATCGAATACTTTTCACAATAAGTATTATCCCAAGAATATTTATAAAACTCATCCCTTAATGTTTCATTGCAGTGATGATATTGAATTTCTGGATTAATTATAGATGTACAAGCATTATCCCAAGTAGTCCTACCAATAACATGGTTTGTTTTTTGTATAGCTTCTATTTCATATTTCCCCCGCATTACAAATTTATTTTTTTGTAATTTTAAGTTATCTCGCTTGATAAAATCTCTAAATGTATATTTTTTTTGAATTTTATCTGGTATGCCATTCATATAATGCTCAGCAATATATGACAGTAGACCTTGAATGGATATTACAACATTTATATTTTTCTTTTTACACATATTTACCATAGCAAGAGTATGAGCACATTCTGTTCCAAAGATATGCACCAGATCAGGTTTTGATTTTTCAATAATATATAGTAAATTATTGTTTTTTTTCTTTTCTTTATTACTGTAACCAATAGATGGGAAAGTATAGTATATTATGTCCTTGGCTTTTAAAATATTAACTTTTTTTGTCCCTTTTTTTGGAAATGATATTTCCAGTTTAATATTCTTTTCCTTTGCTAAATTAGCGGCTGCATTAACAAGCCATCCGCCGAAAGCTATAGGTTTTTCACTCATAAGTAAACTGGCTTCTGGCAATGGGACATTAGTCACCCATAATATTTTCATTTGATTGATATTTCCTTTCTCATGATTTCTTCGAAAACGCATATGGTAAGTATGGAATTGAGGGTCCAACAACAAATAAAACAAATCCTATTTGGTAAATATAAATAATAGGATTTATAAATCCAAAAATTACAAATAAAAGTTGTGCAGTTAATAAAACGTGAAAGTATGGATGACTAGCATAAAACCTTAACTGTTTTCGAAAATTCAAAAAGATCGCTATAAACAGTGGAAGCGACCCGAATAAACCGTAATATGCCATAAGATCAAGCCACCCGGAGTGTCCTCCAACTTCAGATTTAAAATCATGACCAAATGGTCCGTATATTCCGAATATTGGATTTCTCAAAAAAGTCTCTAAAGATGCTAAATAAAGTTGCCCCCTCCCAGAGGTTTGAGAACCGACTGATTCACTAACAAAGCCTTGCGCAAGATCTAAAAATTTAGAACTAATTACCTCATTTGTTTTGAATAGCTTTGCGCTCTCTATTAAAAAATAGCCAATCATTTCTATAGGATTGATTAAGAACAAGAATAAAAAAACCAATATCATACAAAAAATAAAACTTTTTTTCCCTTTAATCATTACAATCAAAAGAGTTCCTGTTAATAGTACTAGTATGGCGGTAGCGTATGAAGCGGAAATTAGCATAGTAGTTATAATAATATAAATAAAAAGGCAAAGAATTTTGTAAAATTTATTAACATCTTGAACTTTTTTTATAACAAAGTATAAAATTAGAATGTTTATAAAAACAGCACTATAAACAAAACCAAACCCCCCTATACCTAAAGATAAGTAGGTTTGCTGTAATGGGTCGCTTCCTGTAGCAAGTCCCCGTGCAGCAAGAGGATAGTCTTTTAAACCTAAATATGTTTGGGTAGAAGCAATGACATAAAACAGTATTGAAAAAAAAGCTACTTTCCCCAGGACTAAATCATTATTATTGTAGTACATATAATAATGATTTATAAATATTCCACCGATAAATAATATAAAAGTAATCATTACATATTTTCCATCTACTATGCCGTACAAAAAACCACCTGTTAAAATATATGGTAAAAATGTTATTGCCCAAATAATTACCATTACTAAATCAAGGGGTATTCTTTGAAAAACCCACCGGTAATCTGTAGTAAAAAACCAAATTATAAGGATTAATAAGAATGGTATTACTCCCAATTTATAGTTGAAGTAAGGCCATGAGTACCAAGTACACATAAAAAGAATGATCCATTTATTAATATTGGACAGAAAACTGTTAGTTTTAAGACTAGTATCTGAACTAACACCAACATACCTTATTTGTTTTTTATTAGAACGCATATTTTACCTCACTAAATAATGCTGAACCAATATACAATTCAGAAAGTCATTTTATTTATTATTTATATTTAACAGTTAATAGTTTTAATTATTTACTTTACTTTCAATTTGTAGTCAGAATATATAAACCAAACAGCTAACCAAAGATGTTTTAAGGCCAAATAAAATAATGAAATTCAAAATAAACTTATTATTTTTTCCACTTGTTTCATATTATTTTTTTCGGATAAAACATAATTCCTTGCTTTATCTCCAAATTCCATCAATTCATTTGGACTCTTTTCACATACCCTTATTAAAGTATTTGTTATGCTATTTAAGGAATTCCCATTAATAAAATAAATATAATCATTATATTCTTCTGGCATACCCGGTAATTTATAAGCTATAGTAGGTACTCCCGAGACCAAATACTCCATTAACTTTGAGGGAAAGGAATATTTAGTGTATTCACCTTTACTATTTCTTGGGTTTATTAGTACTGTTGCCTTTTTTTGAAGTTTCATAGCCTCTTCTCTACTCACACGTCCATAAAATTCAATTCTGCTATCACGTTTAGCCATTTCTTTAATTTCTTTTTCGGTTTCACCTGTTCCACAAATTTGTAATCTATAATTTTCCTTATCGATTAGCTCAAACGCCATAAGAAGATCTAAAATACCGTATTTTTCATTTAAACTACCGGTATATAAAATAGTTTTTAAATCACTTTTCTTTCCACTTTCTTTTAAAATGTGAGGTTTAACTTGTTCTTTAATATTTACCATTCCTTCAACAACCACATAAGGTTTATTCTGTAACTTCAGAGTATCAGCCATCTGCTTGGTTAATAACACATAGGAATCAACATAATGTTGCAAACTATTAATCATCTTTATTTCCAACTTTTTTAAAAATTTATAGCTTGCTTTTTCTGTGGAAGTAAGATTCATGAACTGAGGTAAATCAGGTACAACTAAACAAGTTGTTATTGCTGATTGGCTTGCCTTGGCTGTCTTTAAGGCTCTAAGTATAGAATAATCCATAGAATATGCAATAATTACTTTTTTTCGTTCATCTTTAATATTTACCCAGTTTTTAATTTCTCTAGATAGGCTCCAACCACGAGAAAATTTCTTTAAAATTGGAATATTCAAAAAATTAACATCTATATCATTTGCACCTTCTACATGTGACCAATCGTTCCTTTTAATAATCGCTTTCTTATAAAAACTTGGATAAGATCCTATAAATACAGCATTTAATAAATTTATAGGGTGTGAATTTATTAAATCTAGTCCTTCTATAATATTCCACTGAAGGGCGTTCGCAGCAAACTGTACGTTGCTCTTGCTCTCCTTAATGATTTTTTTTTCATTAAATACTCCGCCTAAAAATAAAATATCAAAATTACATGTGGAATTATTCATTTATACTTTTCCCCAAATTACATTATTGATAATTTTTGTATAGTTTTGAATAATCTTTGTAACTTTTACAGATACATTTACATCCTGATAATCATTAGCAAGATATGTTTTCTCGCCTTTCTCCCACATTGCTCTACTCAATTCTACAGCCTGCTCAATATCTTTTTCTGTAATACCACCAATTACTACCGTTCCTTTATCAAGTACTTCTGGACGTTCAGTTGATGTTCTAATCAATACGCCTGGGAAACCTAGAATAGCAGATTCTTCTGATAATGTACCGCTGTCAGAAAGGACTGTGAAAGCATTCATTTGTAGTTGGTTATAGTCAAGAAAACCAAAAGGTTTTAATTTCTTTATAAGGGGATGAAAGGTAATTCCTCTTTCTTCAATCTTTTTGAAACTACGTGGATGAGTCGAATAAATTACTGGAACTTGATATTTTTCTGCAATATTATTAATTGCTTTCATTAGAGAAAAGAAATTATTTTCATTATCTATATTTTCTTCACGATGTGCAGAAATAAGTATATATTTTCCTCTTTCAAGATTTAGTTCTTCGATTACTTTACTATTACGAATACCTTCCATATTCACACTTAATACTTCTGTCATTGGTGAACCAGTCACAAAGATATGATCTTTACGAATACCTTCTGTCAATAGATAACGTCTACTATGCTCTGTGTAAGGAAGGTTAATATCTGCTACATGATCGATAATCATTCTATTAATTTCTTCAGGGACGTTTTGATCAAAACAACGATTTCCTGCTTCCATATGAAAAATTGGTATTTTTAAGCGTTTCGCTGATATTGCACTTAAGCAACTGTTTGTATCTCCTAAAATCAAAAGAGCATCAGGTTCTTCCTGTATTAAGATTTTATAGGAAGAAGTAATAATATTCCCCATTGTTTCACCCAAGTCTTCACCTACGACATTTAAATAATGATTTGGTTTTCTTAGACTTAATTCCTCGAAAAAAATATTATTAAGTGAATAATCCCAATTTTGCCCGGTGTGTACTAAAACATGATTAAAATATCTATCTAATGATTTTATTACTTCAGACAATCTAATAATTTCTGGTCTTGTCCCTACTATTGTCATAACTTTCATCTTTTCCATTTTACTTAAACCTCCACAAAATAAGTATCAGGCTTTTCTGGATTAAAAATTTCACAAGCCCAAAATAAAGTAATGACATCCTTAACTCCAGTATTTTCTATAGAGTGCGAATAACCTGCAGGAATATCTACTACCTCAGGAGTTTCTCCATCCACATTGTATTCAAGTACCTTTTCCGAATAAATATTCCTAAATTTAATAGTAGCTTCTCCTTGAATAACCAGAAACTTTTCTACTTTCGTATGATGCCAATGATTTCCTCTTATAACACCAGGTTTGGTTTTTGAAATGAAAATTTGGCCCATACTTTGAGACTTAATAAACTCTGCAAGCCAACCACGACTGTCTACATTTTTTTTTAGTTTATAAGAAAAATTATCTTCATCTAAATAAGATAAGAAGGTACTATATAATAATCTATCAAATTCACCCTCTAAAGAAGGCATTACTAACGATTTCCGGTTATTATTAAAAGAATAAAGTTTGTCTATTAGTTCATCTAGACAGATTTTGTATGTTACTGGCACTCTACAGTATTCTTTTTCCATTGTTTCATTACCATTTAACGCTCGAGAAAATTCTGCTAATACGTCATCTATATAACATAATGTAAGTTCAGTTTTGGGGTTATTAACCTGTATATCCATTCCTCTTGAAATATTATGGCAAAAGGTTGCAACAACACTGTTATAATTCGGTCTGCACCATTTTCCAAAAAGATTTGGTAGTCTGTAGACTAAAGTTCTAACTCCCACTTCTTTGCTATAAGAGAATACTAACTGTTCGGAAGCTTTCTTACTTCTACCATATGGATTATCTTGATCAGCCTGTGAGGAGGATGTAATTAATATGGGAGATTTATTCTGATTTCTTTTTAAAGATTCTATTAAATTTGATGTGAATTCAAAGTTCCCTTTCATGTATTCGTTTTCATCATTGGGTCTATTTACTCCTGCTAAATGAAATACAAATTCACATTCTTTTGTATATTTGTCTAATAACGAAGCATCTGTTTCTCTTCTGAATTCAAATATTTCGTTATTCTCCTTATTTTTCAAATCTGCAACTAGGTTTTTCCCAATAAAACCAGCTGCCCCTGTAATAAGTATTTTCATAATGACTCAGACCTTTCTATTAATTAAATAAGTTCCTCCCGCAGAGTCTTATTTATATATATTAATTGTTAATGTATCTATTAAGTTATTGAAAAGTTAATAAGGTATATTCATTTAGCTATTAAAGTACCTTTATACTCTCCTTGCTTTCCTTAACCTCTTTTAATTCATTACGAACAAACTCTAATTCAATTAATTTCTCTTTAATTTGCTCTATATTTAAAATTTGAGTATTTTGGGAGTTATATTCTTCTTCTTTTGATAACTTTTTGTCTCCTTTAGCAAAATACTTATCATAGTTCAAATCTCTTTTATCGGATGGTACTCTGAAAAAACCTCCTAAATCTTCTGCTACTAAAAATTCTTCTCTTGTAAGGAGAGTTTCATAAAGCTTTTCTCCGTGCCTAGTTCCGATTATTTTAATATCGTTACTTTCGTTAAATAGTTCTAACAGAGCTTGAGCTAAATCCCCTATTCGACATGCCGGAGCTTTTTGAACTAATATGTCACCGGCTTCTGCATGTTGAAAAGCAAATACTACCAATTCCACAGCTTCTTCTAGAGTCATGAGGAATCTAGTCATGTTAGGATTTGTTATTGTTATTGGTTTTCCACTTTTTATTTGTTCGATAAATAAAGGGATCACTGAACCACGGGAAGCCATTACGTTTCCATATCTTGTACCACAAATGAGAATACTATCTGAAGAAACTGTATTGGCCTTTGCAATAAATACCTTTTCCATCATTGCTTTTGAAATGCCCATTGCATTAATAGGATAAGCAGCCTTATCAGTTGACAGACAAATCACCTTTTTTATTCCATAATCTATGGCAGCAGTTAGGACGTGATCAGTACCAATAATATTCGTTTTTACTGCTTCCAGAGGGAAAAACTCACAAGAAGGTACTTGTTTAAAGGCTGCTGCATGAAACACGTAATCTACGTTATACATAGCATTCTTTATACTTGAAAGATCTCTAACGTCTCCTAAATAAAACTTGAGTTTCTCACTTTTATATAATTTTCGCATATCATCTTGCTTTTTTTCATCACGAGAAAAAATTCGGATTTCTTTTACATCTGTATTTAGGAATCTTTTCATTACCGCGTTTCCAAAGGAACCTGTTCCTCCAGTAATTAATAAAGTTTTATCCTTAAACATACAAATCATCTCCATTTACAAATGCTTTATAATTATATTGACTGTTTCTTTTATGTTATAATGTGCTTCTAAGTATTTTCTTCCATTTAGACCCAATTGAGTTCTGAGTTCTTTATTAGTTGAGAGTAGTTTTGCATTATCAATAAAAGACTCTATATCCTCGCTTTCTGACCAAAGTCCACTTTCAGCTTCACTTAATATGTCTTTTAAATCTGTATTTTTATCTGTTGCGGCAAGTATTGGGAGTGAGTATTCTAAATATGAAGTTAATCTAGAGGGAAAATTAGGTATTGTAAATCTTTTATCTAAAAAAATTAATCCAACATCAGCATTTTCAAGTAATTTATCATATTCTTTTTTAGGTAAGTTTTTGTGTAAACTTACATTTTTCGGTTTCGCATTATGTATGTGTTTTTCTATTTTTTTATATTCCGTACCAGATCCTACGATTAATAGGTGCCCACTATCCACTTTGTGAAAATTTTCTATTACTTTTAATATGAAATTAATCCCCTGGGGTTTACCTAAGTTCCCTCCATAAACAAATAAAGTTGATTCTTCTGATATGTGGTATTTTTTATAGATTTCTTTATTCACATTTACTCTTATTTCGACAGGCTCAATTGAATTAGGAAATACCTCGACATTTCTTTTGTCAATAAAAGAATTATGTTGTAAAATGTAGTTTACATTTCCTTTTGACATGCAGCCAATCTTATCTGATAATTGATATAATTTTTTTTCTTTTTTTCTGAAATATCTCCATATAAAACCTCTATTTTTAATTAAATCAATATCTACTGCATTTTGTGGAAAAATATCTTTAAGTAATAAATATGTTTTACTTTCATGTTTCTTTTTTAGGTAATTAACAACTTTTACAAAAGTAATTGGTGGAGTTGAATAAATGACTAAGTCAAATCGCACATCTTTAAGATACTTTTTCACTGCCTTGAGGTATTGCTTGTCTATTGTAAGGGTTGATAAACCCTTCTCAATAAAGCTCGTTTTAGTAATATTTCCAGTTCTTACTTTCAAAAGCTTAATATTTCTAATCGAAGTAAGCTCTGTAGGTAATTTTGTTCTCCTTTCCCTCGGAAAGACCACATGCATATTTATACCTCTACTCGCAAGTTCTCTGACAAGGTCCGTATAGATTCCTCTTTCGTCAACATTCTCCATATTTAATAAAGTTATAAATAATACGTTCAAAAAAGTCACCCACTCGAGCTCAAGTTAAATTAATGTAATTTATTTATTAATATCAACATTTAATGTAGATTGTTCATTTACGTTTAGAACTTTCATTTTTCCATTTAATAAACTCAATTAAAGTTTTATATTCGTGGAGTTGATTCTTTTCCACCCCTAATTCCTTTAGTTCATTAAAGAAACCAATCCATTCTTTTTCGATAAGCAGACTTTTCTCCCCTTCCAATCCATTTTTCAATAATGATATGAGATCTACCTTTAAAACTGTCGCAATCTTTTTCATTACTTCCAGGGAAGGATTTTTGTTAATATTACGTTCAATATTACTTAGATATGACTTGGAGATTTTAGACTTTTTAGCAAGTTCTGAGAGGGTATACCCTCTTTTTTTCCTAATTTCAGCTATATTTTTTCCAATCATTCGATTACCTCTTTAACTACTTTGTAGTATATTATTAAAGGTTCTTTAATAAGTTTTAACATCATTTCAACTTCTACCAGATTTTCCATATGTCATTTAAACTATAATGCAAATTTGCTACTTTTTTTGATATTTAATTACGATAAATTTTGAACGTTTTCCTATATTGTTATGATTTTATATTATTAGGTGTAAGTCTTTTCATCTACTACATTCTTCTCGACTTCTTCCGTACTTTCCATATTCATTAGTCCCGAATCACGTATACGAGAATTTGATATCAACTTATTATCTTGATAACCGTTAGGATTATTTCTCTGCCATCGCCAAGCATCTCTACACATCTCTATGATTCCCTTCTCTGCTTCCCAGCCCAATTCCATCTTGGCTTTTGATGAATCAGCATAGCAAATTGCTATATCACCTAATCTAGGTTCGCTTAGTTGAAATGGAATCTTTATACCAGTTATCGACTCGAAGGCTGTTATAATTTCTAATACACTATAGCCTTGGCCTGTTCCTAGATTATAAGTGTTTATACTGTTCCTTTTCAGTACTTTGTCAAGAGCGGCCACATGTCCTTTAGCTAAATCAATAACATGAATATAATCCCTAACTCCTGTACCATCAATTGTAGGGTAATGTTGACCAAACACTTTCAGTTCTTTTAGTTCACCTATTGCTACTTTAGTTATAAAAGGCATTAAGTTATTTGGAATTCCATTTGGATTATCACCTATTAGTCCGCTTTCATGAGCGCCAATTGGATTGAAATATCTCAAAATAGAAATACTCCATTGTTTATCGGATATATATATATCTTGAAGTATTTCTTCAATCATTAGCTTTGTCCTACCATATGGGTTCATTGCCTTTAGAGGAAAGTCTTCTGCAATAGGAACTTTATCCGGCATACCATAAACAGTTGCTGAAGAACTGAATACTAATTTCCTAACATGATACTTTTTCATTAGTTTACATAAGTTAATCGTACTATTTATATTTGTTCTATAATACTTGAGTGGCTCAACAACAGATTCCCCAACTGCTTTAAGACCAGCTAAGTGAATAACTGCCTCTATCCTATTTTCTATGAATACTCGTTCTAAATCTTTTTCATTTAACAAATCGATCTGGTGAATTTCAAAAGATTTTCCTGTAATTTTTTGAATTCGTCTTAGTACCTCTGGATTACTATTTGAAAAATTATCAACAATCATCAGATTATATCCGGCATTTAATAATTCAACACTTATGTGGCTTCCAATAAAGCCAGCCCCTCCAGTTACAAGAATCGTTATGCTAAACACCCCCAAATCACGAACTAAATAAAGTGTTAAAATAATAAATAGGGCATTTAACCCCGCCTCTCACCACACTCTCGACGACTCGCGTCTAAGGTTTATTTCAACCCACAGTATGGTCGAGTGCCTCCATTAATATTGGTAAGGAGACATCACCAAATTTTAATATTGATTTCAAGTCGATATTCTTAATAGCGAACATCCATATTAAAACTGAACTTTGGTATTAAAGCTTTTTAAGTTCGATTTAATTTATAAAAATTAAATAAGGTGTTAAATAATCCCTAAGAGATAAAAGAGTTTTCCTTTCTTATCTAGAAACCTAATTGTTCTTTATAAAGAACTTGTGTGTTATTAAAATACCACCATTCTACACGTTGTGTCAATAACTGGATATCTAAATTAATTCTACTATTTTTTAGTAGTTTCGTATAACAGATTATATTGAATGCGAGTTATGTAAAGTTATATCTCATAAACCAGATTTGATTTTATCATTATCACACATAATTCAAATAAATGATCAAGCGATAAATTTTTCATAGGAAATAAAACTGAGTATAATTTAAACCGCCTCTATATCACAGTTTACCGCTAAACTAAAAAACCACCTAAGCCTTCTACCCTTAACCTTGAATGCCTTGGAGACGTTAAACTTGCTTACTTTTTTAATAAAGCTGAATGAAAATTTCTTCCATTCTAGTACTACGACACTGGAGTCAGTATAGTTTCATGGACACATTTTAGTTAAATCCTTACAATGATTTTTGAGAGGATATGTTCGGATTGGAACGTAAGCATACAGGCAAGAAATATAATAATGAGTTTAAGAAGATTATTGTAAATCTATATCATTCGGGTAACTCAGTAAGAGAATTAAGTGGCGAATATGGCGTATCTGACGTAACAATTTATAAGTGGGTTAAAGAATTTACCCCTATTGGTATAGGGGAAGAGTCCATGACTCCGAAGGAATTGGCTGCGATACAGAAGGAAAACCTTCGGTTAAAGCAAGAAGTTGAAATCCTAAAAAGGCTATGGCCATATTCGCCAAAAAGTAACTGAGACAGATCTCACCGAATTTATCGTGGAACACAAAAACAATATTTCGTAAAGAGAATGTGTGAAGTATTAGAAATCCCAAGAAGCAGTCATTATCAGTCTCTTCAACTAGTCGTATCAAATCGCGAACAGAAAACGAAGAGCTAACGAAAGAAATTCATCTCATTCACTTAGAAAGCAAAGGTCGCTATGGTGCTCCCAAAATCCATGAAATCTTATTAACCAAAGGATTTAGTCTAAGTCTAAAGCGTGTTCAGCGCCTAATGAGTAAGATGGGAATCCGTTCTATCACTAAGAAAAAATACCGTCCTTATCCACCTAAAGAGAAGGTTATACAATTAGAGAATTTGCTCAAACGAGATTTTACCACCCAGACTATTAATGAGAAATGGGCAGCCGATATTACGTATATTCATACGTTAAACGACGGATGGTGTTATTTAGCTTCTGTATTGGATCTTCATTCTAAGAAAATAGTAGGCTATCCCTTTTCGCGTTCTAAGACGACTGAACTGGTTATTCAAGCTTTCAATCACGCACACACTTCACAAAAGCCCACGGAGGGCTTAGTTCTTCATACAGATCATGGCCCACAATATGTGGTGAGTTTACTCAACATATCCAAAATCATCATATTAAGCAATCCTTTAGCCAAAAAGGGTGCCCGTATGCTAATGCCTATATTTTGGGGTACCAAACCCCACAAGCGATTGAAAATCAAATTAGAAATACAGCTTAAGATTTTACTTTTGTGTGTCCAAAATATTGACTCAAATCCATGGGTATTTGCTACCCTTTTCTAATTAATAGTCTGGTGGAGAATTTTATTAAAGTTAATATCTACATTCCATAAAAACAATTCACTAATTTTTCACTCCCCAATACATTATAAGACTCAATCCCCCCCATATTCCCAGTTATAAACCATTTACTTGGCATAATATAATATGTAATATTACTAAGGGTGTAAATCTGGCTTTTTCCTTTATCTTTTTATCCGTCTTTGGAATTATTTTTATCAAACTACATTCTAGAATTTTTTATTCTCATAAAGGAGGGTGCATTAATTTGCATAATCTTTTACATTTTACTCAATCGATCGATACGGATCTGACTCAATATATCACTGTTTTCGGTAAACAAATTTATGTCATTTTATTCATCATCATTTTCGCGAAGACGGCTTATATTGTTCTGACTTTCCTGCCTGGAGATGCGACTTTGTTTGCCAGCGGTACCATTGCTGCGATTGGACACTTGAGTTTCCCTACACTTTTGTTCCTTTTCTTCCTTGCAACTGTTGCGGGGGACGCCCAGAATTATTTTATCGGGAACCTGATTGGGAAATCCACGAAGAAAGAAAAGAAATACTCAGTATTTAAGTACATCCCAAATAAATCTATTGAAAAGACCCATCGATTTTTAACCAGTTATGGAAAATACGCGATTATGTTCTCCCGATTCGTTCCTTTACTTAGCACAACCTTACCTTTCATTAGTGGGTTCACACGCTATTCGTTCAAACGATTTATCGGACATAATATGGTCGGAGCGATGGTCTGGACGATCACTTGGGTATGTGCGGGTTACCTACTCGGCAACCTTACATGGGTGGGTAGTCATTTATTCCTCTCATTGCTCGGCATTACTCTTATCAGCTTTATCCCTCCATTCATCGCGTTTACCATTGAATATGCGAAAAAGAAAACGGCTGCCGCAAAAGTCCTTGAAATCTGACTTTTGCCTGCAGCCGTTTTGGCTTCAATTACTATTGTAAAGTTAACAAGTTATTCTTACCCAAGGTGCTAGTCTTACTTGGGTACCGAAACATTTGCCCCGTAAAAAATTTCATCCATTTCCGTTTGAAGCCTTTCGATAATTTCATCACGTTCAGTTGGTTTTAGTTTTTCTTCTGAATAATCAAATAGATAATTGTTTAGTTCGAATCTTTTCAGTTTACATTTAGTATGAAAGATATTCTCTTGGTACACATTCACATCGATCATATCGTATAATCCCTTTACTTCATCAGGGATATAATTTTGAATGGAATTTATATCATGATCGATGAACAATTTGCGACCATTTGTATCTCTGGTAAATCCTCGAACCCGATAATCTATCGTGATGATATCGGTGTCAAAAGAATGAATCAGGTAATTAAGTGCTTTTAATGGAGAAATTTCCCCACACGTAGATACGTCAATATCGGCCCTGAATGTACTGATTCCCTCATTGGGATGAAACTCAGGGTATGTATGAACCGTAATGTGGCTCTTATCCAACTGCATGACAACATTGTTCGGCAAAGGTCCAGGCGTTTCCTTATAGGTATCGGTGGGTACTTCTACGACGGGCCCCTCAGAAATAAGCATCGTCACGCTTGCTCCCTGTGGTATGTAATCCTGTTTGGCTGTATTCAAAACATGAGCTCCAATTAAATCCGATACATTCTTCAATATGCTAGAGAGTCTTTCCGCATTGTATTGTTCATCAATATATTCTAAGTATGCTTCACGTTCCTCTTTTGTTTTCGTATAACAAATATCATACATATTAAAACTTAATGATTTAGTAAGATTGTTGAAGCCATGAAGTTCAATTCTTTGCTCAGGTGTAATTTTCATGAACGATTCCCCTTAATTTTTTTACCAACCATATTTATAGTTACCCATTATTTGAGAATAGAAACTTTTAATTATCGTAGAGGAGTTTACCTATATATAACTTCTAAATTAAACTAAAATAGGTAATTGGAATTAAATGTATTTTCGATCTTTGTTTATATCTTAACTACTATTTAGACTTTAAATTAATATATTCTAGCGAGGTTATTATTGGAATAAATATTTTAGATATTTTAATATTCTATAAAAAAGGTGTTTTATTATTTTTTTTCTGGAAAATAGTGTTTTCAGGAAAAAATCCATCCCTGTTTAATCGGAATGGATTCTTTACAGTTATAAGTTTCAAAGCCCGTCATTTAATAGTCACTATCATCTTCATTGCCAACTTCATTACCTTCGTTATCCTCATAATTCTCGTAGTCTTCATCCTCATCTTCATAGTCATATTCTTCATCTTCGTCTTCATAACCATCTTCGTCAGAATAATCTTCGCCATCCTCAGCCAAGTCTTCGTTTTCATAGTCCGAATAATAATCTTCATCCATATCTTCACTATCATCTTCGTCTATAATTTCCTCTTCATAGTCCTCAAAGTCTTCGTACTCATCGTAGTCTTCAAAGTCTTCCTCTGATTCTGACCATTCATCTGGGATATCATAATAACTGTCTTCTTCATCATTATAATCGCCCCCCTCGAAATACCACTCACCATCTGATTCGTCTTCGTAATAATAACTGCCGGATTCATTGTAAAACAAATCGCTAATTTCCTGTTCTGAGAGTGGTTGAGCGATCCAGCCTTCGATTAACAGGAATATATCCTTTATTGGTATGCTGAACCCTACGGATTCATCCGTTATTAACCTTGCTGAATTAATGGCCACAGCCTTTCCTGTTTCCATGGAAACAAGAGGTCCACCGCTACTACCTGGAGCAATATGAGCTGACATTTGATAAATATTATCATATGAACGCTCTCCAATAAAGAAACTGCGATCCACTCCAGTTATGGTCCCAAGCGTTGCTGTATTCTCAAGGCCCAATGGACTGCCAAGTGCGACTACTTCCTGACCAATCTTGGCCCCTCCTGTTTTTTCAACATCAATTGGCTTTATCCCGGCTAATTTGGGAACTCTAATAATGGCTACATCTGTATCGGTGGAATAACCGATAACCTTTCCATTATACTCTGTGCCACCTTTATCTTTAATACTTGTTTCAAGATACCCTTCCACAACATGTGCATTTGTCAAGACATCACCTTTGTCATTAATTAAAAATCCAGAACCTTGGCTGTCCCCGGCAAAAATGGTATACACTTTTTTCTGAGATTCCTCGATGATCTGCGTGACACTTTGTTTTGTATCTTCTTTCATCTTCTCAACTGGCTTTGATGCAACCACCCTTGTTACTTCTTTCTTTTTCCCCGTTTCATTTTTATCTTTTTTGGTTTCTACTACAGTAGGTATAGTGGCTGTTTTTTTATTGTCCGCTTCATCCCAATAATATTTGATGGTCAACACAAAAGTTAATGTGCTTAAAATACTTAATATAACTAAGAATGGTATTAATTTAGATTTCTTTTTCTTATTCCCACAACTAGGACAATAGCGACCATCGCTTGATAGTTTCTTACCACATGTTGAACAAAACAAAAATATCACCTATTTCTCTAAGACTTTATACCTATTATATTGAAAAATAAGGAACTTGTATATCAAAATTCATAAAAATAAAAACGAGCCTCATATAATTGGCCCGCTTTCATTTTTTTATCTTATCAATCAAACTCCTAATATAGTTCTCTCTCATTAGCAAGTTCCTCTATTTCATTGGACTGGTACACATGGTTTCCTGAAGTAATGGATTTTGCCGCAATACTCATGGCAGTAGCCACCGTTTCTACATGTATGGCGCGATATGGGCGAAGAGGTCCCACTAACAAAAATTTAAAAATCGAACTCAGTTTACCGGATATCTTTTCACCGATACGGAGTTCTTTTCGTTCTCCAATTAATAACGAAGGTCTGAAAATATGTAAAGAATTCAATTTTAATTGTTTTAGTATTTCTTCCATATCTCCCTTTACTCGACTATAAAAGAAACTTGATTTAGAGTCAGCACCGATAGCACTTATAACCAATACATTCTCTACATTTGCCGCTTTTGCCAATTTTCCCGCCTCTACTACGTAATCATAATCAACTTTCCGAAAAGCTTCTTTAGATTTCGCTTTTTTAATGGTAGTGCCTAAACATATGAACACATCATTGACATGAAACAAATCTGCAAATTCTTTCATATTATTAAAATCGACAATATGCACTTTACAAACGGAATCTTTATATTCTAGTTCTCTTCTCGTAAATAGATGTATGGTTTGATAATCCTTACTAGTACATAACCTTTTCAATAGTTGGGTGCCTACAACCCCAGTTGCACCTAAAACTAACGCAGTTTTTTTAGTCATGTTTTCCTTCTTTCTCGTATAGGCTGCCCAATAGCAACCGAACTGTTAAATTAGAAAGGATTAAGACAAGTGATTCACTTGATTATAATCGGCTATAACCCATGAATTCAGTTCAAACTTGATTGTACTCAGGCAAGCATTTGATAATCTAGTTTGAGTTGATACAATCTTTTCATTCGACATCATACGTAAAATCATATGAATGACCGCCCCATGTGCAACTAAAATTACTTTCTTATCAGGATATTCTGCTTCAATATCCTGTAGGCCTTTCATAAGGCGTTCTCGTAAACTTTCCTGGTCTTCCTGATTAGGGTATTCTTTATTAAAAAATGTGGATTCCCTCTCATCAGCTGTCATTCCTTCAGCGTCCCCAAAATTCTTTTCAATGAATTCCTCTTTAATAATAATTGGGGAATCAATTATTTCACCTATAATATTGGCTGTAGCCCTTGCTCTTTTTAGAGGACTAGTAAAAATTACATCCCACTTGTCTTTGAATAAAAACTCTCCACACTTCCTGGCCTGCCTCTTTCCATTTTCATTAAGTGGTATGTCTGTTTGCCCCTGTAACCGTCCTTCTACATTCCAATCTGTTTCTCCATGGCGTACTATACAAATCGTTGTAATAACCTTCAACCCTTTCGTTTTAAAATGGTGACCTTTTCACAGTTTTTCATTTCCTTTGTATGTTTTTACAAGTGAACATGAAAATCCAAGGCAATTTAACATGAATTGGACCAACAAGTGAAAGCAGAAGACACCCTCTTCTTCACATGTGATAAATAGTTAGAACAATAATACCAAATTTAAGATTGATTTAGTACCTAGAACTATTAACTAAAAAAGTGATAGGATGTGCATGCCCATGTTCATGCATAATATTTCCATAGCTTTATTGTGTGCCATATGTTTAGATTATGGAAGATGTTTCATATAGAATAGTTAATGGACTTAATTATAATGGAGAGGTGCCCAATTGAAGGAAATATTATTAATCTTATTATTGCAACTTATTTATGTTCCCATCTATACATTACGTACCATATTCTTAGTCAAAAACTTAACCTCTTTGGCCTCTATTTTAGGCATAGCCGAGATGTTAGTTTATGTATTTGGACTATCCCTCGTATTTGGTGGAGACCAAAGCATATTGGCCATGGTTGTATATGCAGTTGGTTTTGGAATAGGTATCATATTCGGGACGAAAATTGAGCAAAAACTTGCTATTGGTTTTATCAATGTTACCGTTAATACACAGACGAAAAACACCCAATTGATGGACACATTAAGGAACAACGGCTTTGGTGTTACTCTCTATACAGGCGAAGGAAGGGATAGTAACCGTTATCGGATGGAAATATTAACAAAACGTAACCGAGAACAAGAATTAATTGCTACAATTGAAAAATTCGAACCTAAAGCTTTCATCATTTCTTATGAACCGAGGTATTTTAAAGGTGGATTTTTACTGGATCGTTTAAAGAATAGGGGAAGCATTAATAGATAAATAATACGAAGGCCCATCTAATTCAAGATGGGCCTTCGTATTATTTAGTTTTGGACTTTCTTGTTTTTACAGATTTGCTAGCAGGTTGCTTCTTGATCCATTTTATATATTTTTTCAAAGCTTCATCATCTTTTAACAAAATAACGGTATATAATCTTATGGCTAACTCCCGGTTTGAATATAAGGCATGAATTTGCTTGTGGCACGATTTACAAAGAAAAGCGGTTGGTAACTGACTGCCTCCTTCCTCCCTGGGCGTTAGATGGTGCACAGTCAGTTCTATCTCACTTCGAGAACAAAGCTCACACGTCCCTTGCATGGTTCCACCTCATCCATTAATGGTTCAATATTTTACCCTCTTCCACAATATGAAACCTCAAATGTTCCATGTGATGAATTGGACCATACTCTTGCTCTTCTTTCCTCCATCCCTTGCAAATAAAGAACCATGAATTCATAACAATCATTTCTTGAAAATGAATAACAATCACTAGGATCATTGTTTTCTTCAGGATATAGCAGGATGAGATGGAAAGGAGTCCGTCTCCAATTTTGGTCAAAAAAGACAAAGCTACCTGCATTTTTTTCAAGTTCGAATAACCTTCGGAAACCACTTGCCCCTGCTTCAATAAATTCACTGGCTGTAAGCTTTTGTACTTGCATGCTATTCTATATGATTTTCTTGATGGAAGCTTGCAATAAACGTTCTCATCACGTCACCCCCCGTTAAACTGGATAACGGATAGTATATTCCCATAACATCATATTTATCCTACTTAAAAGGCCGTTTCCAAGACAATTGGACAATGATCGCTACCCATTATATTTGAATGAATGCTAGCATCTTTTAAATCTACAGCCAACCGCTCCGAAACAATAAAATAATCAATCCGCCAGCCAATATTTCTTTCTCTTACCTTGCTCATATAAGACCACCAAGAGTATGAACCTTCTTTGTTTGGATAAAAATGACGAAAAGTATCAATGAAACCCGATTCTAACAAGTTAGTCATTTTACCTCTTTCCTCCAGGGTGAAGCCGGAGTTTCCAACATTCGTTTTGGGGTTTCTTAAGTCTATCTCGGAGTATGCTACATTAAGGTCCCCACAATAAATGACTGGTTTATTCATATCCAAGGCTTTTAGATATTCGATCATTTCATCTTCCCATTCCAAACGATAGTCCAGTCTCGTTAAATCTCGTTTGGCATTAGGCGTATACACGTTTACCATATAAAATTTTTCAAATTCAAGAGTTATTATTCTTCCTTCAGGCTCTTCATCTCGGTCACCAACTCCATATTTAACCGAAATAGGTTTTTCCTTCGTGAATATCGCCGTTCCTGAATACCCTTTTTTCAAAGCATAATTCCAATATTGATAATAGCCTTCTAAATCAAGTGTGATTTGCCCTTCTTGAAGCTTGGTTTCCTGCAGACAAAAAATATCGGCATCCACATCTTTAAAGTAATCTAAAAATCCCTTTTTTACACACGCTCTTATGCCATTTACATTCCAAGATACCAATTTCATTTTTTATTCTATTCTCCTTATATCTATCTGTTTTGACTTCCAATCCTACTATACTATGATTTCTTAATGCATGCCCATCATAGAATATTGGAAAATAGTCGGGCAAATGATTCTTTTGAACGTTCCAATAGTGTCCTATTTTTATAGGTTAATGGATCAATCCTTTCACAATCTTTTATATCTTCTTGAAAATGAGTGGCTAAATCAGCAATGGAACTATTGCCCATCAAGAAGACATTTACCTCAAAGTTTAAATGAAAGCTTCGCATGTCCATATTTGCCGTACCTATCGAAGCCATGTCTCCATCCACAATGATTATTTTTTGGTGTAGGAAACCTTTTTTATAGGAGTATATTTCTACGCCAAATTGTAGAAGCTCACCAAAATAGGAGCGGCTCCCATACTGGGTTAAGAACCCGTCATTTACAGCAGGAACCATAAGACGAACTTGTATTCCTTTTAAAGCAGCATTCTTCATCGCAGCTTTAATTGCTTGATTGGGGACAAAGTATGGACTTGCTATCCAAACTGATTTGGTTGCAGTCGTTATGAGGGAAAAATAATAATCGCTCATGATTCCCTGCTGGGTATCGGGTCCACTCGCAACAACTTGGACAGCTCCATCTCCCTTTTCAAATTTATTCATTTTTGGTCGTTCTTCTAAGACATCTTCTCCACTTACATATTCCCAATCCATCAGGAATACGGTATGGAGCATATAAACAGCTTCCCCTTTAAGAACCATATGTGTATCACGCCAAAATCCAATGTTTTTATTTTTTCCAAGATATTCTTCCCCTACATTCAGTCCGCCAACAAAACCAATCTCTCCATCTATGATGATTATTTTCCGGTGATTTCTAAAATTGAATTTTTGATTAAAAAATCCGTGCTTTAACGGCGAAAATGGAAATATCTTCACACCTGCCTCTTTCATTCTATTGATTTCTTTATTTGCTAGACTTAAGCTTCCTGCTGCATCAAAGATAAATAATACCTCTACCCCTTCCTTTGCTTTTTCAATGAGGATATCGATGATTTCCTTACCAAGCCTGTCAGAACGAAAAATATAATATTCTATATGTATAAACTTTTCCGCCTTTTTTAACTGTTGAATGATTTCTGTAAATGTTTCATTCCCATTTTTCAATACTTTCGTTTCTGAAGATGTACTGATGGTTGTTTCTGAAGCATTCTTTGCAAAATCCGCAAAAGATTGCTGATGATTATTCAGAAACGATAAATCAGGAGCTGATATGTCATTGACAAGATTCTTCCATTCTTCTCTATCTTTTCTTCTTTTAGATTGAAATAAATATCCTTTTAGATAAAGTTGACCTGAAAACAAATAGAAAATAAATCCAAAAACAGGAAAACAAAAAAGAACATACATCCATAAAAGTGTATCATGGGCAAATCTATTTTCTAGCATAAGTGAGATCATCGTTATAAGCATAACCAAGATATATAATCCCATAAAAAATAGCTTCACATTGAAGCTAGCATAGCTAAATAAAACCATATAAACAGATGCGATTAAAATAAATAAAAACACAATTTCCATTCTTCTTCTACTTTTCATTTTCATTCTCCTACAAATAATTTATATTTATATATACCCATGAAGTATGACAAAAGAAACAAAAACACTTACGAAAATTAATCGTAAGTGTTTTATACTGTCTTATTTTTTGATTGTTAATAAGCTTTCATATAAATCTATATATTCGGAAGATGAGGAATCCCAACTGAAATCTTCATTCATGGCATTTTCAGTCAACTGCTTCCATCTTTTTGGTTGGAATTTATACATTCCTACCGCTTGTTCAATAGTATGAAGCATATCATGAGCATTATAGTTCGTAAAACTAAAACCATTACCTTCGCCTGTAAATTGATTGTAAGGGATGACCGTATCACGAAGGCCACCAGTCTCTCTCACCAGCGGCAATGCACCATAGCGCATTGCTATAAGCTGACCGATTCCACATGGTTCGAATTGTGACGGCATCAAGAAAATATCAGAGCCCGCATAAATCCTCCTGGCCATTCCTTCATCAAAATATGTGTTGGTCGATACTTGATTAGGATATTGCTCAGCCAAATTACGGAAAGCCCATTCATA
This sequence comes from Peribacillus sp. NPDC097224, assembly GCF_044761985.1. Taxonomy (NCBI): domain Bacteria; kingdom Bacillati; phylum Bacillota; class Bacilli; order Caryophanales; family Bacillaceae; genus Peribacillus; species Peribacillus sp. NPDC097224. Next base: position 17,615 of record NZ_JBIWDK010000013.1, on the reverse strand, counting down.
TTTTTCCTCGCCCGTTCCTAATAATATGAATTGAATGCCTTGACCCATCATTTCATGGAAGACATGCAGGATAAGGTCTATCCCTTTTTGGTCAACCAATCGTGTCACCATTGATATAACTGGAACCTCATCATTGACTGGCAAATTCAATATTTCCTGTAATTCGCGCTTGTTTTTCATTTTCCCTTCATATGTGGAAAAAGGCACGGGTAAATATTCATCTGAAGCAGGATTATAGGATTCATTATCGATCCCATTTATGATACCTTTAAGATCCCCGTTCCGTTTACGCAGATAGCCATCCAGTTGCTCTCCATAATAGGGAGTCTGTATCTCTTCTGCATAACTTGGACTTACGGTTGTAATATAGTTAGAGAAGGCCAGACCCGCTTTAAGATAACTCACATTACCGTGAAATTCAAGACCATCCATATTGAAATACAATTCACTTAAATCCAACAATTCCGCTAGGACAGTTTTAGGGTAGACACCTTGATAGAGTAAATTATGTATGGTGAATACCGTTTTAATATTTTCATATAATGGATGTTTTTGATAATGTGCTTTCAACAAGACACTCACAAGACCTGTTTGCCAATCATGACAGTGGATGATTTCTGGGTGATCGTCTAAAAAAGGTATGGATTCTAATATGGCACGGGAAAAAAATGCAAACCTTTCACCGTCATCAAAATATCCATAACTTCCGTGTCTTTTAAAATAATATTCATTATCAAGAAAATAATATGTAATCCCATTGGCAACCAACTTTTCAATTCCACAAAATTGTTGGCGCCAGCCTACAGGGACCTCGATACTGGTCACGTGCGTCATTTCCTGTTTGATATGAAAAGGAAGGTCTTTAAACTTTGGAAGAATTACACTTACATTGACCCCCTGTTTTTTAAGTGCTTTTGGAAGTGCACCTATCACGTCTCCAAGTCCTCCGGTTTTTATGAAAGGAGCGCATTCTGAAGCGGCAAATAGAACATTCATAGCTGTACCTCCATTAAATAACTTCTGCTTTCTTTATTACAGTTGGTTGTTGTAGGCCAATTACTTCTTTATCCCGTGTAATTCTAACTTCTTTATCCGTTATAATATTTTCTACGACTGCCCCTTCTTCTATCTCACCTTTTTGCATGATGATGCTGTTCTTTACGACTGCCCCTTTTTTCACCTTGACTCCTCTGAATAGAATACTGTTTTCAACTGTACCTTCAATATTACACCCATTGGCAATCAATGAATTAGTAACCTTGGAGGATTGTGTGTATTTAGCCGGAGCCTCGTTTTTAATTTTTGTATAGACATCCCATGTATCCCCAAAGAAAGTCCGAATGACGGCAGGATTCAAGAAATCCATATTACTCGAATGAAAACTTTCAATAGAATGTATGAACGGCATTTCTCCAGTGAAATGATAGCCTTTAACCGTAAAACGATGAAGATTGGCTTTAACCGCATCTTTCAAGAAATCGTATTCCCCATTGGCAACACAGCTCTTAATCAAATTGACCAAAAGGCTTTTACTGATAATGAAGGTTTCTAGACAAACATGGTCTCCCGGTTGAGGTATGGTAAAAAAGCTAATGTCGGTGATGGCGCCATCCGAATTCACTGAACATTTGTGGTAGATGGGTTTTTCAATGGATTCTCCCACATAATCTTTATAGACGACAGTGATATCCGCTTTCTCTTTTTTATGGTAAGCAAGCACTTCGTTAAAGTCCAATTTACAAACATGGCATCCAGGAGATATGATGACGGTGTCGGCATCTGCCCGTTCAAAAAAGCTGAGATGGTCATAAAATTGTTTCATGTCTCCAGTGACCGTTTCATCAGGATGTATAGGTGGCAAAATGAATAATCCACCTGAACGCCGGTCTAAGTTCCATTCTTTCCCTGATCCTAAGTGGTCCATAACAGAGAGGTATTTTTCCTTTGGAAAGACAGCGACCTTTGAAACATCCGCATGGATAAAGTTCGACATTGTGAAGTCGATTAGACGGTATCGTCCGCCAAATGGCACAGATGCCACATTACGGTGAGCAGTCAATTCTTTTAAATGTTGTTTTTCATTAATTAAATTGATGATTCCTAACACATTTTCCATTGCAGCTCCCCCTTGATCAATTAAGAGTTATCTTTTTTTTATTTGAATCAGTAATGGTCTGATTTTCTCCAATTAAGGTAATGTCAGAAGTCACGGTTGAATTACCTACCACTGCTCCGTCTTCAATCACGCAATTACTTGCTATGATACTTCTTTCAATGTGGACATTATTGCCAATGGTGACATTCGGCATTATGACCGAGTCTTTTATGGTTGAGCCAAATCCAACCTTGACATTATAGGATAAGACGGAATGGTCAATGTTCCCATAAATCATGCAGCCTTCATTCACGAGCGATTGTGTGACTTCCGCTTCTCTCGAAATATATTGTGGCGGATGATTAGCATTTCGGGCGAAAATTTTCCATTGCGGGTCATCTAACTGGAAATTAGGGTTTTCTTCCAATAAGTCCATATGGGCTTGCCATAGGCTCTCAACCGTTCCAACATCCTTCCAATATTCATTAAATCGATAAGCATACAATTTCTTTCTATCTTCCAGCATCTTTGGAATGATATTGCTGCCAAAATCATTGGAAGAATTCACATCTTTTTCATCATTTATAAGATATTTTCTTAATGTTTTCCAGTTGAAAAGGTATACACCCATTGACGCCAGATTACTCTTCGGGTATTTTGGCTTTTCATCAAATTGAGTGACCCTATCACCTTCATTCGTATTCATAATGCCGAAGCGGCTTGCTTCCTGCCAAGGTACTTGAATCACTGCTATAGTTGCCTCAGCAGATTTTTCGATATGATAGTCCAGCATTTTGCTATAGTCCATTTTATAAATATGGTCGCCTGAGAGGATTAACACATGCTCAGGATCATAGTTATCGATATACTGAATATTTTGATAAACAGCATTAGCTGTACCCTTATACCATTCCCCACCCTCTTTTCCTTGATAAGGGGGAAGGACAGAAACGCCACCCACATCTAAATCCAAGTCCCATGCTTTTCCGTTTCCGACATAATCATTAAGTATCAATGGCTGATATTGAGTCAGGACCCCAACCGTATCGATACCGGAATGAGTGCAGTTACTTAATGGAAAATCTATGATTCTATATTTACCACCGAAAGGAACTGCAGGTTTTGCCAATCCAATAGTTAATTCACCTAACCTTGAGCCTTGACCTCCTGCCAATAACATCGCAATCCACTTTTTTGCTCCCATTATTCGTTCACTCTCCCAGCCCTTTTTTTTGTTTGCTTCATAAAAATTGAAACCCCTAATGGAGGAACTGTAATATTCATACTGTATCTTTGGTTATGATAAGGTTCTTTTTTTACATGAAGAGGTTCTTGATTGATTTGTCCAGACCCTCCAAAGGTAAGGTCATCACTGTTAAATACCTCCATATACTTCCCTAGAGATGGGACACCAATTTTATGCTGATAGTGTGTCTGTTCTGAAAAATTACAAACCACGATACAATAATCTCCTTTTCGCTTACCTTTTCTCATAAATGTAAGAATGCTCTGGGAACGATTATTGGGATCTATCCATTCGAAACCATCCTGTACGTGGTCCTGTCGCCATAAAGATGAATGTTCTCGATAAAATTGTTGCAGGGTTCGAAAATAAAGAGCTAACTTTGTATGGGACTCATACTCCAAAAGAAACCAATCCAACTGTTCATCATCTTTCCATTCAATAAACTGTCCAAATTCCCCGCCCATAAAGAGAAGCTTTTTTCCTGGGTGCGTCATGAAATACCCGAGGAGCAAGCGCAAATTAGCAAACTTCTGCCAATAGTCTCCCGGCATCTTATTCAATAAAGACTTCTTTCCATGAACCACATCATCATGAGAGAAAGGCAAGACGAAATTTTCTGAAAATGCATAATGAAATGAGAAGGTTAAGAGGTTATGATGACTGGGTCTATCACTTGTTTCCAATTGCATATATCGGAGGATATCATTTGACCATCCCATATTCCATTTATAATTAAAGCCTAGACCTCCTATATCAGTTGGAGAAGTAATAAGGGGTCTATCTGTTGCTTCTTCAGCCATCATTAAGGCATTAGGATACTTATCAAAAATCACTTCATTCAATTTTTGTAAAAACCGAATCGCTTCTAGGTTCTCTTCCCCGCCATATTGGTTTTTAAGTTTTACTGGCAAGGGATTATCATGATTCAAATAAATCATGGAAGAAACGGCATCCACACGTACACCATCAATATGGTATACATCCATCCAGAACATCACATTAGATATGAGAAAACTAATAACCTCTGGTTTCGTAAAATCAAAATTAAATGTTCCCCATATTGGTCGATTAGCTCGATCAAATTCAATTGGTTCATAGAGTGGAGTACCATCAAAACAGCTAAGACCATGGGAATCCTTACAAAAGTGTGCAGGAACCCAGTCTAATATGACACCTATCCCTTTTTGGTGGCAAAGGTTCACCAAGTATTTAAAATCATTTGGAGATCCAAAGCGGCTATTTACTGAATAATAACCGGTCACCTGATATCCCCATGATTTATCGAAAGGGTGTTCCATTATGGCCATCAGTTCAATATGGGTAAATCCATTATCAACCACATACTCTACTAAGCTATCAGCCAACTCTCGATAGGTATAAAACTCGGACATCGCTGTCTGTCTCCATGTACCAGGGTGCACTTCATAAATGGACATGGGTTTTTGATAAACATTTCCCTTTTTCCTATCACTCAGCCATTTCGAGTCAGCCCAATCGAAGCTATTCAAACCATGGACAATGGAGGCTGTATCTGGTCTCATTTCAGAATAAAAAGCATAAGGATCTGCCTTTAGAAATTGCTTATTTCCCGGTGAATGTATTTCGTATTTATACAAATCACCTTCTTTTAATCCAGGTATAAATAATACCCAGATACCGGAATTATCGATACGTTCCATAAAATGATCTGTACCGTCCCAATTATTAAAGTTTCCCACTACTGAAACTTTCTTGGCATGAGGTGCCCAAACCGCAAATCTTACACCTTCTATACCTGATGATGTTAGAATATGCGCCCCAAGCATTTTATAACTTTCATAAAGCGTACCTTCATGAAATAAATATAAATCAAAGTCACTTGGATAACTATCTTCTAGTTGGCCAATCATTGTCTTCATTTATCCGCCTCCATCAACATGAACAATATAAACTCGATAGCATATTCGTATCAATAAGTACCAGTTAATATATATATTCGTTAAAAATGGCATTTATCCTTCAAACAGAGGCGATATATTGTAATAAATGCCCTTTTCGCACTACCTTTAAACATTTTAATGGAAGAATACCCAATAAATGTAATAAAATACTTCCCCCAAAATAAATGTAAGCCCTTCCCTTGATGGGAAGAGCTTTTTTTCATGCTCTAAATGACTTATTTAATTTTTTCATTCTGCATCATATTTGTTTTCTCCAAAAATAAATATGATAAAGAAACTGACCAAGCTAACGGGGTATTTCCGTTAGGGACGTCTCTTCCTCCAATATATAATTCGGGCACCTCCCAATTTAAAGGAATGATTTTTTTTGTTTTATCAATATAATCCATCGCCTTGTTCACCATACCTAGTTCAAGGTAGCAAAGTCCAATCCAAGGGAGCCCGAAGCACCATTCGGCTTCTTGCCCTTCATTATAATAAAGATCCTTCTCATAACGTATACAACCGTAAGTCCTTTCAAGACGATTCGTAACATTCTCTAAAATTTTCAGGGCAGTATTGCGATCAACTAGACGGTATGGATAAATTAATGATAAAAGGGCAAGATCGGTTTCCTTCGTATAGCTTTCTCGTGGAAGCAGGAAACGAAGAGCTTCCTCTCCCTTCTTGATTAATTCTTCCTTAACTGTCACAAGCATTTTTACGGAAGTTAAACCGGCTACACAAGCTCCAATACTTGAAGCATGTATTTCAATATTCTCTTCCCACATCCCATTATCTCCGGCCTGCCAATATTGAAGACACTCAAGATAATCGACTAACTTTTGCACAATTTCCAAGTCATGTTCATCTCGTATGACCTTTTGTCCATTCCGGTAACCTTCGCCAACCCCCCATAAAAAAGCACCAATTGAATCATTCTGGGCATGGCCCCATTCAACTGGAAGTTCTTTTAAATCAGTGGAGTACCGAGCATGAATATATTCAAAAAGATATTGAGGTTTTTTTTCGGTATGAATGTCTATTTTCCATTCATACATACGAAATATATCAAATAATGCATGATAGGCATTCATATATCGATCGGATGAATCAGTTAAAAAAGGTAACACTGTGTAAACTACATCCCTAACCCATACATAATTATAATCTTCAGAAAGACTTGCTGTATATGCCCCATTAGAAAGACGCATACGATCAAGGACTTCTAAGGCTCCATTTATATTCATTACTTAAACACCTCCGTAGCAATTTGCTTATTTCCATTATTAACAGCCATTCAATTATTAAACATTCATCCAATCTTTAAAGCGCTTACAATACGAATTCTTTTATTATAGAATATGTAAGCCCGCGCGTTTTTGATAATCAAGCTTCCTAAACCTTATAAGTTAAGATAAATCCCCACCCAATTATCACGCACCAAAAAAACCAGTGAGGCGAACCTCACTAGTTATATCGACTCATTCACTAAAAAGTTAGTACTTTTTAAAACTTTTTTAAAAGAATATTCTTAATGCCATTAATGAAAGAACTCCTCCAAGTACGGTAATTAGTAAGCTTCGTGTGAAAATGGCTATTGCAAATGTAGGCAGTGCAGCAGCTAGGCTCAATAAATTTTCCCTTATAGAAAACGATTGGTCCACTAAAAGAAGTTCCTGAGCAAGTAGGGCAGCCATGACAGCAACAGGAACATGTTTCAGCCAATTGATGCCCCACTCAGGAATATGCATTTTGCTAAGTAACACTAATGGTAAGACTCTAGGGATGACAGTAACGATGGCGGCCCCTAAGATCACATAGAAAATATATGCGTTTATTTCCACCTTTCAATCACCACCCCTATGGTTGATGCTAATATTGTTGCAACGATGACACCTGTGCTTCCAGAAAAAACAAAGCTTGAAGCCACTACAATTATGATGGCACTGAGAGCTACCAAACAGTCAAGAAAATACTTTTTATGTCTTAAAATCTGCAAAACAAGAAGCCCAATAAACATTGCAGGCAATGCAAAGTCCATGCCATATTTCTCGGGATTGGGAATCCATTGCCCTAAAAAGCCCCCTGCCATGTTTGCCACGAACCAATTAAAGTAGGCGGCAACATTCAGACCTAACATCCATTTAAAATTGATGGCTCTATTTAGCTGTGCATGATTAATGGCAACGCCAAAAGTCTCATCTGTTAACAAGGCACCTGTTAGTATATTTTGCTTCGTTGTTTGATGACGGAAATATGGTGCCAATGCCGCACTTAGTAAAAGATGGCGGCTGTTGATGAAAAAGATCGTAAAAACAATGGCAGAGATCGGGTGACTTGCCGCAATCATGCCTGACGCTATAAATTGACCGGATCCTGCATATAATAAGAGGGAAATAAGGGCAATTTCCACCATGCTTAAGCCCGCTGTTTTTTCGACTACCCCAGCCGCAAAGCCGATACTTAGATATCCCAGTAAAGTAGGGATACAGTCCTTCACCCCTTCCCAGAAACTTTGCCCTTCATTGACATCTGTATAGATACGCTCTTCTCCCAAACTATCCTGCCTCATAAGTCTCCGCCCTTATTATGTATTTTCACTTCTTCAAAAGCTCCGGCAATTCTCGATAGATTTCAATAATATCCTCTATCCTCATCCTAACCAAACCGCTTGAAGATGGGGCTACAAATTCCATCGTTTCCTTCGACAAAGGATCTTTCTGTAAGCCCCATGGAACGTCTCGTTTCTGCCGATACTCTTGATATACTCCCTTACCGACGAAACAAACAATCCTAGGCTTGAAAAGCTTTATCTTTGCAAGTAGTTGTTTTCTTCCCTCTTTGTATTCTTCTTTAGTGATATCGGCAGCCCCTTTTGTCGGTCTAGAAACAATATTAGTAAATCCAAAACCCAACCCTAATAAAGCGAAGTCTTCAGAAGGATCGTATTTTCTTTCGGTTAATCCAGCTTCGAAGAGAATCTTCCAGAAGCGATTATTTGGATTGGCATAATGATGTCCTGTCTGTCCTGAACGGATACTAGGATTGAAGCCAACAAACAGGATATCCAAATTTTTCGCTAGGTGATCGGGTATGCTGTACATTTTAAAACTCCTTTTATAACGTTAAGTTATCTCTTTTATATTATTGTACAAAACTGTAAAATATTTAACTACCTTTTCAGATGTTTTTATCTCGATAATAAATCCACGATGACTTAAAAAGGCAAAACTCTTTATAGATCGACATATAAAAAAACAGCCATCCATTCAGATGACTGATTCTTTAAGAAATTTACTGGTCAATCTTGACACATAAATCATGGAATGGTTTAATCATTTTCTTTATTGTCGTGTTTGTTTTTTCGTTCCTGACACGTCTCATCTTGCTTACACTCTTTCTCCTTTTTTTTCTTGAGTGTAGCGTTGAACTTGTTATTGACTGTGAAGATATACCCGGGAATGATTTCTAATGAAAATGAATCGCCAGCCCGAAACCGTGCTAGAACTTTGCCTAGCCTTGAGCCTGTTGAGTCTTTTGAAAAAATGGACATTGATGTACCCCTTTCTTATTTAGCCTCAACAATAGTATATGGATACCTTGTCTCATTCGATTGGACTTATTATAGTAAGAAAACTTCTTAAAAGGGAAGAAACTAAATTCCTCGTATAAATGAACTGATTAAATTTTAGAATGAGGTTTCCATGGAATGCAAAAAACAACCACAAGGGTTGTTTAAGAGTCAATTCGCTTAGGCTGAATAAGTCCCTAGCTTTTTTGCTAAAGACAGTTTTGTGACTCTATGGTAGATTCCGAGACAGCCTAAAAAGACATGTATTCCATTTCCCCTGGAAACCATGCGATAGACTATATTCTTGTCTACAATACCAAGGTTGATAGACGAGGCCACTGAAACAGCGGTGGTTCCAATTCTGATAAGGGACGGATAACATGCTAAACTGAAGCAACTGCTGGAGTAATTCAAAACATCAATTGGAGTGAAGATGAACTTTCCCATGACTGTTCCAAGTGAACCATCTATTCATTCTTGAAAAACTGATGAAAGCTAACACGATGAACTTTCCCATGACTTCCTCCCCATTTTCCTAGATTAATACACTGACCTTACATACACCATTCATGTATAGTCAAAAGAGGCACCTTGCAATGATAAATTATCATTGCAAGGTGCCTTCCTTTTCTCTGATGAGCGCAATCTATTAATCAATTTCAACCGGCATAAGACTCACTAAAAATCGATATCTTTCCTTAACGGAATGCTTATACAACACGTCGATTGAATTTTTTAACAACCTGGATTTTTCTGTTTTTGAAAATGAACTGCTTTTTATATGCTGTCTTGCTTCGAATAGGAATTCGAGATAATCCTCATACGATTCATCATATACTTCCTGTAAATCATTACGGATCTGTTTAGCTAGCTGAGGGCTTGCCCCATTTGTGGAAACACTGATTGAAAGCTTTCCTCTATGTAAAGTTGCCGGAATGTGGAAGTTTGCCATCTCGTGATTACTGATGACATTGACGAGTTGATTTTCATGAGCATTTTTGTAGATTTCTTCATTAACCTTGGATGAGTTGGTTGCGGCAATGATTAAAAAGGCTTCTTGATAATCCGCTGCTTCCACCTCTTTACGAACAACATGAACGGCTCCTTGTTCTTGAAGTTGCTGGAACCCTTCACAAATCTCAGGACTTATCACAGTGACAATAGCTCCTGCTTTTATTAAAGGGTTAGCTTTAAAAAAGGCTATTTTACCGCCGCCGATAATGACGCACTTTTTATTTTCGAGATTAAGCGTAATCGGATACATAAGCACTCTCCCCAGATAATTCCTGAATTCTATCTGATATTGCTTGTTCAATCTTAGGATGATAGCCAAGATAAGGACAAAGGACAAATTTCTTGTCGCTGTTTCTCTGGACTTCCGATATTGCCCTTTCCATCGATTGCATTAAAAGACCAGTAAACAATAGATAAGGGATTACGAAAATTTGGTTTACGGGAGTCGAATTCGCTTTTAACAGTGCTTCTCCAAAGCTTGGTGAGGCCGCTGTCAAATAACAGTCCTTCACTCTAGTGTTTGGTATCCTGTTTTGAAGTGAATTGGCTATATGGCCTAAGTCTCTTTTTACATCAGGATCACTGCTTCCCCGCCCAACCAATAAAACAAGTGAATTTTCCGTTATCTTTTCTTTTGTTTCTACCAAACGTTCCTCTAAGATATCCACCATTCTCTCACTGACCCCTATTGGCCTACCATATTTCATTTCCACATCAGGAAATTGGTTTTTCATTTTACGTAAAACCTGTGGAATATCATGTTTAGCGTGCGCAGCAGTTAATAAGAGAATCGGGATCGCTTTAATTTTTGTTGCTCCCCTGTATACACAAGCTGCATATGCTTCTTCTATGGTCGGGCTTTCCAATTCCAGAAAGCAATACTCTTGAATAACATTGGGGTGTCGTTTCATACAAATTCGAATAAAATCGATAGCTTGCGCGGAAGCCTCTTTAACGCGACTCCCATGACATATGTAAAGAATCGCTTCCATTAAAAGGCCTCGTTAGCCAATAACTTTTCGACTTCCCTTGGTTCGAACCAATTAATTTTCCCACTTAAGTTAACCACTTCTCCAACGACGATCATACAGGGATTTGAGATTCCTTCGTTTTGGACAGTTTTTAGTATAGTGCCTAATGTACCGATAGCCGTCTTTTGTGTATCCAATGTCCCCCAATGGATTAATGCTACAGGTGTGTCTGGACTTTTCCCATGTTCCAAGAGTTTTCCTTGAATATACGGAAGGTTCTTAATACCCATGTATATCGCCAATGTATCGATGCCTTTAGCAAGCGATTCCCATTTGATGTTATCGTCTTCACCCTTTTTACGATGACCGGTTACAATGGCAAATGATGATGCATGGTCTCTATGGGTAACCGGAATACCTGCATAGGCCGATGCGGCTATGCCAGCTGTAATGCCCGGTACTATTTCAAAGCGTATTCCATTTTCGACAAGAGCCTCTGCTTCCTCTCCGCCTCTACCGAACACAAAGGGATCTCCGCCCTTTAATCGGGTGACCACCTTACCCTTTTTTGCATATTTGACGAGAAAACGATTGATTGTTTCTTGTTGCAAGAGATGGTAATCCGGCAGTTTTCCACAATTAATCAATTCTACGCCATCTTTGGCATGAGTCAACAACTCTTTGTTTACAAGGCGGTCATATAAAATAACATCAGCTTCCTGAATACATCTTAACCCTTTTACTGTAATTAAATCTGGATCTCCGGGACCGGCTCCTACTAGATATACTTTCCCCATTTTGCAATCCGCCTTTCCTCAGAGTACTGTTTCGAAATTCGATAAAACGAAACCTGCTCCATTTTTAATTTGTTTCTTTTCATATAATGATACGTCATTAACCATCGGCATTTTCAAAAACCGTTTTTCCAGCTCGATATCGACAAGCTGGAAAGCCATTTCATCTGAATCTGCAGCAATGATGACATGACATAATTCATTCTTAATTGTAACTTCAAAGCGATAAAGATTCATCATTTTTTTACCTCTTTTTAAACAGCAATCATGCTCGCTAAGACATTATCCAGTTTATTCTGTAATTCCGACGTTCCAACCCGTTCAACAAATTCAAGAAAACTTTCCGAGGGAAGTTTTTTGTCTTTAAAATAAAGAATTAGCTCTTTCAAGACATGATAAAGTTGTTCCGCTTCCACTTTTCCTTTTAGTTTTTCATTGAATTTTCCGCCAGCATTTAATGTTCCGCCCACGTATATTTCGAAAGCCTCAACCATCTTTTTATCTTGGTTTTTCATTTTTATCCCTTGTAATCCTATATCAGCAATCGCTCGTTGGCCACAGTTATTAGGGCAGCCAACCATATGCAGCCTTACCGGTACATCTAGATCAATTTCCTTATCCAATGTTTCGGCAATGGTTTTCATCCTGTTTTTCGTTTCAACAAGTGCTAGGTTACAATATTCTATACCTGTGCAGGAAACGGAGTAACCGAGAAATTTCTTGGGCTCGTATGGAAATCTTTCAAAGATTGTTTCCTGTTTTAAGGCTTCCAGATTTCCATCCGATACATTCGGAATAATCAGGTTTTGTGAATTGCAATTCCTGATTTCCCCATTTCCATATCTTTTAGCTATTTCGGCGAACTCGATAACCTCTTCGGGCGTTAGTCGACCAACTGGGATATTGACGCCCACATAGTTGAGTCCTTCCTGTTTTTGTTTATGTATGCCGTAAAAATAACCAGCATTCCATTCCTTCAACGCACTTTCTCCCTTGTCAGGTAGCGGCCCAGTGTATTCCAGTACTTTTTCCGTGAATTGTTCAGGGCCCCAATCAGCAACAAGAAACTTCAAACGTGAACGGTGGCGTTTTTCCCGGTATCCGAAATCACGAAAAATCGTTGTGATCGCTGCAGCCACTTCTACCGTTTTCTCAGGTAAAACGAATAAATCCAGTTCTTGTGCCAGCATAGGGACTGAGGATAGACCCCCACCAACTTTCACATGAAAGCCGACTTCTTCTTGCCCATCTATGACCTTTGTTGCCGGATTAAAGGAAACGCAATTGATTTCGGCGTTTGAAGCATTATGTATATTAGCACTGACTGACATTTTATATTTACGTGGAAGGTTCGAAAAGTCTTCATTCATTCTGAAGTATTCAAATACATCCGTAAGGACTTCCCGCGTATCGAATAACTCATCTGGATCGATTCCAGCTAGAGCGTTGCCGATAATATTCCGTGTTATGTCTCCGCAAGCACCCGCTGTTGTCAATCCTACCTGATCTAGACGATTTAATATATCAGGGACCTGCTCTATCGTCAACCAATGAAATTGTATAGCTTGCCGTGTAGTGATGTCATAGACATCGCGGCCATAATCCTTAGCAATATTTGCAAGGGTGATCTGTTGGTCGTATGTGAGAATCCCTCCTGGAATCACAACACGCATCATCCAATAACCAGCTTCTTTAGGACGTTGTAAGTAAAGACCTGCCCATTTGAACACATCCCATTCTTCTTTAGGGATGGAGTCGAATCCATTTGCCGCGTAATGAGGAATATCGTCAAAAATCTTCAAAGCATCTTTTTCCAGTTTCCGAATTTCCATTTTGTTTTTGGCAAGCGCTGGATTGTCCGCCCAAATCTTCTCGTACACCATTTCTTTTCCCCCTAGGTTAAATCGCTCTCTTTGTTGTCAAATAGTCTATAACCTGTTCGACGCACTCTTCTACACTAAACTGACTGGATTCCAATACGATTTCCGGATGTTCCGGTTCTTCATATGGAGAATCGATTCCAGTGAAATTTTTAATGATACCTTTACGCGCCTTGTCGTAAAGACCTTTTGGATCACGGACTTCACATTCTTCAAGTGGACATTTTATGTACACTTCAATAAACTCGCCTTCTCCAAGCAGGTCCCGAACAATTTGACGATCTGCACGAAAAGGTGATATAAATGCCGTTAATACGAATTGACCACTGTCCACGAAGAGCTTGGATACCTCTCCAATCCGTCTAATATTTTCTGTGCGATCTTTTTCTGAGAAGCCTAAATCCTTGTTAAGTCCATGACGGATATTATCCCCATCCAAAACATAATTTCGGATATTCCGATTATACAACTCGTTTGCAACAGCATTGGCGATCGTTGATTTCCCAGAACCTGAAAGCCCGGTAAACCATATCACCGTGCTCTCATGACCGTTTTGCTTCCGTCTAAGTTCCTTCGTTACCGATGCATCATGCCAAGTTACATTAGTACTTTTACTCATGAGGATCCTCCTTCTAAAACTTACAATAATTAGTTATATACCTCGTTCTTCTTAAGCCCTTCTATCAATACTTCGATTACTTCTTTGCGGCTGAAAGTCGCTGGTGGAATTTCCCCATTCCGTAACATTTCCCTAACCTTCGTCCCAGAAAGGATGACGTGATCTTCTTTACCATGCGGACATGTTTTTGCAGAAGCCATATTCCCACATGTTTTACAATAGAAGCTATGTTCAAAGAATAATAATGTTATCCCTAACTCATCAGAAGTGAAGTTCCCGAAGATCTTTTGTGCGTCATACGTACCGTAATAATCGCCCACACCTGCATGGTCGCGTCCGACAATGAAGTGAGTACATCCGTAGTTTTTACGAACCATTGCATGAAAAATCGCTTCTCTAGGTCCTGCATATCGCATGGCTGCTGGGAATACCGCAAGTGAGACACGGTCCTTTGGATAATACTTTTCAAGTAATACTTTATAGCTTTCCATCCGAACGTCAGCAGGAATGTCATCGGACTTCGTGGCACCAACTAATGGGTTTAAGAATAATCCATCCACTATCTCCAATGCTGTTTTTTGAATATATTCATGGGCACGGTGAACGGGGTTTCTTGTTTGGAAACCGACAACCGTTTTCCACCCTTTTTCTTCAAATGTTTTTCGGGTATCAACTGGGTCTAAATAATGATCCTCGAATAATGGACGCTCGATCCGTTTAATAAGCTTGATTTTACCACCTACATATACATCGCCACGATTATATAGATTTTTTACACCTGGGTGATTCTCATCATCCGTTTGATAAACTAAAGTTGCCTCCACTTGCTTATCAGGTGTAAATATATCGGAAACGGCAAGGACTCCATAAGTTTGGCCCTCATGAGTTAACTTTACTTCTTCCCCGATTGTAAGAGCGTTTGCCACATCAGCGGAAAGTGGTAATGTAATAGGAATACTCCAGACATGCCCGCTGCTAAGCCTCATATCCTTTACTACTGTTTGATAGTCTTCTTTTGAAAAGAATCCCTCAATGGGGCTGTATGCTCCAGTCCCTATAAGTTCCAAGTCGCTTAATGAGATTTCATCAATTTCAACGGATTGTTCTATTTTAGTTAAATCATAGTCTGGTTCAAAGCGATTGATTAATGTTCCTCCGTGCGGCAAGCTAATGGTCATGCTGATTTCCCCCTGAATTTTTTATAATTATGATAAATGTAATCCGCATTCTGTTTTTTGGGCACCTTGCCATCGTCCTGAACGAAGATCATCAGCATTAATGGCAGGTGCTGTACATGTTTTACAGCCAATACTTGGATATCCATTATCATGAAGCACATTATATGGTAAGCCATTTTTATGCGCATAACGCCATACATCTTTCCATGTCCAATGAATGAGCGGACAAATTTTGATAGATTTGAATTTGTTGTCCTTGTTTATATATTCAGTCAATGCACGGGTTTCCGATTGCTCCCTGCGCAGTCCCGAGAGCCAAGCCGTCGCTGTTGATAATACTTCAGTGAGCGGCGTAATTTTGCGGATGTTACAGCATTGATTTGAGTCATGAAGCCATAATTCATCACCAAATTCAGCGGCTTGTTCTTCCAATGTCATTTCCGGTTTCTTCATTACAATGGAAAGCCGTGGGTAACGATTTTTCACTTGTTCGATTAATTGGTAAGTCTCAGCGAAATGAACATCCGTATCCAAGAATACGATTTTGGCGGAAGGATTAACCTTTGCCAGCAAATCTGTCAGTACAATTCCTTCAATCCCAAAACTACAGGCATAAATGAGTTTATCTCCGTACTCTGAATTTGCCCATTCCAATACTTCTAACGCGCCTTTTGTATCGCTATCTTCCGGGAACGAAGGTAATGTCGCTGTATCAATATTTTCATAGTCCACTAGCTCTGCCAACTCTATACCCCCTTTTAAGAATCACCCTATGGTACAGCAGATATCTTTGAAAGCCTTTGAAACACCATTTCTTATAATGAAAAAGGCGGCTTTAACCAATAGTTTCCTATTTATATCAGCTAAATCCACCTCTAGTTTTCTAGTCAGCAGTCCATTTATTTAATTCTCAATTTTTCGTTTCTTTCCATTTGTATAACCTTACCGTCCTGAACGATAAGGGTTATGGATCCATATTTCATAGTTTTTAGCATTTCTTGCAGCCTTTCAAATATTTCCCCCAGCTGATTTTCCTTTTCCAAGGCTATTCCTCCTTTAAGAAAACTCGTCGACTAGCTTGTCGTAAGATGATCAGCTTGTAAATGAATTCCCCCAAATTAATAAAATCAATCAGAAAAATCCTTCCATGCCAAGATGGAAAGATTGATAAGGTAATCTTATTTACCTTATCTTCCAAAATGATGACATTTTGTTGGATGTAGCACCTTGCATTCATGATGCAGGTTGCTGGACTTCAAAGGGCCAAATCCCTCCGTCGCTCTTGATAAGTTTTATTATTTTAAATATTAACACATATCAAATCATTGTCAATGGAGTTTTCATATAAATTAACTTGGTTTAATATTTTGGTTTAACTTCAATTATTATACACAAATAGTTCAAGTTTGTTACAGTGATTTGTTAAGCCAGTAAAAAAGGTTCATTCATCCTGAACAAGCTTGAATAAACCTTTAAAGTAGCCTATAACTTAACTCGTTGATGGGAAGGGTCAAGATAAAAAGAAGAAATCATCAATTTCTTCTTTTTTGTATGGCTTCTACAAATTCCTTTACTTGACTCTTTGTACGATCAAGTAATTCCACTTCCTTAATCGGATGTTTTGGATTCTGCTTATCGATTTCTTTATCCACAAAGTATAACCCCTGCATCGGTTCCCCTTTTAATATTGATATAAGAGGTTTCAGCGCATAATCTATAGCCAATAAATGCCTGTTGCTTCCCCCAACCATTATGGGCAAAACTGGCTTATCCTTAAACGCGCCCTCGGGTAATAAATCAATTAGAGCTTTCAACACTCCTGTATAAGATGCCTTATAGACAGGTGAACCAATAATGATACCATTAGCTTGCTTAATCTTTTCTGAAAGTCTTAGAATATCCTCGCTATCATAACGACCTTGGAATAAGTCGTTTGCAGAAAACTCGGTAATAGAATGATAGTCCGTTGTAAATCCTTCTTTTTCCACCAACGTTTGGATATATTTTAATGAAATATCTGTTCTTGATGGTATAGCAGGGCTGCCTGATAAAATTATAATTTCGCTCATATCTATTCCTCCTGTATGTAAAATCTGCAAAGGATCTGGGTCCTTTCCAGTTAAGCAACTTCAATTAATTATCTTAATTATCAGAAAAATAAAAGTCAAGTAACTTAATTGGAATTTATATTTTTGAAACACTAATAAGTATCGTATTATGCCATTGACTAAAAGGGGCTGTCTAATAAGTCCCTAAAATAAAACAGGTGGAGAAAAACGAGTTGTTTTTCTCCACCTGTTTTTCTATTTCTATAATAATTTACTG
>NZ_JBIWDK010000012.1:0-81911 GCF_044761985.1 Peribacillus sp. NPDC097224 | reverse complement strand
ACCTAAAAAAGATGACCCCTGTTCAATACAGAGATCATCTTTTAAAAATTGCTTAGGCTTTTTTAAAATGTCCTTTACACAGGGTACACTTTATCGCGCTTCAGCTTGTTTTTTTGCTTTTTCATGAATGAGGGGTAGCGAAATCAATAGCTAAAGGTAATTCGAAAAAATTTCTTAATAACGGCAGAGAGTAGGTTGTAGGGCTGATCGTCATGTTTGGTATTTGTAAAAGGAGCATATTCTGTAAATGTTAACGTATATGATTTCATTCTTGATGGGTTTGTATGGGAATGTAACAGGGACGCTAAAGAGGGTGACACCAGGCCTGAATTTAAGGTCCGGCAAAAATGCCCTCAGTCTATACTTATTGTATTGCCTTGCCATACTACGGAGGAGGGGACCATGTTCTATCATTTATTAATTCGTCAATAGATTCCTAATCTATCAATTGGTGGAATTGAAAAATCCAGTTTCCGTCTAAGGACAGAAACTGGATTTTTCTCAGCGTCTACTTATTTACAAATGATTAAGTTCAGTGTTGAACTTAATAGACCAAATTGTAAAGCGCTTTGATATGAGTAAGATAACGGATGTTACTAGCTTCCTTCATTAAAGTGGCAGGTAAGCCTTTAAGTTCAGTGTTGTTAGCCCCAACTGTTGCTACACCATCTTTACGACCTAAGCTGGCAAGTGTTCCAGAATTGATAGGTGCGAATTTTTCTAGTGTTTTACCTTCAAATGCTGCATATAGGTTGTAACCGACTAGTTCGCCCATTTGCCAAGCGTTTTGTGCGGTTGGTGCGTATGGACGTCCACCTTCTGGAGGGAAGGCAACGGCACTATCGCCAACAACGAATACGTCATTATGAGACTTGGATTGAAGATATTCATTGACAGTTGCTTTACCACGGTCCACTTCAAGACCTGATTCCCCAACGATAGGAAGAGCAGCGACCCCACCAGTCCAAACAAGTGTATTAGCCGTGATGGTTTGTCCATCTTTCAATTCGATAACATTGCCTTTGACACCTGTTACAGGAAGGCTAGTTAAGAATTCGACCCCACGTTTTTGTAGACTTGTCATTGCGCGTTCAATTAATGAATCCGGTAATACAGGAAGAATCTTTGGACCAGCCTCGATAAGCTTGATTTTCAAGTCTTTGTAGTCTACGCCAAATTGTTTTGCAATTTTAGGGAAATGATCTACGATTTCACCGATTAATTCAACGCCAGTTAATCCACCGCCGCCGATTACAATCGTTGCGTCCGCTTCATTTTTCGTAATGGAATATTCACGAATGCGATCTTCGATATGTTTGTAAACTTTGTTTGCATCATGTACAGATTTTAATACCATGCTGTTTTCTTCAAGTCCTGGAATGCCGAAGAATCCTGTTTGGCTTCCTAAAGCAACAACTAAAGCATCATAAGTTAGAGTAGAACCATTAGCAAGTTTAACTTGTTTTTTATCCACTGAGAAAGATTCAGCTTTGGAAATGACAAGGTCGATGTCTTTTCCTTTGAAAAGTTTTTCTAACGGAATGGCAACAGCTTGTTCAGAAACTGATCCTCCTGCTAGACGATGAAGTTCTGTGATAATTTGGTGTGTTGGGTATTGGTTAACCACTGTAACTTGTGCTTCATCTTTATTTAAGTATTTTCGAACAGTTAATGCAGATAGTAATCCGCCGTATCCTGCACCTAAGATGACGATATGTTTTGACATTTGTTAATCCCCCGTCCTAACTGGTTGAATGATAATAATAGAATTAGTTTTGGTTCTTACGTTCTGCAGAGATTTCAAGGAACGCACTTGCGAAACGGAAAAGTTTTTGCGCTTGTGGATCTTTCATCATACGTAGTAAACCGAAAAGACCAATGACTTCCGTACTTTCTTCAGCGCGGTCCTTTGCTTCGATTGCATTGGCAGCTAGGCCCTTTACAGAAGATACAACCGGTGTTGCCATTTCTGAAATAGCACTGACTGTATCATTTTTCAATACTTCATCAGTTGCAACAGATTGAGCAAAATCATATGACTTTGTCAAAATATTAACCAATTCCGTTAATTTTGGTAATTGTTCTACTAAATTATTCAGTGATTGTTGAACCTCAGGGTTTAAAAGTTGATCTAGGATATCTCTTTGTTCCTGGCTTGCAGAGATATTAAGTGTTTCGTTTTCAGGTTTTGATTTTGAGACTACATCTGCCATATCTATTTCCCCTTTGCGTTGAACTTAATTTGCTAATTAGGATGCAAAGTCACATTACTATCGAAGTCAGAAACTATAACTTTGAAAATCTCTTTAAAAAGTTATCGCTACTAGAGGCCCATACTGATATGTAGTTCCTTTGATAGAACCTATTAACTTACTGAACTCACGTGTCTCTATCCTAACACTCCTAATCATACGTCTACCGACTGTTAATTTCAAATAGTTTTTTACAATATGAATATAACTTAAAGTTATTATTTATGTTCGTGTAAGCCAGGGGACATTTTTCGTGGTATCATCGGGAAACTTGAATATCTTCTATATTCTCCATTTTTATGGTTTTTTTGAGAATTCACCTTAGAAATAGGCTTCATTCCTATAAAATACCTATAATTTTCTTACTTTTTTGTATTTCTTGTAGTTTTTACGAATAAACTCTCTAAAATCAGGGTATAAGATATTACTTGTATTGGAGATGATGCCTTTGATCAAACGTCGATTATTAAAAGTTCATGGAGAAATGATTCAGATTTCCTCCAGATATTCTAAAAAGCATAACAAATGGAATTGTACGGCCAAACTTCCCAATAGTTCGCTTATCGCATATTGTCGAGATAAAAACAGGATACGTGCAGAAACTGTGTCCATGAGTAGGTTAATAATTACTTATGATGATTATAAAATCATATAATCAGGATGAACGTACTTTATAAATAGTAAAAGGGCACTCAATCATTTTTGATTGGGTGCCCTGGCCTGCCCTTTTTAATTAACGCTTTATCTTGTAATTCCTTAAATGTTCATTTCCATCATGAAATGATGTTGTTTTTCCATACATAATACAAGCGGGGATCACTGGATAAAAAATACATGGCTATCTTTCGTATATCCTCAATATTAATTATTTCATGCATTATCAGTATCCTTTTTTTAAAAAATATTTTGTATGTTGCTATAGTGATATACGTAATAGAAAGATGATGAGAAATCCATACAAGTATAAAAGCTATCTGTTAATGCTCAGATGGCTTTTTTGATAGAACTAACTATAAAAAAAATAAAATTCAATACATTTGTTTAAAAGAAAGGAGATTAGTGTAAAAAATAATAGGATAAATTAACGCAAGTAATAAAAACGAGAGGGTTGAAGGATTTTGGAGCATTCTAAGAATACAGTTGCCGAGTTAATCATTCAACAATTACAACTCATGAATGTGAAAAGAATTTATGGAGTGGTGGGAGATACGATAATTGGACTGATTGATGCACTGTCGAATCAAGAAAATATTAAATTCATTGCTGTTAAGCATGAATCGGTAGCCGCTTTAATGGCTTCGGCGGAGGCCAAGTTAACAGGGGGATTGGGTGTGTGTACCGCGACCATGGGACCTGGGGTCACTAATTTGCTTAATGGACTTGGTGATGCCTATTCCGATAAAGCACCGGTGTTGGCCATAACAGGGCAGGCTCCGAGTGATAAAATAGGAACGGATTTTCAACAATATGTGAATCAACAGGAACTTGTGAAGCCGTTTGCTTCTTATAGTGTGAATTTGACCAGCCCGGATGCCATTATTGAAGTGATGCACAAAGCGGCCCAAAAATCGCTTGGCCAGAGAGGGGTTACTCACCTTTCCATACCCAAGGATTTTTTCGATAAAAAAACGGAAGTGCGACCAAGGCGTTTACCTTTACTTGTTAAAAGTACTTCCTCGCTGGAAGAAGAAAGCAAGAATCGGATTCTTGAGGTAATGAAAACAGCGAGACAACCTATGATACTGGCTGGAGCCGGTGCCCGTGGTGCTTCAGAAGCGATTGAGATGCTTGCGGATACGTGGGGTGCTGCCATTCTTACTAGCCTTGGGGGTAAGGGCGCTTTCGAGGCAAACTCTCCAAATCTTTTACAAGGCATCGGGGAAGGCGGCAATCCATATGCGAAGAGCGCCTTCCTGGAGGCTGACGTCGTATTGCTTGCCGGTGTTACTTGGTGGCCCGAAGGATATGTGCCAACCGATGCGAAGATTATACAGATAGACAGTAATTTTGACAAGATCGAAAAAAGCATACCCGTAGAAATCGGTATTAAAGGTAATACTGAAGAGGTTATTCCTCAATTGAATCTTGGATTAAAAGGGCACAACAAGAATGATGAGTGGGTCGGTCGTTGCCGGGAAGTGAAAGAATTATGGTCAGCGCAATTGGAACAGGAAGGCAATAGCGAAGGTTCTCCTATACACCCAGCAAGGATTATTCGAGCGATTGAAAGGACGATAGATCCAGATGCGATCCTGGCAATCGATACTGGGGATGTAACTGTTTGGACGAATAGAATCTTGCGCCAACAAAACCAAAGGGTTCTATTTTCAGGATATTGGAGAACGATGGGGTTTGGTCTTCCAGCTGCAATGGCTGCCAAATTAGCCGAACCGGAAAAACAAGTAGTAGCCGTTGTCGGTGACGGAGGCCTTCAGATGACACTTGCTGACTTACTGACAGCCAAACGATACGGCATTAAGATTACCATCTTCGTACTCAATAATGAATCACTACAAATGGAACGGGATAAAATTAAAGCTGAGGGAGGGGATGAAGTGGGCGTGGGTCTGACAAATCCTGATTTCGTAAAGGTAGCAGAAGCCTGTGGATGGAAGGGTGTGCATGTCGAAGAGGATAACTCCTTGGAAGCATCCATCACAGAAGCTTTGCAGTCAGAGTTACCCGCTTTAGTCGATATCCGTACAGCTCAAATCTTTTTCCCTGAAACAGAATGAAAGGACAATTACGTACAGGGAAAATATATAGTGGAAGGAAGTTAGTAAAAAGAGGCATTTGACCAATGGGTTAAGTGCTTCTTTTTTTGCCAAATATATATAGAAAGGACCCATTAAAAGGTACTGTATCAAAAATAAATGATTCACGCTTCCTACTGAATTACCCCCTTCTTTAAAATGACCTTTGACAAAAAGAAGAGAAAGGGTTAAATTCTAATAATCGTATATTCAAATAATCAGATATACAAAAATAAAAAAAGGAAGTGCTTTTTTATGAAGCGAAATTGGCTTATTGATGGAAGATACAAAGATTATTCTTTTCAATCTTTACAAAAAGATTTTATAGCTGGACTCGTAGTCGGTGTAATTGCCATTCCATTAGGCATGGCATTTGCTATAGCTTCAGGTGTAAAACCTGAATATGGGATATACACGACAATCATTGCCGGAGTATTGATTTCCCTATTAGGGGGTTCGAAATTTCAAATAGGTGGGCCAACAGGTGCGTTTATCCCGATTTTATTTGGGATTGTAATGACATATGGGTTTGAAAACTTATTAATTGCTGGATTTTTAGCAGGAATCATCCTAACCTTAATGGGGATTTTTAAATTAGGCTCATTAATTAAGTTTATTCCCAAACCTGTAACGATTGGGTTTACCGCTGGGATTGCTGTCATCATATTTGTGGGCCAGGTTCCGAACTTTCTGGGATTGTCTGGTGTGGAGAAACACGAAGAATTCATTAATAATGTAAAGGAAATATTCATGCATATTCAAAGCATGAACATGTACAGCGTATTAACCGCAGGTATTTGTTTAATGGCTGTTTTAGGCACACCTAGGTTCTTTCCAAAGATTCCAGGGCCACTAATCGGCATTATCTGTTCGACATTGGTTGCCACTTTCTTATTTCCGGGTCAAGTAGCAACGATTGGTTCAACATATGGGGAAATTCCAAATAATTTGCCACAGTTCAAATTTCCTGAGATTACTTTAGATCGCATTCAACTTTTAATTCGACCCGCGCTTGTCATAGCCATGCTAGGAGCAATAGAATCATTATTATCAGCAGTCGTGGCAGACGGGATGTCCGGTAGTAAGCATAATAGTAATAAGGAATTGATTGGTCAAGGCGTTGCTAATATAATTACGCCTCTATTCGGTGGAATCCCAGCGACAGGTGCAATCGCAAGAACGGCTACCAATATTAAAAACGGGGCTGTTTCCCCGGTATCCGGTGTGGTTCATGGCATAGTCGTCCTCTTGGTTTTAGTGCTGTTTGCACCGTACGCCTCAAAGGTGCCGTTGGCAAGTATGGCTCCGATATTGATGGTGGTTGCTTGGAATATGAGTGAGAGGCATCTTTTCTTTAATATGGTCAAAATCAAAACGACAGATTCACTCATTCTAGTTATAACATTCTTATTGACGGTATTTGAAAATTTAACCAGCGCCGTAGAAGTGGGGCTTATTTTAGCCGTCCTTTTATTTATAAAACGAATGAGTGATACAATAGTAACTGAAAAAGTATTGCCTAATCCCAATAATAAACATCAACAGGTTGATAGCCGAGTAGTTACATCTACGCATGATTGTCCACAGATTAGTATATATAATGTGGAAGGGCCACTCTTTTTCGGTGCAGCCCAAACTTTTGAACAGTCTATTATTGGGACAACCCATTCCAAACCAAAGGTACTGCTTTTAAGAATGGGACAAGTCCCATTGTTGGATACCACTGGTGAGTCTTATCTTTCTAACATCGTTCATCATTTTTCTAAACACGGTCTCGTTTTGATTTCTGGAATCAAACCACAACCTAAAACGCTTCTGATCAAAACTGGCTTATATGAAGTAATTGGGAAAGATCATTTTTTTGATCATACAGGAGTAGCGATTGATTACGCTCTTGAACAGTTAAATAGGAATAAGTGTCTTGGCTGCAAGCACTTTGCCTTTAGAGAATGTTCGGCTTTATCAGGGGATCTCACCAAAGGTATTGAGGAAAGAAGACGGGCCTTTTCCAGTTAATTAAATTGAAGAGGAGAATTATCATTGAATCTTGAGATGCAACAATTTAAAGCGGAGTTTTTTAAGGCACTTGCACATCCCTTGAGAATAAAAATTCTCGAGTTATTGTCAGAAGGAGATAAAAACGTAAATGAAATCCAAAATCTCATTGGTAGTGAAGGATCCGCAGTTTCCCAGCAGCTAACCGTTTTACGAGCGAAAAATATTGTCGTAGGAACGAAAGATGGAAATCGCGTGGTCTATTCACTAAGAGACCCCATGATTGTGGAACTTCTTTCAATAGCACGTCAAATATTTAATAATCACTTGGTAGATACGATTTCAATGCTAGATAAAATAAGTGAAAATGAGGAAAAGAATAGAAATAAGTTGTAACTGAGGCTGGGGGATGTTGACATAGCAACGTAAAGATGAACTATGTCAACACCTTTATTTTTCCTTTTTATTTGCAGAAAATACTAAAAAAAACAAACGAAATTATGTTAATATATTTTAAGAAAGTGGTATAGGATAAATATGGGGAATAATAGTTATAGTGAAGTTTTCTTTTACAAGCAACGAGTGGGAAATTTGATGAAAACGTACTATTTCCCCAAGAATTATGAAAATCTACATGGTATAGTACAATTATAATTAGAAATTGTTATTTATTGTAAAAAGAGATATTAAAGGGGCTATTGAAAGACAACTGCAATCAACATATATCTTCGGAGTTATCCCCTGGTTACATTTAAGTTTAGGCATATAGGTGGCTAATGTAGTTTTTTATTAAAACGAACTGGAGTTGATAGGATGAGGAAAATCACTGGATACGGCAAAGCAACACAGGAAGCGGTCAATAACTTTGAGAGGTATGTCGGTTTCGAGATTCCGGCTGATTATAAACATTTCCTCCTTGAATATAACGGAGGGACCACTACCGTTCAAAATGGTAAGTTTTATGTAGAGGCATTGGACACACTTGTATCGTTAGACGTGTTATATGGGTTGGATATCGATAGTGAACAGCTTGATTTACAAAAGTTGCATGAAAATAATAAAGATGGTTTACATACAAATTGCATTATAATCGGCAACGATACCTGTGCAGGAAAAATCCTGTTGATAAACAATGATGAAGAACAAGGAATCTTCTTTTGGGATCAGGGGTGGTACGCAGATCCCTCCAGTCAGGATGAAAATATTTATAAAGTGGCAGAAAGTTTCAAATCCTTTATCGAGGGACTAAAAATCCCTGAGGAAATTTAAATGAAATCAATTAATAAAGGATGATAGCCGAAAAAAGGACCCTGGACCATTAAAGATTAATGGTCCAGGGTCCTTTCACACTTGTTGAAGTCCAGAAAAAGGAATATTTAGAACGTTGTGTCATTATCTTATTTATTCATTTTGTGATTAAATATACCTATGATAATCGATATAAAATAAGTTTACTATATTTCTTTCTCTGTAATTATAGTAAAATTATAGTATAATATCCGATTTTCAACTTCAAGAGATGGGGTATATAGAATTTTATGAAAAATAAAAAGGTAAAAGCATTCATTATAATGATATTCCTATTGTTACTTGGATTTGTCCTACTTAATATGTTTACTTCTTATTTAAATATCAAAAATACTGTTCAAAGGTCTGTGGCCAATCAAAATCTCTTGGTTGCTAAGTCTGTTGCTAGTACGTTGGATATAGAAGCCTATAAACGCTTTCTTAAAAACCCAGTAAAGAGCCAAGAATATGAGGATATTAAAGCCTATTTAGAGAATGTCCGTGAAAATGTTGGCGTTGTACACATCTATACTTTAAAAGTGGAAAACCCCCAAGAGTCAAGGACCATGATTGCAGGTCTCCCAGAAAACGTTAAAAGAGAACCTGAAATTGGGGAACTATGCACGGTCCCCGAACGCCAGGTCAGACAGGCCTATAAGGGAGAAAACTTCATCACGGATATTCTGGATGACCCCATATATGGGAAGTATATGACTGTAGGAGTTCCCATAAAGGATAAGGAAGGCTCCGTAATAGGTTTTTTAGGAGTGGATGCGAGTGCTGAAGATATTCACGCAATAAGCGATGAGGTTATCAATAGCAGCATTTTTAATCTGATTTATTCGGGCGCTTTTGTCATTATCCTGGCCATTGCTTTTACAATCATGCAAAGATGGTATCGAAAAGAGTTGATACGAGAAGTAGGGGATACTGAGGATACGTACAGGGCGGAGTTTCAATCTCTTATGGCATCTGTTCGTTCCCTAAGGCATGACTTCTCCAATCACATTCAGGTCGTACACGGTCTTTTAAAACTTGGAGAAAAAGATAAAGCATTAGAATACTTAACAGGTCTCTCTAAGGAGATCCATACCATAGAATCCATGGAAATGAACGTTACACACCCTGGGTTATCGGTGCTGTTGGAAACGAAAAGGCTGTCTGCCCAAAACTATAATATTGATATAAGCCTTGATATTTCTCCAGATTCTTTCGATACGATTAAGACGATAGATTTAATTAAATTGTTATCAAATATAATAGATAATGCCATAGAAGCTACGATTGAAATACCTGAGCAAGAGCGGCGTATGAATATCATTTGTAAAAAGGATAAAGGAAAATATACATTCACCGTTACGAATTCAGGACAGATGATTAGTAGGGGGGACCTGAAAAAGATTTATATAAGTGGATTTTCCACTAAAAAGAAAGAAAAAGGAAAAGAGCGTGGTCAAGGTCTGTTTATCGTTAAGGATCTAGTAAGGAGATATAACGGTGAGATATCAGTAGATTCGAATGAAGTAGAAACGACTGTAACGGTCTTGATACCTGTGGAATGAAGTTTTTACAAATAGACCGCCCAAAAAGTGAGATGCTTTATTTTGTTAGGGATGTTTAGGGGCATGAACCCGTTTATGGGATCATGCCTTTAGTCATGTGGATTTACAGACAGTACTCCAAGCGTTGAACCAGAACCTTCGCTAACTTGTTAAGGAGATATATTCGCCGATGTGAATAAATGAGTGAGGAATGGATATAATGGTTAGATGTTTAACTGCTTTTGTGGCGTTTTGTGATAAGATAAAAAAAAATCATATAAGGCAGTGAATAAAGTTGACACAACAAAAAGGAAAACTTCTAGTCATTATTGGACCGACGGCAGTAGGCAAGACGAAACTGAGCATTGAGTTGGCCAAGCGATTTAATGGAGAAATAATCAGTGGGGATTCCATGCAGGTTTATAAGGGAATGGATATTGGAACTGCAAAGATCACAAGAGAAGAGATGGAAGGCATTCCCCATTATCTACTTGATATAAAGGGGCCGGATGAACCATTCAGTGCAGCTGAGTTTCAGAAGCGGGCAAATGCTTGCATTGAGGATATTCAGGGCAGGGGCAAACTCCCTATCATAGTAGGAGGCACGGGTTTATATATTCAATCGGTAATCTATGATTATCATTTCTCTGAAGCGCCATCCGATCCTCTATATAGGGAACAGCTCGAAAAACAAGTCAACGAAGCAGGAATCGATCCTGTTTTTGACCAATTGCGGAGTGTGGACCCAGAAAGTGCTAAAAGAATACACCCTAATAATGTAAGAAGGGTGATTCGTGCACTTGAGATTTACCACTGTACAGGAAAAACAATGAGTGAGCAGATGAATCAACAACCCACGGAAATGAAATATGATACATGCATAATAGGACTGACAATGGATCGGGACAAGTTATATGAACGTATTGACCAACGAGTTGATGGAATGGTGGAAGCCGGATTGATTGAAGAGGTACAATCTTTTTATGATCAAGGATTGAGGGATTGCCAATCGATACAGGCAATTGGTTACAAAGAGATATACGACTACTTTGAAGACCGGGCTTCGGTGGAAGAAGCGATCGATTCTTTGAAGCAAAACTCACGCCGATATGCAAAACGTCAATTGACCTGGTTCCGAAATAAAATGGATGTAATCTGGTTTAATATGACGGACATCGAAGGGTTTACAAAAAAAATAAATGAAATATCTGGATTTGTAGCAGGAAAGCTTTTCAAAGAAGGCGAATACATAAATTTAGAGAGAAAAGAGGAGGACTAAATCATGAAGCAATCCGTAAATATTCAAGACCAATTTCTTAATCAATTACGAAAAGATGGGACGTATGTGACGGTTTTCTTATTAAATGGTTTCCAAATCAGGGGCCAGGTTAAAGGGTTTGATAATTTCACTGTGTTATTCGAATCCGAAGGTAAGCAGCAATTGGTATACAAACATGCTATATCCACATTCGCTCCACAGCGTAATGTTCAAATTGATTACGAAGTGAAGGAATAACCATATACATGATAGCAAAATGACAGGCGGCCCACAGGGCGGCCTGTTTTTTTGTGCTAAGAGCTTGTATCTTTTTCAAGGATTCGATTATTTTACTTGTTCGTTTTGAATATATATATGGAAGGAAGAATCATTTCTCGGGAAAGCGCAGGAAATGACATGAATGAAAGAAATGATGAATAGGAGATAAATTGTCGAAAGCCCCTTTATAGATAAGAAAGCTAACTGAAAAACCCAATATTTACAAAAGTAAATTAGACGGAGATATTGGCGAAGGGAAAACATAAAATGACCCGAAAGGTCCGTGTGTGTTTCATGTTAAATGAATGGTTTAAAAGTTTAGGGTCCAAGATGGAGAGGTGAAGACATTGGAACAACCGATCCGTATGAAAAATAACGGGCAAATCAATATCGTTTTTAATGCGGAAAATAGAAAATCACTACAGAAAGATTTGCCGGTCAAAGAAGTGTTGGTCCAAGAAATTCCCCAACAACATGTGGCTTTGAAGGAAATAGAAGACGAACTGAAGGCACTGGTTGGAATGGATGAGATGAAACGCATGATAAAGGAAATATACGCTTGGATTTACATAAACAAACAACGTGAGACCAGAGGGCTGAAGACTGGTCAGCAAGCACTTCACATGATGTTTAAAGGGAATCCAGGAACAGGTAAGACTACCGTTGCCCGATTGATTGGTAAGTTGTTTCAAAAGATGAATGTCCTTTCTAAAGGGCATTTGATTGAAGCGGAACGCGCCGATTTGGTCGGTGAATATATTGGTCATACAGCCCAAAAAACACGTGATCTGATTAAAAAGGCAATAGGTGGCATATTATTTATCGATGAGGCCTACTCTTTGGGAAGAGGTGGAGAGAAGGATTTTGGCAAAGAAGCGATAGATACGCTTGTCAAGCATATGGAAGATCGCCAACACGAATTCATCTTAATCTTAGCAGGTTATTCTCGTGAAATGGACTATTTCCTAAGTCTCAATCCAGGGCTTTATTCGAGGTTTCCACTAGTCGTCGATTTTCCGGACTATACAATCGATCAGTTAATGGAGATAGCTGGCCTCATGTTGCAAGAGCGTGAATATATTATGAGCCGGGATGCCGAAAGGAAGTTAAAGGAACATTTGATTGTATTACGTTCCGATCGTGGAGTGGTATCGTTTTCTAATGGACGTTATATTCGGAATGTACTTGAAAAATCGATAAGGGCGCAGGCCATGCGCCTATTAATAGAAGATACGTTTGAAAAGGTCGACCTGCTTACCCTGACAAGTCAAGACCTCGTTTTCGAGGATGATGAGAAGGAGTGACAACAGAAAGGCCCGCCATTAAACGTGGCTGGCCTTTCGCATTTATATTTTCGGGACCCATTTTTTATTAGGAAGGTGCCAATTATAGGTGTAAGATAGCACGCGGAATAAAGTGACAAAAATAAAGAGTGTGTATAAATGCCATGCTTGCGAGAAAAGTCCACTGCCTAGAGCCAAACCTGCGATGATTGCCCAAACGGCATAGATTTCTTTTCTAAAGACTAACGGTTTTCTCCCGGCAAGTACATCCCTGATTATTCCCCCACCACAACCGGTTAGTGCCGCGGACACGATAATGGCGCTAATTGGATGATTCAGTTCCACTGCATACATGGCACCTTGGATAGCAAACGCAGAGAGCCCAATGGCATCACTGAAGTTTCCCCATCTGTCCCAATGCCTTGATAGATTGGTAGGGAAAAGAAAAACGATGGTGATTGAGACCAGGGCGACGGTGAAATAGAGGCTTTGATCCCAAAGCGCAGATACAGGCACGCCGATTAAAAGGTTTCGAATCGCTCCGCCCCCGAACGCCGTAACAATTCCTAAAATATATACTCCTAAAATATCATACTCTTCTTCCATTGCAATGATGGTTCCACTTATGGCAAATGCAATTGTACCAATGAAGGTTAATACTTCCCACGTCATATCCTTTTCCCTCTATGTCATTTCAGATTTATGGTAAAGCCAAACTTGATTTTAGCATGTTACGGGTGATATTAATATGGTTACTGGCCTTGTTTTCAGGAAATTTTTATAAGTGACCATTTATTTGGTATGATGGATGAAAATTGTTTAGGTGGTGTATGAATTGGAACAGGCAATAAGAGAAACCGCTATATTGATTGGTTGTCAAACGACAGAGGATGAGGAACATTTCCGCTATTCACTGGAGGAGCTGGCTTCGTTAGCTAAGACAGCAAATGGCGAGGTATTGATGACCATTACACAAAAAAGAGAACGGATTCATCCGTCGACATATATAGGTAAAGGGAAAATAGAAGAACTACAAAACCTAGAAGCAGAATTGGAGCCTGATTTATTCATTTTCAATGATGAATTATCACCGAGTCAAATCCGGAACCTTTCTAAATTCCTGGAGGCTAGGGTGATTGACAGGACTCAGCTTATACTGGACATTTTTGCTCAGCGAGCCAGGTCGAGGGAAGGTAAGCTCCAGGTGGAACTTGCCCAGCTCCAATATTTAATGCCCCGTTTAGCCGGGCAGGGTACAGCCATGTCCAGATTAGGAGGCGGAATCGGTACGCGGGGACCGGGAGAGACGAAGCTCGAAAGTGACCGCCGTCACATTCGTGGGAAAATTGACGAAATCAAGCAACAACTAAGGGGAATCGTGAAGCATCGTGAGAGATATCGTGAAAGGAGAAACCGAAATAAGGCGTTTCAGGTTGCTCTTGTTGGTTACACGAACGCTGGTAAATCAACCTTGTTCAACCGTTTGACAGAAGCAGATTCCTTTGAAGAAAATCTGTTGTTCGCCACTCTCGATCCAATGACACGAAAAGCGATTCTTCCTAGCGGCTTTACTGTACTAATGACCGATACGGTCGGTTTCATTCAGGATTTGCCGACTTCCCTGATTGCAGCCTTTCGCTCGACATTAGAGGAAGTGAAGGAAGCGGACTTGTTGCTCCACGTTGTCGATTCGTCTAGCTCGGATTATTTTAATCATGAGAAAACGGTTCACAACCTATTAAATGACTTAGATGTCTCTTCCATTCCCCAGCTAACGTTGTATAATAAGAAGGATAGGGTTCACGTCGACTTTTTAAGATCTTCCAGTAATGATTCGTTATTAATCAGTGCCTATGACCAAAAAGACCTGGAAACAATCATGGAAGAAATTGAAAAGTACGTCATTGAGAAAATGATACCGTATAATGTTTTCTTACCTTCCAGTGAGGGTAAACTACTATCACAGCTAAAAAATGAAACCATTTTGCGCACTCTCTCCTTTAATGAAGAATCGGAAAGATATGAATGCAAAGGTTTTTGTCTAGCTGATCATTCAATAATTGGACAGCTAGAGAAATATTCATTATAAAAGGGGAATTTGGATGTATCAGCAGTTAAAGCATGGAGAAGTCTTAAAAACAATCGCCCAAGAAGTCGAAGCGATGATTTTTCCATTACATAAGCAAGTAGATGAAAGAATCGAGACCAATCAATTTCGCGTATTGCAAAGCTATCAGAAGCACCGTGTGAGTGATTCGCATTTTAACCCAACAACAGGATATGGATATGATGATATCGGACGTGATACGCTCGAATTAATATATGCCGATGTTTTTGGTGCGGAAGCAGGACTGGTTCGTGCTCAAATCATTTCCGGTACACACGCCATATCCACTGCCTTATTTGGGATTTTACGTCCAGGCGATGAATTGCTATACATAACTGGAAAACCATACGATACATTAGAAGAAATTGTTGGGATCAGGGGTTCTGGAATTGGGTCCTTACGCGATTTTCAAATAGGTTATGATGCGGTACCGTTAATGGAATCGGGAAGTGTGGATTTTGAAGCCGTCAGACAAGCGATCAATCCGAAAACGAAAA
The DNA here is from genome assembly GCF_044761985.1 of Peribacillus sp. NPDC097224. Classification (NCBI taxonomy): domain Bacteria; kingdom Bacillati; phylum Bacillota; class Bacilli; order Caryophanales; family Bacillaceae; genus Peribacillus; species Peribacillus sp. NPDC097224. Next base: position 66,659 of record NZ_JBIWDK010000012.1, on the reverse strand, counting down.
TGATAGGCATCCAACGCTCAAAGGGCTATGCGACTCGTCCTTCCTTTACAATCGATGAAATAAAGGAAATGATTTCTTTCGTCAAGGAAATCAATCCAGAAATCGTTGTTTTCGTGGATAATTGCTACGGCGAATTTGTGGAAACGGAAGAGCCTTGTCATGTCGGGGCAGATCTTATGGCGGGTTCTCTCATTAAAAATCCAGGTGGCGGAATTGTGAAGACTGGCGGATACATTGTCGGTAAAAAAGATTTAGTTGAAGCGTGTTCCTATCGTTTGACGTCCCCAGGTATTGGAGCGGAGGCAGGGGCTTCACTATATAGCCTACAGGAAATGTACCAAGGATTCTTCCTTGCGCCACATGTCGTCGGGCAAGCGATAAAAGGTGCGATGTTCACAGCAGCCTTTTTAGAAAAAATCGGGATGAATACATACCCTCGTTGGGATGCAAAACGTACCGATTTAATTCAGTCTGTCCAATTCGATGATAAAGATAAAATGGTGGCTTTTTGCCAGGCAATTCAATATGCATCCCCAATTAATTCACATGTTACTCCATACCCTGCTTATATGCCAGGGTATGAAGATGATGTAATCATGGCTGCAGGAACATTCATCCAAGGAGCTAGCATTGAACTGACGGCAGATGGACCGACAAGGCCTCCTTATGTTGCCTATGTTCAAGGTGGCTTAACATATGCCCATGTCAAAATGGCTGTATTGACCGCGGTGAACTCGTTAATGGAGAAAGAATTGATACATTTGTAACATGAGATGGTAGCCGTTAGTTAACAGATACACTTCGTGAGAACCCAGCATGTCTGGATTCTCATGAAGAAAAATAGTCATAATATTCAATGGGTTACAAATCATTCAATTCTTTTGAATAATTTATGTCATAAAAGGTAACATCACCTTGACATATTAAATACCATATACTATGATTATATCAAGATAAACAAAGGAGGATGCAAAGAATGAGCGGCAACAACATTCGGCGTTCTATGCCTCTTTTTTCCATCGGAATTGTGATGCAGCTGACTGATTTGTCTGCACGTCAAATTCGATATTACGAAGAGCATCAATTAATTACTCCTATGAGAACAGACGGAAACCGGCGCGTTTTTTCTTTAAACGATATTGATAGACTCCTTGAGATTAAAGACTTGATCGAACAAGGCGTCAATCTCGCTGGCATTAAGAAGATATTTACTGTAAAAGAACAAAATTTACCGAAATCACAAGATCTTGAACAGGCGGAGAAAATAAGACGTGACTTAAGTGATGACGAACTGCGTAAGCTTTTACGAGCAGAGCTTCTCCAAGGCACTAGAAATCGCACATCTCTCCGACAAGGTGATATGTCGCGTTTTTTCAAATGAAATATCAATATGAACTATTATTTAGGGGGAATTGAAAATGGCAAAGTTTACACGTGAAGATATTACTCGTTTAGCAAAAGAAGAAAATGTAAAGTACATTCGTTTACAATTCACTGATATCCTAGGAACAATCAAAAATGTAGAAATTCCAGTTAGTCAATTGGAAAAAGCACTTGATAATAAAATGATGTTTGACGGATCTTCCATTGAAGGTTTCGTACGCATCGAAGAATCAGATATGTATTTGTACCCTGATTTAGATACATGGGTGGTTTTCCCTTGGACATCAGAAAAAGGTAAAGTTGCTCGTCTGATTTGCGATATCTACAATACAGATGGAACACCTTTTGATGGGGACCCTCGTGCTAACCTAAAACGAATTCTCGCTGAAGCAAGAGAAATGGGCTTCACGAACTTTAACTTAGGACCTGAACCTGAATTCTTCTTATTCAAACTAGATGCTCAAGGCGAACCAACTCTAGAATTAAATGATAAAGGTGGATACTTTGACCTTGCACCTACTGACTTAGGGGAAAACTGCCGTCGCGATATCGTTCTTGAACTGGAAGAAATGGGCTTTGAAATTGAAGCATCGCATCACGAAGTTGCCCCAGGACAACACGAAATCGATTGGAAATATGCAGACGCTGTATCAGCTTGTGATAACATCCAAACATTCAAATTGGTCGTTAAAACGATTGCCCGTAAACATGGTTTACATGCAACGTTCATGCCAAAACCACTATTCGGTGTGAATGGTTCAGGTATGCACTGTAACGTATCTCTATTTAAGGGAAGCGAAAATGCTTTCTACGATAAAGAAGGTAAATTAGAATTAAGCAAAACAGCTGAACAATTTATCGCGGGTATTATCAAACATGCACCAAACTTTACAGCGGTAACTAACCCAACTGTTAACTCATACAAACGTTTAGTACCTGGTTATGAAGCACCTTGCTATGTTGCTTGGTCCGCTAAAAACCGTAGCCCATTAATCCGTATCCCGGCTTCACGTGGAGTAAGTACTCGTGTTGAGGTACGTAGTGTCGATCCAGCAGCAAACCCATACCTTGCACTTGCGGTCATCCTAAAAGCGGGTCTAGACGGAATCGCAAATAACCTGACTCCTCCAGCTCCAGTGGACCGTAACATCTATGTCATGAACAAAGAAGAACGTGAAGCGGAAGGCATCATCGATCTTCCATCTACTTTATATGCGGCTTTAGAAACATTAAAAGCGGATAAAGTCATCAAGGATGCTCTAGGTGACCATTTACTTGAACACTTCATCGAAGCAAAAGAAATCGAGTGGGATATGTTCCGTACACAAGTTCACCCTTGGGAACGCGAACAATATATGTCTACTTATTAATAACACAAACCCTTGGCGCCTCTGGTGTCAGGGGTTTTTATTTTATGGGCATTTTATTGAAATATTTTGATTGATAATTACTGCCCTTGAAATGCCCATAAATAATTTTATAATTATTTGAGGACATTCTTCATGCGCTCTTCGAATTTGTTCATTCCATCCTTTTCAAGCTTTTTACTTATGTGCGAATATACATCAGAAGTGACCTGCATACTACCGTGACCTAGTCGTTCTTGTACATATTTCATACTCGCTCCTGCTTCCAATTGTAAAACAGCATGTGTGCGTCGCAATGAATGTATGGGTAACGATGGAAGGTTAGCTTGTTTTAATATGCGGGCAAAAGAATTAAAGAGGCTTGATTTCGGTAAATAACTTCCGTCGTTTCTAGAAAAGACCAAATTAAGATCATGCTGATACATTTGGTTTAATTTAATTTCATTTTTATTTTTTGTATTTTTTGTGGAAACTTAAATCAATAGCGAATCCATGACTTATAGTGATGATGTGCTTCGAACTGAAATTTTTTGTATCTCCAAATATCTTACTTTTATCTTTACTTGCTTCTTTGAAACCAAGTGATTTATTAATGTTTATTGTTTTCTCTTTCAAGTTTATATCTGTCCACTGGAGCGCAGCTGCTTCACCTTTTCTTAAACCCGTTTCAATTAGTGCTTTATAAAATAGCCAATAAGTATAATCATACTTATAAGCAATCTGTAAAAATTCAGCTATATGTTCTGATTCGATAAATTGTATTTCCCTCTTTTTTTTCTCTCCTCTTATTTCAACCCCAGCACATGGATTTTTTTTAACTTTTTCTAGAACAATAGCTTTTTCAAAAGAATTAAACATAGTCTGGTGTATAATCTCAATTGTCCGTCTGCTATAATCTTTTTCTGCAAGTTGATTGATGAACTTCTGATACAAAATAGGTCTAACGTCTTTTAAAAGTACGTTTTTGAAATAAGGAATGATATGATTTTTAATGTTTTGCTCATGCAATTCAAGTGTGTTTTTAGCTACCAAACCTTTTTTATATTCTTCTAACCATGTGTGTAAGTATAACTTCAAAGATTCATCTGTTTGATTATAACCCTCACGAATCAATCTTTCTGCTTCTTCTGCAGCTAATTTTGCCTCAGACTTACCAGTAAATCCTTTCTTTGACTTTTCTTTGAACTTTTGAGTTATCGAATCTTTATATACGATTCGATATTCCCAAAAATTTTTATTAGAACCTTTCTTTTTATATTTATGAAAACTAGCCAATATAAAACCTCCTTTTATAAAGAGGCGGGCCGTCGCCCACCTTTGTGTGTTTAAAGAATAGATACACTTCTTGGTCACAACAAGAACACTTTTGGGTATTTACATTGGAAACAAAGTCGTAATCTCCTGCTTCATCTAGCGTCGAATTAAAATAATCCATAAAATCCTCCCAAATTTATGGTTCGAAGAAGACGGACATTACCTGGTATGACTTAGGTGGAGGTAAATGGTGCAGCGCTAACAGCAAGGGATACAAAAGAGGATGTTCTTTATTCATACGGCAATGCGAAGACAAACGCTGAATATATCCCTGCAGGCGGAGGCTCCGATATTGTTGAGAAAACTATTGATATTATGACCCTGATTGGAAATACCTCTAATATCTCTGCAACCATCAATCAGAGTTTAATATTTGAAACTCCTGAAGGGGCCCAGGAAAAGGTCGATGCTGCAAAAGAGGCGGCCATGGTAACCATTAACGATTTGAAAACAAATTTGGAGAAATCCCTTGCTACACATCAGGCGGATACTATGCCACATCAATTCGTTACATCTGATAAAAAGAAATATAGGTATGGATTTAAGACCAATACTGCTAAAGATGGTCTTACTTTTGTTTATGAGGAGGTCTTATAATGCCAGAGATTAGTTTACCTACAAAAGCTATTCAGGATACTATCAAGCTCCAAACAGATAAAATAACAGATATTAAAACCAAGACAGATTTGATAGGTGTGCCTAATCCCACTACGGCAGACTCTAGCAATGTCATGAATTTTTTGAAGAAAGTTTATGATAAACCTACTCCTCCTGGTGGTACCAATTTTAAAGATTTTAGTATTTTATCACAACAATGGTCGGGTTACGGAAGATCAAATCTAAATTATGGAGAGTCGCTTACATTATTCTCTATAAGTGGTGGTGGGTTGATAGCTGGATTAATGATTGCGGGTGGAAATCAATTTACAGAGTTTGTTGTTACTATTTACTATCGACGGTGTGAAACTTACACTAGGGTCTATAGTTAATTACGCTTCACCTACTTACGCATGGCATAGTCCACATACACCTACACTTAACTTAAATGGTTTATTTCTCAGATATAATTCAAGTATAGTTGTTGAAATAAAAAACTTAAGAGGATCGAACACCTCTCCATCTTATTTCTCTACATCGGGTGCTAGAGCAAGTATTATTTGTTTAATTTAAGGGAGGGATAAATTTTATGTTGAGTATACTACGTGAAACAATCAGAGGGGACATGAAGGTGATTGAATATACTAAAGACGGAGAAACGGTAATTCAGACCGTCAAAGTACCTACAGATGTAGAGGGTATTCAAAATCCAGAATTAGGAGTATTTGAGTCATTAGAACAAAAAGTTGACCGTCTTGAAAAACAAGTTACGGAAGACAATCTCGTCCAATTCGAAGTATTAGCAACAATTTACGAAGAATTACTTTCGAAGGAAGTGTGTAAGGATGGTTGATATGTATGTACGATTGGTACAAGCAAATAGGAGGACGATTGAGTCAGTTCCAGATGAATTTCGTACAGAAGTTAAAACTATTATTGAAGGAGGAAATACAAATGGTTGATATGTATGTAGCATTAATAATTGCGGAGCGAAGAACTTTATCACAGGTTCCAGTGACATTTAGAAATGCTGTCGGTAAGGATTTAGAAGCATTAGGGCTAGACGGAATTGGTAAACCAATATTATCAGTATAAGCATCATGTTATAACAAGACTCTTAATCTTTAGAAAATTTATTTTTGTTTTATAATAAAGAAAATAAGGGGGATTGCAAATGCAAATACAAATCACAAAAGTAAATGTAAAAAAGGGGAATAGAACGCTTCTTTTAGAAGGATATATTGGACAAAATAGATTTAATGCGGAGCTTTTAAGTGTGAATTTAGAGATTACTTCTCCTCATAGGTTAGGTGAGAAGGATGAGAAAAGGATGGAAGAAATATTAACAGAAGAAATTTTCCCACTACCTTATAACGGACTGTTTGATCAAGAAGAAATTGATAGGATTATGGAAGATTCACCTTTAGTATTTAAGATTTGAAAATAAAAGTACGGAGCATCTCACGATTTGAGATGCTTTTTTTTAGTTAGTCTTAAACTGACTTTTTTGTTATCACCAGCATTATTTTGCCGATATATATATATATACCAAAGAAAATGAGGGGATGTAGAATGATAAATAAAGATTTAATTAGTGATTTTAAATCGGAGCTTGAGGCTATATCAGAAACAATATATTGGGCCAGGGAAAATATAGATTTATCTGTTGTTAAAAAGAGGTTGTCTCGAGTAATGGATGAAATAACAACATTAAAGAATGAATTAATTGATTTAGAGCAAACAGAACATGATATGCTTAGCAAAAAAGCTATAATTAACTATCAAATTTCACCAAAACCGAATTCAAAAGCACCAGTAGATGAGCAAAATAGAGGTCGAAATGCATATAGAAAAGGGAAGTTATTTACAAGCTCAGGGAAGTTCTTACCACCAGGTGATATATAAGATTGAAAAAAGCCTATTGAGACTTTTTTTTGCGTATTGGGAAGATAACACTCAACAAAGCAAACACCTATAGAGGTGTATTTTTAATAGTTTAAAATAAATAAATACTTTTTAGGTATTATTTGCTAGTATAGAGTAGTTAATTATACCTAAAAAGGGGAGAGAAAATTGAAAAACATATTTAAGATTATCATTGCATTTGCTCTTATTTTGAGCATAATAACACCTTTTTTAACATCATTTGCAGAGGCAGCAACTAAGACTTATTCTGCAACTGTAAAGGCAGATAAACTATATGTTAGAGAAAAAGCCTCAACTAAGTCAAAAAAATTAGGGACTTTGAATAAAGGTAAAAAAGTAACTGTATATGTAAAAAACAATAATGGTTGGTCCACAATAAAATACAAATACAAAAATAAAGATAGAAAAGCCTATGTTTCAGCAAAGTATTTGAAATACCCAACTACTCAAGCAGAATATTATGAAATTGCTAAGGTTAAAGGAGAGAATCTTAAAAAGAGTACTAATACATTTATCGCTTCATTAGATGCAGGAGATTTCGAAACCATTGCAGATAAATCTTATGAAAAGTTAGAAAAAGATATGACAAGAGTCTCTACTGAAAATATTAAAAAGGTGAAAAATAAAAAAAAGCGTGAGGGATTAATGAAATCTTATATAAGTCCAGCACAAGTACAACTGGATCGTGTGTATTATGAACGAGAAATTTTTTTTGCATTACGAGACACAGAAAGTTTGATAAATAATTTGAATTTTGAACAAGCTAGCATAAGATTTGAGGATGTAGCAGAATATAAATGGAGAGGTGAGGCACAACGTAATACTAAAAAAATAGATCATCTTCCAGCTAAGACTGTTTCATACCTTGAGGAAGAAACAAATGAAGTAGAAAAGCGTTTTTCATTTTCCTATATTGAGCAAATGCCAGAAGGAGAAAATTGGTTAATTGAAGATAATCCCAGTTTATTGCCAGCTTTAAAATTTAAAAGTAATCGAAATGAGTTGTATAATCACGGAATTTATATGAAAAACAAGGGTTCTCTTGCTAGCCCAAATTTTCACTTGACTAATGGTAATTACAATCGTTTTACAGCTTTTTTTGCACTTAATGAATACTGGAAAACGCATAAAGTAGGAAGTAGTAAACAAATCTCGACTTTGACGATTTACTGCAAAGACCGTTATTCTTGGAAAGAAAGTAAGTATTATCTTCAAGATGGAGAGGCTCCTATTCCAATAGATATAGATATTTCAGACAAAGATATATTTGGTATTAATATTACAGGGGAAGGAATGGTTGGTTTGGTAGATGCAAAATTTTATCGTAAATGAAAGAAATAAAACAATTTGTTAATTTACCGAAAAAAGTCAATAATGGTTTGTTGGATTTTTTTTGTGTAACTTGGAAGATTATGCGCAACAAAGCAAACACCCAAAGAAGTGTATATTTTATCTCTTTTATAAATAAATAAATACTTTTTAGGTATTATTTGCTAATATAAGATAGTAAATAATACCTAAGGGGAGATAGAATTGAAAAACATATTTAAGATAATCATTGCAATTGCTCTTATTTTGAGCATAATAACACCTTTTTTAACATCAACTGCAGAGGCAGCAACTAATAGCCCGAAGTCAAATTATAAAGTCCTAATTGATGGAGATTCTATAGCTCTTTATAAGAAGCCTAATGGTAAGAAAATCGCTACAATTAAAAGTGGTTATGAAGACAATGAAGGAATGTATACACCAAATGAGTTGAAAGTGAAGAAATTTTTAGTGAAGAAAAAAGAGAATTGGGTACAAGTGACCCATAAAAAACCGAATGGTAAGATTATTAAAGGATATGTTAAAACAAAATATATAAATGCAAATTTTAATGCAGCAGATTATGCAATCATCAATAGCTCGAATGGTTTGAACCTACGGAAGTCACCTAGCATAAAGTCAAAAATTATTACTGCTATTCCTTATGGTATTAGAGTTGATATTAAAGATGTATCTAAAGATTTTAAATGGTATAAGGTTAGATATGTTTCTAATAATGAGTCTAAACAAGGATTTATTAAGTGCTCGAATACGAGATAATACAACTAAGAAGTTAAAGCCACGGTACTTTTTTAGATTTTATACAAGTAACAAACTATGCACCTCTTAGGGGGTGTATTTTTTATGGATAAATAGAGAGGGGTATAGGGAAATGAGGGAATTGGAGGGGATGGAATTGGAAAGTAAGGTTCAGGAACATGATGAAAAATTTAAAGCAGTAGATCAAGAACTCGAAAGTCACCGTGAACAACTTTTGCAGTTGAAGTAAAATGATGAAAAGTTTCAGCAAGATGTATCTCTACTTAAAACTGACCTTGCTAAATTACAATCAGGACAAAGCAGTTTAGAACTAACCGTCATGAAGGGGAATGAATCAACCAGGGACCTAGTCAACGAGAATAAAATGATAACAAATAAATTGCTTGATCATGTTATTGGGAAGGATACACAAGAGCAACAGCCAAATATTGAAACGAGAAAACAGAAGTGGGAAATCATGGGGAAGGGTTACTGTCGCTGTATTCGGCGGCAGTGGCGTTCTTTATTTAATTGTACAAGCTTTTTTACCATAAGGAGGAATGGTTGTGGAAAACGAAGTCATGCAGCAAGTAATAATCTTTACAACTATCTTAGCACCTATAGTCACGGCATTTGTTCAAGTTATTAAAAGGACAGTTAAATTACCAAACAATGCATTACCTATTGTAAGTTTGGTTGCAGGATTAGGAATAGGATCCGTGGCATTTCCATTTACAGATATGGATATCACTTTAAGATTGTGGGCCGAAGCTTATGCAGGGCTTGGAGGTACTGGTCTTTATGAAGTATTAAAGAATCGTATAGAAAGTACAAAATAAGCTGCCTTCGGGTGCTATTTACTTTTTTTAAAAACAAAAGGAGATGATTTAGATGAGTGCAAAAACTGAAAATTTTATTAGGAAAGTAAAAGATGAGGCTCTCTCACTATGGGAGGTTTATAAAGTATTACCGTCTGTCGCAATTGCACAAGCAGCACTTGAATCATCATGGGGTACATCTGGACTTTCCAAAAAGTATAACAACCTATTTGGCATTAAAGGTAACTACAGTGGTAATTCATCAGCCATGCGCACATGGGAAGTATACGGTGGAGTAACCTATAAAATTACAGCAAACTTTCGTTCCTATCCGAATTGGTCCACTTCGATTAAAGATTACGGGTCTTTCCTTAATGTAAACGGCCGTTATAAAAAAGCCCTTGGCTTTACCAATTATAAGGCTCAAATTAAGGCAATCCACGAAGCAGGATATGCGACTGATCCAGACTATCAAGCCAAGATTATTTCCATTATTGAAGCGAATAATCTTGTTAAATATGATAATGAGGTACTTGATAGAAAAAGTACTTCCGTAAAGAATACAGCTGGGAGTGTAAAATCCATCTCTTATATAGTTTAATCAGGCGATACTCTTACTGCTATTTCTAATAGATATAATACAACTGTTAAAGCGATACAAAGCCTGAATGGGGTAATGAATCCTGATAAAATCGCTGTAGGTCAAAAACTTAAAGTGCCATACACAGCTGAATTTACCTATCACAAAGTTACAAAAGGCGATACTGTATCTGATCTTGCGAAGAAATATGGTAGCACAATTAAACAGATTAAAGTTTGGAATGACCTTGATAGAAAATACAACATTATCATTGGTCAAAAAATACGAGTGAAATAATCAAAAGCGTGACTTTTATATTTAAATCTATTAATGACTTCTAGATTAGCTTTTAAATATCCAATAAAGCAGGGGTGAAATAGACACAAAAAAAACACCCCCCCACAGGGGGAGCATGGTATGAGGTTGGTTGGGGGGGGGGGGGTAAAAATATAGCTAATGAAAAATACTCGCATTGTAATTTATTTTCACCCGCTGAAAATCGTATAAACAGTCCCCACTATTGTAACTATTGTACCTATAGCAGCCCAAATTAGTCCCCAGTCTTTTTTATCTTTAGTAGTAAATTTAAGCTTTACTGGTGGGAAAATTTTTCTCTTATAGATCAGATAGAATAACACCAACATCAAGCAAAATAAGAGACCAGATAAAAAAGAAGAAAGTATCTGTTCTTCTTTTATTGAACTAACAATAGAAATCGCACAGAGTGTTAATATTCCCCCTGCTACAAAAGAGGTATAACTTGCTATCTGTAAAACAATAGATTTTTTTCTTTAAAAAATGTATTAATAACCTGAGCCATGCCATTTACCCATACCTCATCTACACCTTCTATTGATACAATAATTCCAAAATTATAGATAGAAACGCTAAGATACTTTACTGAAGAAAAACCTTGTGCTTGTGCAGATTCTGTGTATTTCATTCTAATGGAATCTAGATTTTTGGGTACTTGTTCATCAAAAAATCCATACATAGACATAGGCTCTAAAGACCTGTTTGGAGTTTCTACATTAAAATTTTTTCTAGTATTACCTATGGCAAAATTATCTTCCAATATACTTTCTAACTCTAAAATATCCTCTTTGGTTAAATTAATTGAATGATAGTTTTTTTGTGATTTATACATAAAAACCCCTCTTTAATTTCCATTTTATTCTTTATTAGAAATTATAGCATTGTGATTTATAGAAACATACATCTTTCTTATTGAGAGGGGTTTTTAACGTTGTTCTAAATAAAACTTCAACAATTCTGCACATCTATTCTTAATCTAGGATTAAAATAATTATGAAATACCTCGTAACCGTTGTAAATGAATGAATACATCGTAAAATCACTATCCCGTTTAACCTCACTAACCTAGTTATTTTTAGGTCCTTTTGAACGGATCTGATTGCATTTTCAACTAACTCCAAGTAAGGTCTATTTAATTTAAGTGGAGCCTTTTCAATAATCAGCCGATCCCGTTCAAGCAATTTTATTAACATAGGTAAATAGATTTCTTACTCGATTATATCCCTATCGTGGGTGGGTATTCTGGTCATAACTAAACCCTCTCCACTGATACGAGGGAATCAAGGGTAACGGTAATCATATCATCTTGTAGTTCCAGTTTCAGTTGCCGGGATACCAGATTTACTTTGGCGACAATACATGAGAATATAGTGTATAGACCGTTTTCCCATATAGTTAAATGAATAGGGAGGGTGTAGTTTAAAGAATCCATGACGACAATTTCTATCTGTTCAAATGCTTGTTCATCTAGTTCAGGCTTCTTTTCTAGCTTATCTTCTACTGCCCAATCCCTCAGAGCCTTTACATGCTCAGGAAGCATTAAAGATGTCCACTTAATTGTGCCTCTATCCTTTATCATAAACCCATCTCCTTTTTTTATTATTATATACAAACGTTTGTTCGTAAACAACTCGAATAAGAGTAATGGTTCGTATGAAATTTAGGATATAAAAGGGAGCTTGTATGAATGGTTAATTCCAATGAAGAAATTTCTTGTTAGATATATTGCATAAAGAAAGAGCCCTTCTCTTACCGAGAGGGACTTATATCTAATTTAAAAAGTAAGTACATAGGACTGAACTTATGGCTAAAATTATCAATAATTTTTACATTGAATCATCCAAAGTGTATCCAGTGATTTCTTTAAATTTCATTCGTATATAGCTAGAATTATCCCAATCTTCGTCAGTCCTTTCATTAGCTATACTTCAATTTTATAGAAAATACATTCCATAATTTAGAGGGATTTTGTTATTTGGTTTTCAATATACTTAATTAACTCTTCACAAAATCTAGTGATTTTGATATTATGCTCAATTTTGTAGTTAAAATTACCTATATGATACTCAGGTATATTATCAGTTATGGATAAGATTATAAATGGAAGTTTCGAATTTTTTCTCTGAAATATCAAATTTATATATTTTAGCTTTATCAATATGTAATCGTTTCTGTACATAGTTATCCAGCAAAAAATTCTTCATCAAAATAAAGCTTTGTCATCAATTTGTTCACAATTCCGTTGAAGTAAGCGAACTGGCCCTTAATCATTTTAGTTCCTGCTTTAACTTTCATCATAAATTCTTTAAATGCTTTTACGCCAATACTTAATTCTTCCGCTGTGCTCTTTTGTTTTTATTATTAATATGTGCCCATAAAATTGCCCATAAAAGTTAGATGGATTTTGATTTATTATGATTATATTCATTTGGGAAATCACGATAATTAAGCATATTTAATATGTTTTTATCCGTTTTACTTCTATAGAATATATTCCGCACGCAAGTTCACCCTTGGGAACGCGAACAATATATGAGCACGTATTAATTCAAAAACGTTGATATAACAAGGTTTTATGGATGAAAAATGGTGGTCAATATAAAAGTGAGTCAGAAGAATTAACGTTTGACCACTTTTTGACCACCAAATAATCCTAAAAAATTAGCTTAATAAGTTTTTCATGTAACTATCATAATCATCCACTGATCTGTTTTCTATCTTGTCCGAGATATGAAAATAAACATCAGATGTGATGGTTATGTTTTTATGTCCAAGTCTTTCTTGAACAAACTTCATACTAGCTCCAGACTCTAATAATAATACTGCATGAGTATGGCGCAATGCATGGACTGGTAATTTTTCTATTCCTGCTTTTTGAATTACTCTGTTGAATGCGTTGAATAGGTAGGCTTAGGTAGAAAGTTGCCATCTTCTCTGCAGAATACCAAGTCCAACTCATGATGGTATATGTCGTTATAAACTATTCTCTGAGTGTTTAAATAATCCATATGCTTGGACAATTCCTTCGATAAAGAATCACTCATTTTCACTTTGCGATTTGATCCATACGTTTGAGCTTCCCCAAATCTACTTTCTCCAGCACGAGTTTGAAAATCCAACGTTTTATTAACAGTAATATATCCTTCTTTGAAATCAAAATCCTTACTTTGCAATGCAGCAGTTTCACCTTTTCTCAGGCCAGTTTCTAATAGAGTTTTAAAGAACATGTAATATACATAGCTATCTCTTCTAGCTACCCGTAAGAATGCAGGGATATCATCAGACTTAATATATTGAAGCTCTGTTTTCTTTTTCTCATTCTTCTTAGGGATAACAACATCTTTACAAGGATTTTCATCAAGCTTACGCAATGGGCGAACAGCTATTTGTAAAGCACTATACATAGTAGTATGAATTATTTCTATTGTTCGGTTACTGTAACCTTGGTCACTAAGATGATTTAAAAATTTTTGATACCTTAAAGGAGTTAAATCTTTCAAATAGATATCCTTGAAGTAGGGAATTATCTTAGTCTCTATATTGCGTTCATGCAATATATACGTATTTTTTCGAACGTTATCCTTCTTATATTCAAGAAGCCATTCTCTTAAATACAATTTCAACTGAACATTGTCCCTATCTAATTCTAAACCATTTGATAATTTAACTTCTTCAGCAGATGCTGCAATTGAAGCTTCTTTCTTAGTTTTAAATCCACCTTTGGAAATCTCCTTTGATTCACGAGTAGTAGGATCAATATATTTGATTCTGTACTGCCAGGTAGATCCACGTTTTCTAAAGCTTTCCAATAAAAATCACCTCTTTCGCTAAAAAACAAATTAAAGGAGTATGTAAGGAAAAGGGGAATGAGACAGAAGGATCAGGGGCTACAAATAAATATCGATGAGTCTAATCTTGTCCAAGACATTATCAGAAGCATTCTCTAAGTTTTCTTCCCATTCAGGTTTTTGACCTGGAGTTACTACTGTATCTTTCATGTGCCCATAAATTGCAGTTAGTTTTCCTCCATTAGATAGTTGAACACCTTCATGCAATTTACCTTGTTGACGCAATTTATCAAGTTGCTTGCTAACATAACGTGCTTTTTTTCCCAGTTCGTCCATGAGTTTCTTTTTCGAGTCTAGTTCTTGAAACACTACAGAAGGTATAATGAAACTAGCCAGCAGTACAAATGCATATGTACCTATAGGTTTAATCTTATCTAGGGAAGCAATCAATCTATCAAGATCAAAACCATTCCTGGACCTAGGCTTAACTGTCATTGAATCAGCGAATTGCATTTACATAGGAAAAAGTATTTATTGGTTTGAGTCATGGTGACAAAGGTGCTAATAGAATTCTTGGTACCAATCCGAAACTCTATCCTGATGTTCATTGAAAATTTCTTGAGTAATTGATGTAAGTTAAATGCTATTTATTATATTTGATTAAAATAAATTTGGAGGTGTTGAATATGGATTTCCTATTAGGCATAGAAGATGAATTAGTAAAGCAATTTGCATTCCCAGCATTAGAAACAACATCAGAAGCTTTAGGAATTAATAAGGAGAGATTATAGAGAAAGTTAAAAGTTTGAATGTTGTTAACGTAGAAGAAGTGGTAGAAGAATTTACTTGGCAGCGGATTGACAACTATAAGAAGACTGTTAACATTACTCCTAAGAAATAGAATAAGCATAATCCCCAAAGGAGGTCTCTCATGAAATCACGCCTCAAAACTGAACTACAAAAGGAATTATCCTACTTAGAAGGTTATAGAAAACGTACAGCACAGTTAGCCATGCAAGTATTAGATAATATTGAAGATGTAAATGTTTTTCTTGAAATGGAATCATCGCTAACAGTAGTAAAGGATCTCCTAAATGAGGATGAATATAGGCTTCAAGATGTTGCAAAGATGCTTAATGTGCTATTGGGGCATCTAATAAAGGATGACAACATATCAGATGAAATGAAGCAAAAACTTGCAGAGAGGAAACTTAGAAAGAAAGGTTATCGTTTAGAATTAGAGTGAATAGCTAACTTAAGTCACCTTTACCTGGTGGCTTTTCTTTTTATCTAAAAAACTATATTACTTTAATTATAATATCCTTTTGATTTACAATTAGCTTATATTATTCCTATATTTCCATATGACTATTGTTTTAATGATATAATAAATTGCTGTAATTTATTAAATATTTTAGGAGGATTTAAATGTTACACTTAAAAAAACTCTTAGTGTTACCTATGGTTGCAATTGCTTTGTCAGGTTGCAATTCAGGAGAGACTTCAGTAGGGTCTAATGATCCAGAAATGATAGTTAGCGACGAACAAGCTAATGCAGCTAGAGAAGATGTTTTAGAAAGACTTGAAATTGTATCAAATGAGCGTAAAGAAGGACAAGAAGAAGTAGGGTATGTTACAGAAGAATCATTTGCACCCATAAGAAATGGCTTTAATATTATAGCAAATGCTATTGGTAGCAAAGCTTTAATTGCGATGAATGATGATGATCATATGAATGAACAATTCAACACGCTTGAAAAAGATATAGATTCCCTATCATCTGAAGAAATCTATGTAGCGATGAAAGATATAGATACATTTAAGAATGTCTATGAGGCTGCGTTTATGAAGGATATACATACAGATATGAAAATACTTGACCCAAATGGTCCCGATGGGGAAATATATGGCTTTAATTTAGTTAATGACAGTTCTACGCCTATTGAGGAAATAAACGAGTCAGCTGATCTTTCAATTGATAGGTTGGCATGGGTTAAAGATGATTTAGAATTGATAAAATTAGAAACTGAAAAGTATGGTACAGATTTTACTGAAGAGGAAGTAGAAAAACTTAATAAAATTGTTTCAAGTTTAAAAGATTCCGCAAATAGTCAAATTGGAGTGTTTTCAAATTTCACTAAGATAAAAGTTGATATCGGTATCACATTTGAGGAATATATAGATGAAGCTAAAGAAGAATATGCTACTGGTGAAGAAGCTGTTACCGATTTAGAAAATGAACTTAATGTAACGTACATCGAAGAAGAATAGTAACAAAGGCCACTTAAAACAGTGGCTTTTTTATATATTGATTTAATAAAACCCATAGTGTTATGATAATATAGTTCAAAAGTTTTATGTAAATACTATTTTTTCTATTGAAAATATATTATTATAGTATAATAGGTAACCGTATTGATAATTAGGAGTAAAGCATTAAGCCGAGTAATTATATAATAGAAAAGGTGAGATTTTAATGAAAGTTAATTTAAAACATCCACAAACGCACATGACTAAAACAGTGAAAGTAGGGTTTAGCTGGACAGTCTTTTTCTTTAGTTTTTTCCCAGCTCTTTTTAGAGGAGATTGGAAATGGGGAATTATTATATTTTTAGCCTCAGTTGTTACATTTGGCTTTTCTGGTCTGATATTTATGTTTATTTATAATAAAATTTATCTGAATGAGCTATTAAAAGAAGGATACCTTCCTGCGGATGATCATTCTGCAACTACCTTGCAAGATAAAGGGTATATCGCAATTTAGGTAGTATTATTTTTAATGAAAGATTAAGTCACCTAATAGGTGGCTTTTATTTATCTCTAAATGTGCTGAAATAGTTAATTTGAATGAAGTATAACTTGATATAAACAGATTATATTATTTTTCTAGGTAAAAATAATTAGGAAATATTGAGTTGCTTTTCTTATTGTGGTAAAATTAACCGTTGAAATTAAGGGGGAACTGTGAAAGATGACACTTTTAGAAACATTGCGACTGTATGAACCTGAAGTAAGAATCCAAAGAAATGAGCGATTAGCTATCTCTGATATCGTGAGTAAAAATGGAATGGGAAGACGTATCCTTTGGTCATTTATTGTCACTCCGTTATTCGCTTATGCTGTTATCGGTTCCTTTCTACAGACTGCTCTCGATACAGATAAAAATCCTACTATTGCTATCTTGCCTTTTGTTGTCTTTATTTGGATGACAATATCTGCAGGGAAACGTAAAATCAAAATGAAAAGTGCTATAAAAAGGATTAAAGACAGTCAAGAGAGAATGGCGACATTAAGTGGTATTCCAGAGGATTATCAGAATTTCGAAGCTATTTCGGAATTTATAAAATACATAAAATCCTCACGGGCAGATACGATAAAGGAATGTATTAATTTGTATCATACTAACTTGCGACATAAAGAAAGAATGAGAAAATTAGAGGACATTGAAGATGAATTAAGTTCTATCGATTCAGAAATGGATGAACTTCAAAGAAGATCAAGGTATTAAATGGAAGGTCACTCGTAATAACGAGTCGTATATTTTAGATTAGGATTTGAGTAAATCAATATTTAAGGTGAGAATACTATTTGTAGTATTCTCACCTTTTTTATATTCACTAAGTATCACCCAATAAAAGACATCTTTTAACCGTGTTATAGGCTTGAAAAAGGGATAATATGGTAGCATAAGGGAGTATGAGAGAGGTTAATTTTCTCCTTATTTCTTAACGCAGCATTTGGCAAATATTTCAGCTATAATGTGAATATGATGAGTTAAAGGGGGCGTAAAATGTATAACCAACAAGCCAAACAGCAATTCTTAGCCACTACTCATTCTCCAGAAGCATACAGACCTTTTTTTCTCATGTCTGAATCCATTGAATATCGTTTCAACAAAGATGTATATGATTTTACTGTAAGTGAGCTTGAAGACTCTATATGGGCGTATTAAGCCGACGACTGAACAACATGCAGAGGCAATCTTCAAGCTACTGGATCAGTACACTAACTGGAGTATAAAAGAAGGATTACGTAATTCCAGCGTATCACCGTTTATGGCCTTTATGGAAGATTGGAGTCATCAGTTTATAGTTAAATGAGACCTCTCAGCGATGGAAGGTTTTATTATGTTTAAAAATGTATAGGTATAAAGTTTTATAAAAATTGGATAAAAAAAGAAATACTGATACAATATACCTGGACTTTATATTAATGTATACTTACATTCATCCAGGAGGTATTTATGAAGAAGCTACTCTTAGCAGTTATTTTAATCTTTTCTTTAGTTACACCTACATTTACACATGCAGCATCAACATCATTAGTTTTAAAGGTAAACAATAAGCAATAATTGGGGTCTTTTTTTGTGCGCTACTGAGCTGTAAAAGCAGTTAAAAATTTGACCACCGATTGACCACTTTGATCACAATCTATAAACACTTATAAACTAATCAAATGAGTAAAACGCTTGTTATAACTGTTATTAACACGGATAAATATGTAAAAAAGTAATAAAAACCTGTTCCGCACGCAAGTTCACCCTTGGGAACGCGAACAATATATGAGCACGTATTAATTCTTTGAACCCTTGACGCTCTAAGCGTTGAGGGTTTTTATTTTGTGGGTGAATACTTTATATTTATGTTTACTTTTTAAATACACAAAACACCCACACTCACGACAAAACTTTGTTTATATATGCACCGAAATTGTTCACTTAACCTTTAGCCCTACTACATCAGTATTCACTATCAATTTTATGTCGCAGTTCAAGGGGCTGTCTAATAAGTCCTTATTCCAGGGAATTTCACAAAAATAAAGAGGCAGAAATGTTGTTAAAGCAACGTTTCTGCCTTTTACCATTTATACAATTTCGGTATAATTACCCCTTTTGGGACAGCCCCTTGAACTTTAATCTTAGTGAAAGATGTTATTCGTTTTTTCTTCGGTGATGCCGATAATAGGGGTTTATTTTAACTATATTATTTTTCCCTCTATTCAACTAACCGAGCAGGATAGGTAAATAAGAATAGGAGGAAAAAAGGATAATAAATAGAATATCAATATCAATCATATAAGCAAGAAAGGTAGATTAGGCTCAATATTTCAACTCTATTTTTAAGATTGCCCCTCATTTTTATAACATTAAAGAAAATATAAAATGTGCAATTGATGAACATGTAATCTTAACAAATGGGGATTAAGTAAATATTTACTCAAACAAACCTTGGAATTGCTTTGTTATTCTGTTAAAGGGCGCTTATCTGTAATATGATAAACACCTTTGTTGAAAAAAATGATTAAGTCCTTAACAGTAATTTTAAATAATTGGTATTAAGTTTAAAGAGGCTCTAGAGTGCTTTACTTAGAGATTAGAAGGCCAAGAACTGAGGATATAAAAGAGTTAAATCAATTTTTTAGAACGATACATTTATTAAAGAAGGTATAGGGGATAAGCTAGAGGACATAGAAAACGAAATTGAAGCTAAGAAAATCTACTTAGAAAGTGACTTGTCAAGTAATGGTGAAAAACGTTTTTTTCTGATTGCTTTAGATGGAGATAAAATAATTGGTACAATTGAATACGGTGCACCAGGCGATCTTATAAGTAAAGATAGAGATAATGCTTTAAAAGATCTAAATGAGGTGGGTACAGTCAACCGGTGTTCCATCAGGCATGTAAGGCATATCTTCTTCAGGAAGGATCCTTGAGATTACACCTTTGTTACCATGACGTCCGGCCATTTTATCGCCTTCATGTATGCATGTTCGCTCCCATTAGGGCACGGTTGGAGTCATCATTTTCCAAGAAAGGAATACATGCTGTCGCTGCAGATACGGAGCTACTGAGGAAGACGTTTGGAGTACGATTGAAGAAGCTGGCATGTCACGTGATGCAAAAACGGTACTTTACTCGTATGGAGCGTGTCGTGCGTGAAAGAATGTCTATTCAAGACACGAATACGATCACTCCACAGCTGTAATTTACTATTAAATAAAATATATTTGACACTGCATAATAAGGGTATAGAAGAATTTTGTTTAGATAGTGGATATACAAGTGCACAAAAAATCTGGAAAATGAAATATGGAGATCCTGATTATTTCTTAGAGAATTATTGGGCGAAGGCTATCATCACATGATTTGGAGACTAATAGTCGATGATTTATTAAAATAACCTATCTCCTTTTATTGTTTTCTTTTCAGTATTTTATGGAACTTTTATTAGACTAAATAAGCTATAAGAAGCTGTTTGGTTATTCCATAAAAGGGCGCTTTAATGGCACAACTGAATTTCTACTTTATCTGACGGGCTTTATTTTATTTATATTAACTTTGATACTTTCTAAGTATGTTTCAAACGACTTCTTATAAAGTAAAGTTAAAATTAAGTGTCATCGTGAATTAAAAAGGTCAAGTAAGTTTAGGATGAAAGGGATTGTATGAATAAATCACATTTCACTTTACTTTTATTGTTATAATTACCTATATAGATAATAAAAAGGAAGTGAGCTCAAATGGATAATGCTAAGTACATAGAAGTGGTTTTTGAGAATTGTGAATCAATTATCATTCCAACAGAGCGTGTTTTAGGTCTAACATATGCTGAACTAACACCTAAAGGATGATCATGCATTAGAAAATTCTTATCATAGCAGCCGTATAGATTTAGAAATTTCATATACGCACCAAACAGAACTTGAATACTCCCCAACGGATAATGATGATCTTCTTGGTGCATATATTAATAATCCTACAAGTAATAAGGTGGAAGACAGACCTAATATTCTAGGGCGATTATTTAATTACCATGACATTATGTATATCCAACTATTAGATACAAATGAAAAGCCCCTAAAAAATATTTATGTACCTTGGTACAAAGAGGATCAAGATGATAATCGCTATATGAAGATACTTAAAGAAGAAGGCTCATTTACAATTGAAATTAAACCTGAATAGATATGTAAGCAATTTGTTCTAGATGCTATACAATAAGTAATGATTTACGTGCATATATTACTTATTGTATACATCATAATGAATAAATTACATATTATATCCGAAAAAACCGTTTTTTTAACGGGAGGTGCAAAGGGTGAACAAGCATCAGCTCAGAGAGACCAGGACTGTATACAGTTCGGCAATATTCTACTGGTCATCATCTGAAAGCCGGTGTTAATTTCAATGATATTAAATTTAACTTTCTTCCATATAAGAATCCCCAAAACAAGCCTATGTTCTTTCAACTATGATAATCAATATTCGTTGAATTACCCACAGACTGCAGCTAATAATTTTTGAATATCATAAACACTTTTATCTTTTTTGAATTGTTTTGATACAGCTGGTGTTTGTGCACCTGAAATCCATATTTTTAATTCTGCGTCTAAATCAAAGTGTCCAGCAGTTTCTACGCTGAAATGGGAAATGCTTTTAAAAGGTATGGAATGGTATTCTACCTTTTTGCCAGTAATTCCTTGCTTATCCACTAATATAAGGCGTTTGTCTGTAAATACAATCAAATCTCTTATTAATTTAAACGCAGCATCTACATCCTCACCATTCGCTAGAATCTGTTCTAGTTCTTTTATTGCTTCATCTTTACTTATCGTTGAAGCATTACCGATTAATCCATCTAAGAATCCCATGCTATTTCCTCCTTAAAACTTGGTTTTACTCTAAAATTCCGTGTTTAATTTTTGACTTATATTTAAAATAGGTAAAAAAACCTAAATAAATAGTAGCACTATTGAATTAGTATTGTAAGCGGGTAATTTTGGTCATTTTATCTTTAATTGGCAGTGCTGTTGAGGGGAACCGTATAACTTCCTTTATTCTTGTATTACTTTGATTATAAATACAAATGATCTATTTTTGACTAGTAATGACTCATTCAGTGGTTTCATTTATATTATCCTGACCAATATAAAAATTAGTGTATTCGTTTAGTACAAGTTACCACCTTACATCATAAGCTACACTGTAAGTACTAAAACTAACTAAAGGTGGGATTTTATAATGAGTTGTAATTGTAGGAAGTGCCGTGAACAAAGGGAAGAAGTGATTACTAGCCCAACTGAAACGGTTGTTAATACCAGAGTGAATCGACGGGTAGTGAAGCATATACACCCTACTGAAGTTATCAATGTAAATAGAACCATTGTTAGAAATGAACATTATTATCCTGTAAGGGAACGGGAAGTATATGAAACAGTGGAAGAAAACTTAGACTGCGGAAGCAATGTTAATAACTCTAATCGTTGCAGACCGTTTTGGAATAGATAATTAACATGTAGGGCACTCATCAGACATGAGTGCCTTTTCTTTTTAAGAAGTAGTCAGTTTCAAAGAGTAGAACATACTTTTATGTAATAATCATTTGAATTTAAAAGAATATATGCTGTACTGTCATTCTAATAAGGGCCATCCCTGTATTATGCAGTTCTTTAGTCGTGTATCACTGCTTTGAGGGTAATCAAATGACATATGTACAAGCATTTATAGGGGACATACATAGAATTAATAGGAGGTGATAATTATGGTGAAAATATATATTGATCCAGGTCATGGGGGGGAAGATTCAGGCACTATATGAAATGGATTGAAAGAAAAAAATCTTACATTAAAAATTGCTAAAAAAATCAGGGAGTTTCTTGCACGGTATAAGAATGTATCGACAAAGATGAGTCGTACAGGAGATACGTATCCGTCCTTATCGGCACGGACAAACGAAGCAAATGCTTGGGAAGCTGATTTCTTTTTGTCCGTCCATATTAATGCCGGTGGTGGACAAGGATATGAAGATTATATTTATACATCCACTAATCAGGTTACTAAAAAGTACCAGGATAATATCCACGCTGAAATTCTGAAACTTGTGGATTTGAAAGATCGTGGGCAAAGAACGGGAAATTTACATGTGCTTCGGGAATCCACTATGCCTGCTTTATTGACTGAAAATGGCTTCATCGATAATGTTTCTGATGCCTCTAAGTTGAAAAAGAGTGCTTGTATTGAAAATTTGGCTCAAGGACATGTCAATGGAATCGTTAAATCATTCAATTTGAAAAGGAAAGAGGAGGTACCAAGTAACACTCACACGATTGTAAAGGGTGATACCCTTTATAGCATTGCCATAAAATATGGAACAAGTGTGTCTAAACTTTTAGCTCTGAACCCTAAGGTTAAACCCAATTACCTTGAAATCGGTCAAAAACTGCGAGTGAAATGATAGCTCTGGATGGTGAATGAAACATTATCAAGTACTTCGAGATACCACACTACACACCATATCTAATCCCTTCTCTTATTGAGATTAAAGAAGTTGATTAAGTGAATTGTAGAAATGGCTGTCATATATGTAGATAATCTGAAAATATCGTTGGTGAAATCAAAAAGGTGCCAAAATGTTTTATCATGGGCAATCCCATTTATTGAGAATGGTTGTTTTATGCTTATTATTCGCTTTTTATTCCAATAAATATAATGGTCACTCCTATAAAGATGCATGAAACTTTAAAGAGGGAAAGCTTTTCGGTCATCCCGAATAAACCAACAGCTGTTGTACTAATAAGTATTATAGGTCCAACGAGTGCGAGGGAACTATTCACAACCAACGCTTTTTCGATATCATTAAGTCTTAACATGAGTATAGCTGCGAATATTTCTATACTTCCCGAAAGCAAACGAAGTAAACCCATTATAAGAACGGCTTTTTCAAAAACTATAAACATGATTTTCCCCTCCGAACTTTTGTGCACGTTTATCTTATGAATCTATTTTAAAAAATAGGACAACTTTATCCTATCCCGGTGGTCGTTCCATTTGAAAATACCCATCGTTATGGACTTTATGAAGGGGGTCAGGTGGAAGTCAGGTGACACGGTATCTTTCTTGGCTAAACAGTACGATAGCCGATAGATACCAATATATATATATATAATAAAAGTCGGTCAGAAATTACGTGTTAAGGAGTATGTCAACGGAGAGAAAAAGTAGGAAATCTTATGAGTGTTGTACCAAGCGCTATATCTTTCATATTGACGGTATGTCCTCAATAGCCTAGGATGTAATGGTATTCGTTAGAAGGAGGGCCCCATATGACTTATAAAACGCTATTGCTTACGCTTCTGTTCTCACAGGGGTTATTCTTCGGTGGTCTACCTATTTTTCTTCAACTCCTATTCTATTTGAACCCTTGGGTGATCATGGTTGCATGGGTTTGTATTGTAGTCTCTGTGTTGATGATCGTCTTATTGGTCAGGGGGGAAACAATAAAACTACCCCGATTGTATTGGCAGGTAGCGATAAGTGGTTATAGTTTCTCTTTGCTAGTTTTACTTTTCTTCCGACCTGAGGGGCAGGAATATTCATATAACATTATCCCGTTTTCTACAATCAGCACTTATTTAACTGGTGATTCGAATTGGCTTGTTTCTTTTTATAATCTAGGTGCAAATGTAGGATTATTCATTCCATTTGGACTTTACCTGCTATCCAGAAAAGGAAAAAAGATGACCGGTATTCCAAAGTTTTTTATTCCCTTTTTCTCAATCTCAATCATAGAAATATGCCAGTATGTTTTTCAAAGAGGAAGTTTGGATATAGATGATCTTATTTTGAACCTTATTGGGGTATATTTGGGATATTTGTTGTATCGTTGGTTCGTGAAAGTGATAGATATTATCCCCGCAAAGCGGAGTACATAATGAAAATCCGTTAGGGTTCAGTAACATACAGTGTTGACGAAAAACAAAAAAAGCCAGCTTGTCCATGATAGGAGAAGCTGGCTTTACATTTGTTAACGTAAGCCTTTCATAAAGCCTTGAATCTTTGGTGATATTGCCAATAGGATAAATCCTAAAATCAATGAAGTGATTCCGATAGCCCCGAAATAGACCATTTCCGTGTCCGCAGAGTAAAATCTTACAATTTGAGCATTTAATGCTTGTGCTGCTGCATTGGCTAAGAACCATAAACTCATCATTTGTGCTGAGAACGCAGATGGAGCAAGTTTAGTGGTTGCTGACATACCAACAGGTGACAAGCAAAGCTCTCCAATTACTACAAGGAAATAACTAAGTACAAGCCATAATGGGCTAACTAATGAACCGGCTCCTCCAAAATAAGAGGGAACCAAAATTACTAGGAATGATAAACCAGCAAAGAATAGGCCAATCGAAAACTTTTGGGGTATAGTTGGCTGACGTTTCCCTAATTTAACCCATAACCATGCGAATAAAGGTGCTAAAGTAATGATGAACAATGGATTTAAAGATTGGAACCATGCTGGTGAAATGTGAAAACCGGCAAATTCTAACTGTGTCCGTTTATCAGCATAATTTGCTAAAATAGTTGAGCCTTGTTCTTGAATGGCCCAAAACATAACAGCTGCTATAAATAAAGGGATATAGGCTAGTAAACGTGAACGCTCAACAGATGTTGTTTTCGGACTACGGTACATCACAATAAAATACATAGTAGGAATTAGAATTCCAAGGATACCAACAAGCCCGATGAAGCTATTAAGTGTTAAGAGACCATTTGAGATAGCGATTGCACAAATGATGACAATAATTAAAATAGCTAGCCCGATCTTAGTATAAACAGATTTCTTTTCATTTGATGCCAAAGGATTGACAGGAGCTATTCCAGCAAGTCCAAGATTTTTTTTCTTTGTAGCCATGAAGACGATTAATCCAATAAACATACCAACGGCTGCAATGCCGAATCCAAGGTGGAAATTGTACTTCATTCCAACTGTTCCGACAATAAGCGGAGCAATGAATGCACCCGTGTTTATTCCCATGTAGAATATGCTGAAACCAGAATCTCGACGGTTATCGTCTTCTGCATATAGCTCCCCAACAATACTAGATACATTAGGTTTTAAAAGACCTGTACCTATAACGATTAGTATCATGGAAACGAAGAACATGGAAATGCTGCCCGGTATCGCAAGTGCAATATGACCAAGCATAATCAATATACCGCCGTAAAAAACGGCTTTCGATGTTCCGAAAATCCTATCGGCAAACCAGCCACCAATAATTCCGGACATATATACTAAGGATCCATAGATGGATACAATGGCTAGAGATGTTTTTTCATCAAGACCTAATCCACCTTTAGATACCTCATAATACATATAGTATACAAGAATGGCCTTCATACCATAATAGGAGAAGCGCTCCCAAAACTCCGTGAAGAAAAGAGTGAATAGTCCTTTAGGGTTTCCGAAAAAACCTTTTTGAGGAATGCTATCCAAAATTTTCTGTTTATTTATTGATGACATACATTCTCCTCCTTTTATTATTGTATAATAACTTTTCTTAGAGCTCTTGTAAAGAATATTTAGTGTATTTTAATAATAGTTCTTAATAACCTGTGTTTATTTTCCATTTTAGTAAAATGCAGGACTATCGAAATAGTATAATTAGGTAAGAAGGTATATATTAGAGCCCTTTAATCACTTTGGATTGAAAACGCACCGTTCATTTGATATATAATCCATTAAGTAAATGATTTGGGGTTTCGAATTGCAAGAACCTTCAACAAGTTATGAAAATCCAATTTTAAATGGTTGTGTAGAAAAAATGATGATGAATAAAGGTTGAAATATTAAAAAAGTATGGTAGGAAATAGTGTAAATAATTGAAAATAGGAATATTGTCATATCGACAAAGGAAGCCAAAATACTTATTCTAGTATAGAAAGCAATTTAATTGTTTTCTTTTTTACCATGTGGTGCCGCCAGATAATTGCAGTTATCTGGCGGCATTTATTATTATAACCAAATAATAATTTTCAACCATTCTTACTGGATGGTTTTCTTTGTGGTAGGGAGAACGGAAGATCAAACACTAAAGGCCACCCTTTTTAGGGCGGCCTTTTATAGTACCTATATAGGTAGAAGTATATAAGCAGCCGATAAGTTTATTGCCTGAGGAGCTTAAAGTGATTTTCATTAGTCACAAGTCTGTTCTATTAATAAAAAAATTTCATAAATTTTAGAGAAAGGAGGTGGTTATTTTTGGAGCTAATTTGGATGTTAATTGTTGGTGGAATAATTGGATGGCTGGGAAGCCTGATTTTAGGAAGGGATATGCCGGGTGGAATTATTGGAAATATCATTGCTGGATTTGTTGGAGCATGGCTTGGTACTGCAATTTTAGGGCCAATCGGACCTGAAACAGAAGGGTTTTACATTGTGCCTGCGTTACTGGGTGCCATAATTGTAGTGTTCATTGTATCCATTATCATGAGAAATACAAGATGGAGGTAGAAAGCAGAGGGTACACGATTGAATAAATTTTCCAGAATCACGTGTAGATGGTTTAGAGAAAGCTGATCTATATGTGTCCATTATTGCTTGAAAATGCTGTTCAACAATACTGGACAGTTTTTTTGCGTAAAAAAATAGAGGTTTTCGATCGAAGGATCCATCAGTGTTTACTCAATCCGAATGATTATCAGAGTTCCTAAAGGATACGAAAGCTGTTTTAAGTGCGGCGTAATTACCGATACTGGCGTATCCGTAAAACCATCCCATAAAAATCCCGGTAGTCAAGTGATGCCGATGGCTTATGAATATAGAAATGATTAAACCAAGACATAAAGCAATAGTGGGTACGTAACTTCGGGGGATAGGAAAGAGAAACTTTATAATTTGGGTCAAAATCATGATAGTTGGGATAGCCATTACAGCATCCCAAAAATTCGTATGTATCGTCGGAAAATCCATAGTAACACCACTTTCAAAAAGAAATGTCTATTGAACTAATTTCACCGGATATAAAAGAATTATACCTTGTTTATTTGACTTGGTTTGTTATTCAATGCTCTCTAGTAAAATATTATAATATTGCTTCTGTCATATACATAGGATGAAATACATAGACTTAAAACAAATAAAAAAAGCGCAATTTGTGCGCTTTTAGTGAATTTGCCTATATAGCCCGATCACTCTTCCAAGAATGGTTACATCTCTTAGA
Organism: Peribacillus sp. NPDC097224; assembly: GCF_044761985.1. Classification (NCBI taxonomy): domain Bacteria; kingdom Bacillati; phylum Bacillota; class Bacilli; order Caryophanales; family Bacillaceae; genus Peribacillus; species Peribacillus sp. NPDC097224. The sequence goes on along the minus strand of NZ_JBIWDK010000012.1, from coordinate 38,506 downwards.
ATGATAGGTTCCATATTGGAGTTTTCTGGCTGAAGCCGTATGTAATCCGGTTCCTTAAAGAATCGTTTAACGGTGGCTTCATCATCTTCCGTCATGGCCACGACGATATCTCCGTTATTGGCATTGCTTTGTTGTTTTACAATGACATAATCTCCATCATGAATTCCCGCTTCAATCATACTTTCACCCATAATTTCAAGCATGAACACATGATCATCATGTGGAACCATACTTTCAGGAAGAGGGAAGTATTCCTCTATGTTCTCGATGGCAGTTATCGGCATACCTGCGGTTACTTTTCCGAGAAGTGGTACGTTAACTACGTTTGTTTTTGGAATGTTATTAGATTCTTCTATATTTAAAATCTCAATGGCCCTTGGTTTAGTCGGGTCGCGTCTGATTAAGCCTTTGCTTTCCAAACGAGATAAATGTCCATGTACAGTCGAACTTGATGCAAGTCCCACAGCTTCGCCAATCTCTCTAACGGAAGGTGGATAACCTTTTTGACGAACTTCATCTTTTATGAAATCAAGAATATCCTGCTGCCGTTTTGATAGTTTAGTCATATACGCACCTCTTCTCTATAATTCTTTGCTATATTATAGCATGGCTCCACATGCTATACAAACATAAGTTCGAATTTGGTTGTTGACTGAAACAAACGTTCGTATTATAATTCAATCATCAACCAAAAACGAACGTACATTCGCTATGGAGGGATATTAATGAAGACATTTTGCAAAAATAATATTTATACGATTCTATTAGCAGGATTTGTATTTATCTTGTCTATTTTATTCTCTTTCACATTAGATAGTAATCAAAATAAGGATTTCCTTTCGATTGAAATTAACGAAGGTGATACTATATGGGAGATTTCAGAAGAATATGGTCAAACCGAATTGACAAAAAAAGAATTCATTGGTTGGATAGAAGAGTATAACGGTGTAAGGGCGGATACTATTAAGGCAGGTCAAATCATTGTCATACCAGTTGAAAGTGAAAAAGTAGTCCAAAGTTTGGCTAGTAAGCAGTAAAGGTAGGTTCATATGAAAGCAGTCATCTATTGTCGGGTAAGTACAGAAAAAGAAACACAGGAAACCTCGCTAGCTAGGCAGGAAGAGGAATTAGTGAAGTTAGCAGAACATAATGACATGGAAGTCGTTTCAATAATAAGAGAGCAGGCAAGTGGTTACGAACTGAACCGTGACGGGATATTTGACATGCTTGATCTTTTTAAGACAAAAGAAGCGGATGTTCTCTTGATTCAAGATGAAACTAGGTTGGGAAGAGGAAATGCTAAAATTGCCTTGTTTCATGTTGTACTTAAAGAAGGAGTGAAGATTTTCACACTTTCTCATGATGGTGAATTAGAGTTATCGGACTCTGATGCCATGGTTATCCAAATTGTTGGTATTGTAGAAGAATATCAACGTAAACTACATAACCTGAAAATTAAACGTGGTATGCTTAGGGCCGTTGAAAATGGCTACCGGCCCCAGAAAAACCTGAAGAACCAAAGAAACTCCACTGGCAGGGATCGTAAAGAAGTACCCATAGAAGAAATTGTGAAACTGCGTTCGAATGGATTAACTTTTGCGGAGATTGCGGCAACACTGAGAGGCTTTGGCTATGAAGTGTCAAAAGCAACGGTACACCGCAGATTCTTGGAATACCAGCAAGGTACACCGAAGAATCAATCATAGAACTTGTAATTTCACTTTTTTTTTAATACCATGTCAATATCCGTATATATAAAGGAGAAAAATTATGCTATCAAAAGAAAAAATGGCCCGTATCAATGAACTTTCTAAAAAAGCTAAGGGAGAGGGCTTAACTGTAGAAGAGGCAAAAGAGCAAACTTCCTTACGAAGTGAGTATTTGGAGACATTTAGACGTTCAATGGCTGATACGCTAGAAAATGTTAAAGTTATCGATCCGGAAGGTAATGATGTCACACCTCAAAAAATAAAAAATATTAAAGAAAAAAAAGGTTTACATTAACCAATAAGGACTGATGATGGCCCCATCATTAGGATTACTCATGAGGAATGTAAAGTGAAAAAAGAGAATGCATCGATGTATGTATTCTCTTTTTTGGTTTAACCTAACCTTGGTGAATCCTTAATTAGTAGAAAATTGAATTAGCTGTGCAAGAAAAGGTTATTTTAGTTGTGATATTAAGTTAGTCAATATAATATAAAGAGGTACACTACAGGAAGGGATGTTTTACACATGTTAGATAAATTAGATGCACTTTCTATTAATACAATTCGTACATTATCGATCGATGCAATTGAAAAGGCTAATTCAGGTCATCCAGGCATGCCTATGGGTGCAGCTCCCATGGCATATAAGCTGTGGACTGATTATATGAATCATAACCCGAAAAATCCTGATTGGTTTAATAGAGACCGTTTTGTTTTATCGGCAGGACATGGTTCCATGCTATTATACAGTCTCCTGCATTTATCAGGTTACGGCTTGACAATGGATGACTTAAAGGGTTTCCGTCAATGGGGAAGTAAAACTCCTGGGCATCCTGAATACGGACATACTGCTGGAGTAGATGCCACTACTGGACCACTTGGCCAAGGGATTGCAATGGCTGTAGGTATGGCAATGGCAGAACGTCACTTGGCTGAAAGCTACAATCGTGATTCTTATAATGTGGTTGATCATTATACATATAGTATTTGTGGGGATGGAGACTTAATGGAAGGCGTTTCAGCTGAAGCTGCTTCTTTAGCAGGCCATCTTCAACTAGGAAGACTTGTCGTTTTATATGATTCAAACGATATTTCTCTTGACGGAGATCTTAGCCAATCATTCAGTGAAAGTGTAGCAGACCGTTTTAAATCATACGGCTGGCAGTATCTGAGAGTGGAGGACGGCAACGATTTACAACAAATCGCAAAAGCCATTGAAGAAGCAAAGACTGATGAAGCTCGTCCAACTTTAATCGAAGTGAAGACAGTGATTGGTTATGGTTCTCCTAACCGCTCTGGTAAGTCTGCAGCTCACGGTGCTCCCCTTGGTGCTGATGAAATGAAGTTGACAAAAGAAGCTTACAAATGGACATTCGAAGAAGACTTTTATGTTCCGGATGAAGTATATGCACACTTTAATGAAGCTTGTGTAGAAGCTGGAAATAAAAAAGAACAAGAATGGAATGAACTATTTAATAAATATAAAGAAGCGTACCCTGAGCTCGCAGAACAGCTGGAGCTTTCTATAAAAGGTGAACTACCTGCAGACTGGGATCAAGAAATTCCAGTTTATGAAGAAGGCAAGACATTGGCTTCGCGTGCTTCCAGTGGAGAAGTATTGAATGCATTAGCGAAAAAACTACCTAGCCTTATTGGAGGTTCAGCCGATTTAGCAGGTTCAAATAATACATCCATCAAAGGTGCTACAGATCTATTGCCTGGAAATTATAGTGGACGTAATATATGGTTTGGTGTACGTGAATTCGCTATGGGAGCAGCATTGAACGGGATGACGCTACATGGTGGCATCAAGGTTTACGGTGGAACATTCTTCGTATTCTCTGATTATCTACGTCCATCCATCCGAATGGCTGCCTTAATGGGACTTCCTGTAACATATGTATTCACTCACGACAGTATCGCTGTTGGTGAAGACGGACCGACACATGAGCCTATCGAACAATTAGCCTCATTACGTGCCATGCCTAATCTTGGTGTGATTCGTCCAGCTGATGGTAATGAAGTTGCAGCAGCTTGGAAGGTCGCTATTGAGTCTAAGGATAAACCAACGGCTCTTGTGTTAACACGCCAAGGTTTACCAACAATCAAAAACACATCAGAAACTGCTTATGAAGGTGTGGTAAAAGGTGCTTATGTGATATCAGACGCTAAAAAAGAAGTAGCGGATGCATTGCTACTGGCTACTGGTTCTGAAGTTCATCTAGCTGTCGAAGCACAGCAAGCATTGTCGGAGGAAGGAATTGAAGTTTCCGTTATCAGCATGCCATCGTGGGATCGTTTTGAAACTCAATCCAAGGATTACAAACAAAGTGTAATCAACCCGGCTGTCAAAAAACGTCTGGCTATCGAAATGGCTTCACCTTTTGGCTGGGACCGTTATACAGGGGATGAAGGTGAAATTTTAGCCATTAATCATTTTGGCGCTTCAGCTCCAGGCGGTAAAATTATGAAAGAATTCGGCTTTACCGTTGAAAATGTAGTAGCTCGTGTGAAAGAGATGCTTGTTAAATAATTGAGTAAGACATGACTGACACCTATTTATGAGGTGTCAGTTTTTCTTATATATCAGTAAATGAGGACTTATTTAAAAAAATCCCATTCGACAAAAAAAGATGAAAATTTCTCCAGCAAACAACATATCTTGTTGTTTTGTCAAGATATAATAAGAATAATTAATTATCGATTAAATGTGTCAAATGGGTAAAGGTTTATAAAGGTTCATGGCAAAAGCCATTACGTTTTAATATCTGTTCATAAATTGAGATCCTAGGGAGGTATAGGCTAATGAGAACCTATCAGATTTTTTTGATTGAAGATGAATTCGCCCATCATTATTATGGTAGGGAAAAGCTTTTCTTCAATTTGTTTTTGGAGTATATTCAAGCAAAGGGTGGACTAAGGAGTATTTTGCAAAAACAAATCGAATATGTCACCAAGACAGTTCCCGTAATCCAATTGCAGGTTGTTATTGAACAGCGGTTAAAGAAAAAGATGAATTTTTGGTCGCAAAACGGTAAATACTATTTAGAAAAAACAAGTGGAACAAGCAAGGCGGCCTTAACTATTGAGGGTGAATCCATAATACTTAAATCTGAGGGTGACGTTGAAGCGGAGACTGCTTTCTTTGAATGTATTCGCAAATGCGAACCAGGTTTTCTAGCCATTGATTTTGAACATGAAAAGTATGGTTGGTTAAAACCGATTAAAGAAAGAAAATTTGTCTAAATGGGGGACTTTTCGCTAGCGGGTATTGTATAATAATATTTGGTCTAGTACACTGATGTTAGACAACATGAAGGAGGAAATAGTATGTGGGTTTACATTCTAGTTGGCGTACTAGCATTGATTTTGGGAATAGTGCTAGGATTTTTCATCGCTCGTAAATACATGATGGATTACTTAAAGAAAAATCCGCCAATTAACGAACAAATGTTGAAAATGATGATGATGCAAATGGGTATGAAACCGTCCCAAAAGAAAATTAATCAAATGATGAGTGCTATGAATAAACAACAAACCAAATAAATAGCATGAAAATCGCTATGCACTAATTTTTAATCGATTGATTATGGCTATTATAGGATGAGCAAATCATAAAATGCATTACAGAGTAATCTTTCATCATAAATTTTTGTTTGCTTTATCTTTCATCACGATCCGAAACCTCTTTCTCTGACGAAATCTACCAGAGAAGGGGGTTTTTGCGTGAGGGGACCAGGCCCATATAAAAATTGATTATTAAGTGTACAGAAAGGAAAGACGTGATAGATAGGAATCCCATTCATAATGGGCGTTAAATGTAAAAACAGGTTGCCCCAAGATAAAAGGGGCAACCTGTGTGTATGTGTCATTTTATATTATTGTGCAGTTAATCCGCCGTCAATTACGAATTCAGCTCCTGTAGAATAGCTGGATTCTTCGGAAGCTAGGAAAAGAACGAGATTGGAGACTTCTTCTGGCTGTGCCACGCGTTTAAGAGGAATATGTTTGGCAAATTCTTTGATGACTTCGACAGCATCGCCTTGGGTTACCATCGGTGTTTCAATCACACCTGGGTGTACTGAATTCACTCGGATTCCATAACGTGAAAAATCAATGGCGGCTGCTTTTGTCATTCCGCGAACGGCAAATTTTGTATCCGTATAACCAATCGCACCAGCCACTAACCCGTTCATTGAAGAAATATTGACGATTGATCCGTTTTCAGTTTTCTTCATGGATGAAACAACGGTTTTCATTCCTAAAAATACAGATACTTGGTTAATTTTGACGATTTTAAGGTACTGATCCAAGGTAGTATCTTCAATGGAGTTATTAAGGCTTATTCCTGCATTGTTTACTAGAATGTTTACTGGGCCAAATGTGTTTTCAGTCTCGCTAACTACAGTCTGCCAATCGGATTCGCTAGAAACGTCTTGTTTAATAAATATGGCGTTTTCGCCTAGTTCTTTCGCAAGAGCTGCTCCGGCTTCTTCATTTAAGTCGGTTAAAACAACTTTTGCGCCTTCTTCAATAAATTTACGCGCATGAGTCGCACCCATGCCGGCTGCTGCGCCAGTGATAATTGCTACTTTATTTAATAATCTTTCCATAAATAACACCTCATTATTATTTTTTTGATAGTCGAACTATCATTTTATGCATTTTTATTTTATACTATTTAACAGAATATATCAAGCAATAGGAGAAAGGACCGATGAATCGTGAGTTCAAATACTAGAGAAAAAAATAAAAAGCATCGGACAGAACAAATAATCCTTGCAGCGGAGGAATTATTTTCAGAAAAAGGATTATATGATGTACAAATGCAAGATGTCGCTACAAAGGCAAATGTCGGTATAGCCACCTTATTTCGTTACTTTCCTAAAAAAGAAAATTTAATCGTTGAGGTTGCTGTATTCATTTTAAGTAATTTCCAAGACGACCTAAAAAAGATTGCCGATTCAGAAAAGAACGCATACGAAAAATTTGAAGAGTTATTCGAATATTTTTTAGAGATCGCGAATGGACCAGCTAGAAAAGTCACCTTATTTCGTGAGGCTTTTGAAAGCTATTCCTCATATAAAAACGAGCCTCTAGAAAATATTGATTCCTATATCGACATACAAAAAGAGTTATCGCGTGAAATTTTCAAAATCATAAAGCAAGGGGTTGAAGATGACTCTCTCCGTTCTGATATAAATATGGAGCTAGCCCTTCAAACAATAACTAATTGTTTTAGCATATTTTCAACGAGAATCACTTTGCATGAAAAGGTAGCTATACCATCTTCGGGTATTACCCCCATTGACCAACAACAGTTTTTAAAAGAGATGTTCCTCCACTATATAAGGGCTTAAATTGGTTGAAACACCCTAACTGATACTGGGATGACATATCGATTTGATTGAGTGGCCTATTACTAGTGTTGACCGAATAAATAAAACGTATTATATTTCCTATTTCAATGGGAAAACCCTGAAAAATTCAGGTAAGGTAAGGTTTGAACGATACAATAATTCGGATACGGTTACACATTCATAACCATTTTTATAAAGATAAGCTAGTGTTGTTTCTAAAGCACGAACTGTTTGGGGGCGGTCACTCCAATCATGGAGTAAAATGATATCTCCGGGTCGCAAGGATTTAATGATGTGGTTTGATATTTTATTGGCTGGAGGCCTAGCCCAGTCTTTTGGGTCCTGATGCCAAGACCAGAGTACCACTTTAAATCCTTTATTAACCGCAGTATTGATGATTGTATCATTATGGAAACCACCTACAGGACGATAAAGAGAGGGTTTATATCGTGCAAGGTCCCATATAATCTTATCCGTATCATCTAATTCCGATGATAGTTTATGAGCAGTTATATTCCTATCATATGGATGAGTATAAGTATGGTTGGCAATTTCATGACCTTCCTTAATCTCTCTTTTTAAAACATCTGGGTAGCTCTTCACTTTATTACCCGCTACGAAAAAAGTAGCTTTTGCATTATATTTTGCTAAAAGATCCAGGATCTGAGGAGTATAGTCTGGATGGGGCCCATCATCAAATGTAATGGCAACGATTTTTTCTTGAGTATTCACTTCCCAAATAACATTTCCTGTTTTTTCGTAAACTGCTCTGCTGTCTGTTGCTGCCTGGGACTCGTTATACGAGGCAGGAAACAAAATACTGAGGGATAGGGCAATAAATAAAGTTTTCACAATAGTTTCCTCCAGGAAATACGGTTATACATTTTATTATGTGGAGTTTGTCTTTATTTATTAATGATTAGAAATGAGAAGATGAGAGGTAAGCAATAAGTGTACGTCATTGAGGAATGAGGATGAATATACGTCATATAATGAAACCAATATCACTTTAGTCAAGTACCCGTTTTATAATGTTTTTCATGATAGATGTTTAGTAATTGGTCAAGCTGTTGACTAAGTTCGATGGCAAGATGTGAACTTAGCCCATTTCGTTCCACTATAGTAATAAGTTCACTTCGTTTTAATTCTATTTGTTCAAGACATTCATTACTTTTTAACATAGCTATTCCTTTCTTAATCCGAATGCATTGGCGTTTTTTTAGATTTGTTGTAAAATATGTATGAATATAACAATTATAAAGCCTTGATGAATTGATATCAAATAAGTTTTGATTTAAGGGTAGAGGATCATTTTAATTAGCTTTTTCAGGTTGTCACGAAAAATTATCAATTCCAAAAATGTATTTTTTTATCTAATTTGATACAATGTTTATAGGTTGTCTTACATAGGAGTGGAAGTCTTGGATGAAATTAATATTTTCTTAGCATTTGGAGCTGGATTTTTGAGCTTTATTTCTCCATGCTGCTTGCCGTTATATCCTGCTTTTTTATCATACATCACAGGTATGAGCGTGGGAGAAATCAAGTCGGATAATACTATGCTGCAAAAAAGAAGCATGTTGCATACGTTGTTCTTTTTGCTAGGTTTCTCGTTGGTATTTATAGCGCTAGGATTCGGTACTACATATTTAGGTTCTTTCTTTTCGGATTATAAAGAGTTAATTCGTCAAATTGGTGCCATCTTAATAGTCCTTTTTGGGTTATTCATAGTGGGAATCTTCCAACCGAAGTCCTTAATGAAGGATAGCCGGTTTGAATTTAAGAACAGGCCTGGTGGTTACTTGGGATCGATTCTTATTGGTCTTGCTTTTGCAGCTGGGTGGACGCCATGTGCCGGTCCCCTTTTAGGAACTGTCATGACGCTAGGGGTAACAAATCCTAGTGCCGCTATGAACTATATGATTGCTTATGTATTAGGATTTGCCATCCCATTTTTTGTTTTATCCTTTTTTGTAGGGAAATTAAAATGGATAAAAACCTACAGTCAGTACATTATGAAAATTGGTGGTTATTTAATGATTGTTATGGGGATTATCTTATTTTTTGATTGGATGACTAAAATCATTGCCGTTTTAACTACACTATTCGGTGGGTTTATTGGATTTTAGTACATTTTCATGTAAAAAAATATATTTTTTGAATTGTATAGGCTTTTTATTGAGTCTTTGATCCCCTTTTTTTATGCCTTTAGTTATAAAATTCGTTGATTTTAGGACTTAAGTTAGATATTCTAGGAATATATAACTTTGAATATCTTTTATTTGTTCTGCTTGTTGTTTGAAATGAGGAGGAGCGGCTATGGCCCAATTATTAGTAGTTGATGATGCTAAATTTATGAGAATGACACTTTCAAATATATTGACTAAAGCAGGCCATGAAGTGGTTGGTGAAGGTGAAAATGGAAAAGAGGCGATTGAACTATATCGAAGACTGAATCCCGATTTAGTCATAATGGATATAACAATGCCGATAATGAGCGGGCTTGATGCAGTTAAGGAAATAAAAAAGGAGTTTTCCTCTGCAATGGTTATTATGTGCTCAGCTATGGGGCAGCAAAAAATGGTTGTGGAAGCCATTGAGGCTGGAGCAAAGGACTTTATTGTAAAGCCTTTTGATGAGAATCGAGTCTTGGATGCCGTTAATAGGGTATTGGATTAAATACTCGCCTTGTTAATCTGATTTAGGTACTATATACTTTGTTTAAGGTTATAATTATTATATAGTTTTCTTAGTGTGTACCTACTTACTATTAGCTAAAAAGGATGAGTTAAATGATATATATAACAACAGGAATGGCTATTTTGATGGCTTTAGTTGTTTTTAAGTTGCGTATGAAGGAAACGGAAAGACCGGTGAATGCGAAAAAGATTATTCTACCGCCTCTTTTCATGAGCACAGGAGCTTTGATGTTTCTTTTTCCGATGTTTCAAGTAACACGTTCTGAACTTTTAGAAGCTCTTATAGCTGGTATGTTATTTTCTATCTTATTAATCAAGACTTCGAAATTCGAAGTGCGTGATGAACAAATATATATCCAGCGTTCCAAAGCATTTATTTTTATTTTAATCGGTATTATGGTAATACGTTTGGTAGCTAAATTGATTTTGGGAAGCACGATTGAAATTGGAGTGCTTGGTGGGATGTTTTTCCTTCTTGCTTTCGGTATGATTGTTCCTTGGCGAGTTGTGATGCTTTACCAATATAAAAAAGTCAAAGCAGCTTCTTTTAGTGAAGGTAAGATGATTTGACTTTTACCCAGTGAAAACCGCATGTTGACACATGTGGTTTTTTTTGTTTGGTAAAAACACTTAGTTGTTCTATTCAAAATTAGGTTAGAGGAGAAATTCATTAAAAATCATAGTAATTTCATGCGAATTATATTATATTAATATTATTGTTGTTTACTTAAGGGGGAAACGGTTTATGTTACAAATGATTGTGTTAGGGATTATTTGTGGTTTACTACTAGGATTTGTGCTTCAAAGAGGCCGTTTCTGTGTTGTTGGTGCATATCGTGATTTGCTTATAGCGAAAGACGGGCGAATGTTTTTAGCTACGTTCATTGTCATTGCGATACAAAGCGTTGGTGTGTATGCACTACGGGATACAGGAGTCATTCAATTTGGTAATGATGGTTTTCCTTGGTTAGGAACCATCCTCGGAGGCTTTATATTCGGTATCGGGATGGTTCTTGCAGGAGGCTGTGCGACAGGAACATGGTACCGGGCAGGAGAGGGTATGATTGGTAGTTGGGTCGCGCTCTTCGGTTATATGCTTGGAGCTGCGATGACGAAGTACGGCGTGTGGAAAGCTACAGGGGATCATCTGGTTTCTTATCGTACGAGTGATACGTATATTCATGAAACGTTGAATGTGTCACCTTGGTTATTGGTCATTGTTTTGATAATCATAGTTGGTATCTTGGTCATCAGGGAATTTAAAAAGCCTAAACTTCCTATGTTCAAGATGAAACCGAAAAAAACTGGATTGGCTCATATTTTATTTGAAAAACGCTGGCATCCCTTTGTCACTGCCTTATTGGTAGGACTTATTGCCATCGTGGCTTGGCCTTTAAGTGCGATGACCGGGCGAATGTTCGGTTTAGGGATTACTACACCTTCTGCGAATATTTTAACGTTCCTTATCACAGGAGATGACGCGCTCATCGATTGGGGTACATTTTTAGTATTGGGCATTTTCTTGGGTGCTTTCATTGCAGCGAAAGGCAGCGGGGAATTCCGTTGGAGACTGCCTGATATGAAAACATTGCGTAATAATGCTTTTGGTGGAGTGATTATGGGATTTGGCGCGAGTATCGCCGGCGGGTGTACCATAGGTAATGGACTGGTTAACTCAGCATTATTTGCGTGGCAAGGCTGGGTCGCGATTGTCTTTTTCTTATTAGGAACATGGGTAGCGGCTTATTTCACTATCATCCGTAAGCAAAAGAGTTCAAGCGCATCAAAGGCTGCCTGAGTTTTATCACATTAATTAGAGGAGTGGAGTTAAATGGTAAAGGTATTAGAGACATCAGGAATGGTTTGTCCATTTCCATTAGTAGAAGCAAAAGAAGCAATTGCAGGTATGACAAAAGGGGAAGAATTGATCATCAATTTCGATTGCACTCAAGCAACGGAAAGTATCCCTCGCTGGGCTGCAACGGAAGGTCATGAAATTACGGAATTTGAACAAGTCGATGACGCTCAATGGCGTATAATCGTTAAAAAAGGAAATTAATAAAAAATGTGCCAGGGTTTCCCTGAGCACGTTTTTTTCTATTTTGAAGCTAAATCGTTGGCGTTAAGCAGTTGGAGTGGTAACATAACTTTAATCTAATATACTAAGGAGTTGTTAATGAGATGGTTGATGAAGTTGTATTGAATGATGTTTCGCTGCAGGTCACAAATTTTCATGCCGATTCTATAAAGAACCCTGAAAGCGGAGAACTTAGAAAGGTTAGTTTTGATTTTAAAGTAACGAGCGAGGAGTATCATGATATCACAACGCTGCTCTATCAAATGATTTTTGATTTAAAGATTCCTGAGACAAGAGAAGAATACCGGGCAGAAATCTTCAACTATTCAACATCGCTTACGAATTTATATGAAGAAAATGCTGTGGGAGACTTTTCCCTTACGTTAATCGAAGTAGATTCTCAAGATTGATTCCATTACCAGCCTTGTAAAGAAATGGGTTACTGTCTATAATAATGGTAACGATAAATTAATTTATACATATGAGGTGGTTCTTTGCTAGGAGGCTGGTTTTTATGGTTTATCCTTTTTTGGGTAGTCCTTTTAGTAACGTTGATGAGCATTGGTGGCTTTTTCATGTTTCGGAAGTTCTTAAAGAGATTCCCGAAAGAAGACGGGAAATCAGATATGGATTGGGAAGAGTATTACTTGGAACAAACGAACCACTTATGGTCACAACAGCAAAAGGATTTACTTGAAGATTTAGTAAGCCCTGTACCTGAACTTTTTCGTGATGTGGCCCGTCATAAAATCGCTGGTAAAATCGGTGAATTGGCTTTGAAGGAAAAGGCGCCGAATATAACAGAAGATTTGGTGATTCGTGGGTATATCATTGCCACACCCAAACGAGATCATAAGTTTTTACAAAAAAAGTTGACGGAACGACAAGTGAATATGGATCCCTATCAGCATTTATTTAGCTGAAGGCAGGGTGGGCATACTCTTTAGAGTGTGCCTTTTTTATTATGGATTGTGGTAATAATTAGAACGTTTGTACTCTATCAAGGCTTTCTTTTTAATATTTGATATAATAGTAGTAAGAAAAACGAGGACGGAGTGAAACGATGAAATTTATCCATACGGCCGATTGGCATTTAGGGAAAATTGTTCACGGGGTCCATATGACGGATGACCAACGTCATGCCCTGCTACAATTTATTGAGATAATCGAAGAGGAAAAACCCGATGCGGTGGTCATTGCCGGTGATCTTTATGACCGTTCCGTACCACCGACTGAGGCGGTTGAGCTACTTGATGAGATTCTTTATACGATCAATGTAAAAATGAAAATCCCCATTGTGGCCATATCAGGGAACCACGATTCGGCTGAAAGGTTATCATTTGGCTCATCATGGTACCGCCATAGCCAGTTATACATTCACGGGAAACTGACAAAAACATGTGAACCAGTCCATATCAAGGGTGTTAATTTTTACTGTGTTCCTTATGCAGAACCAGGGACGGTTCGTCACGTTTTCGAGGATGAAAGCATCCATTCCCATCAAGAGGCGATGAGAAGGATAACAGGGGCTATAGAGGAAACGCTTAATCCAAACGAGCCGAATGTATTGGTGGGACACGCTTTTGTAGTGGGTGGTAAAACGAGCGATTCAGAACGGGTTCTGTCAGTGGGTGGATCTGGTTGTGTGACAGCCGATTTATTTGATGCGTTCGATTATACGGCACTTGGGCATTTACATAGCCCGGATGCAATTCGACATCCAAAGGTTTATTACTCCGGATCGCTTTTAAAGTATTCATTTTCTGAGGCTAAACAAAATAAGTCGCTATCCATCGTTGAAATGAGAGAAGATGGTAACTTTGATATTCGCTATCGGTCCCTGACCCCTAAGTATGATATGAGGGAGATTTCAGGCACGATGGAAGAATTACTTGACGTTACTTTTTATCAAAATCAAAAAGTAGACGATTATTTGAAGATTACCTTGAATGACGAGGGATCGCTCATCGATCCCATTAACCGATTGCGTCAAGTTTACCCGAATGTGCTTCACCTGGAACGGAAATGGGATCTGACCGATTTGAGACGAAAAAAATCATATTCCTCCGTAAAAGATGAAAGGAAGTCTGAAATAGACTTGTTTGAGACGTTTTATCAGGAGATGACAGATAGAGAGTTCGATTCTCAAAAGCAGGAACTGATGGTTTCTGTCATTGAAGCTGTCAAGAAAGAGGAGGCTTTGAAATGAGACCTCATATTTTGACGATGCAAGCATTCGGTCCATATGCGGGTAAGGAAATCATTGATTTTAATACACTGGGAGAACGGACCATGTTTGTCATTTCAGGAAAGACCGGTGCCGGGAAAACGACCATTTTTGATGGGATTAGCTTTGCTATATATGGGAAAGCGAGCGGTGAAGACCGTAGTGGACAAGATTTACGAAGTCAATTTGCCGAGGACGACGTCTTGACGGAGGTTTCATTGCAATTCACTCTCCGTGGAAAAACATATTTGGTTACCCGATCTCCACAGCAGGAACGAAAGAAGAAATCAGGAGAGGGTACCACAACCGTTAGCGCGAAAGCGGAACTATATGAATTGGTACAAGGCGAGGGGAGAAAGTTACTGGGAGCCAATGTACGCGAGGTTGAAGAGAAAATCAAAGTACTCATTGGGTTGGATGCGAACCAGTTTAGGCAAATCCTGATGATTCCGCAAAATGAATTCCGTAAACTATTAACATCTGATAGTAAAGATAAGGAACAGATTTTGCAAAAGTTATTCCATACCGAATTATATAAGAGAATAGAAGAAAGATTAAAAGAGGAAGCATCACTTCTTAAGAAACAAAGTGAAAAAAGCGCACAGCGTCGCATTGAATTAATGAAGGGCATCAAACCGGGTGATCATGTGGAGCTTCAATCTTTATTGGAAGCAGCTGAACCAAATGAACAACAAATTCTTCCTTTGCTTCATTCGGTGATATCAACGGCTACAGAAAAGCATCAACATTTAGGTGAGCTTCTAAAGGAAAAGCAGAATGCCCGTGATCAGGTCAACCAAGAGCTATCCAAAGCGGCCGATTTATTGAATAGATTTGCTGAGAAAGACAGATTACAAAATGAAAAAGCAGACTTAGAAAACAGGCGCCCGGAAATTATGGAGTTAAAAGAACAAATGAAAATGGCTCATAAAGCGGCCTCGCTAGAAAAACAAGAGCAATATTACTTGCGAATCGGTAAACAGGTAAAAGAGGTGACGTCTGAACTTCAAAATTTAACCAAGCAGGCCGAACTATTGTTAGAGGAGCGCCTGAAGAAACAGGAAGTTTATGAGCAAGAGCTGGCAAAGGAAGAGAATCGAGAACAGGCGTTACGGAATGTACATCAGCTTGAACAGGTGAAAGAAGCCGTTTTGAATTATTCAAGTCTTAGAGAACAGGTTACTTTAGATGAAACAGAGTGGAAGAAAAGTAAGCAACTCCGTGAACATAATGTTTCAGAGCTTGCTAGAATCGAAACGGACATGGAGAAAATCAGCCTTGAAAAGGCGGAAGCCGAAAAAGTGGCGATCTTTTATGGAGAGAAAGAAAGGGAGTTTGAAAAAAATCAACAGCTTCTTTCAAAACTTAGAAAGCTACAAGCTGTTTATTCAGAATGTGAAAGCATGATGGATGTCTTGGAAAATAAAAAGTCTACATTTCAAATGATGCTCGATCATCATCTCCAGGAAAAAGAAAAACTAGAGGTAATCAATCAAAACTGGCGTGCCGGTCAGGCTGGTATGCTAGCATCCATGCTTCATGATGGTGAAAACTGTCCCGTCTGTGGTTCGATTGATCACCCTGAGCCTGCACACTTGCATAAGAATATGCCATCGGATGTAGAATTGAAACAGCAGGAAAATATAGTGAAAATGGCCGATAAACAAAAAAGTCAGGCTGAAAGTGAATTTTACCAGGCAGAATCGAAATTACAGGCACTCACAGACACCAAGAATGAAAGATTCACAGATTTACAAAATGACGTTCCGGAGTTCGCTTCCGAGCTTATCGACGAATACTTGAAGTCATATGAGGAAAAAGGAAGAGAGTTACAAAAGCATTTACAATCATTAATGGATAAGAAGGATGCAGGAAGCGAATTGGAGAAACGATTGATTGCCTTAAAAGAGAAGGGTACTCAATTGAAAGAGAACTTGGCATCTTTAGAGAAAATGGAAGATACTACAAAGACCAGGTTTATTGAGAATTCAACAAAGCTTACAGGCCTAACGAATTCCCTACCAGAAGGAATTCGTACTGAAGTAGAATATGCAAGGGCATTTGAATTGGCAGTCAGAAGGCAGAAGCAGTTACAAAAATCATTGGAAGAGGCACAAAAAGCCCTTCAATTGGTCAAAGAAAAAGAATCGGGCATCCATGCGAAAAAGGAATCGTTCGCAGGAAATATAGATGCATTGAAGCTTGAATTAAATCAAGAGCGTGAAAAGCTGGTTGTGGAAATGTCCAACCAAGGATTTGCTACTTATAAGGAATATACTGCAGCCAAAAGGACTGAAGAAGTGCTTGAATCTATGGAAAAACAAGTACAATTATACGAACAAAATTGGCAAAGTGTGATTAGCTTGTTTCATGATCTGGAAATGAAGTTAAAAGATGTACCAAAACCGGACTTGGAGGGGTTAAGAAAGACCTTTGCATTCATTGACGGTGAATTGGAAAAGTTGCGACACACACAGAATGAACTACAGGCTGAACAAAGGAATAACCAGGAAATCGAGCGGAAATTGGCATATATTAGAGAAGAGCAGAAAAGCCTGGATGAAAAATATAGCATCGTTGGGCATCTTTCAGAGATTTCAAAAGGCCAAAATTCATTCCGAATTACGTTTGAACGGTATGTTTTGGCTGCCTTTTTAGATGATATTCTAAAAGAAGCCAATCTGAGACTGTTAAAGATGACAAGCGGTCGTTATCAGCTATTGCGAAAGCTTGACCCAACTCGCAGGAATATTCAAAGTGGGTTGGAGCTGTCAGTATATGACCAATATACCGGACAGGAAAGGCATGTCAAAACGCTTTCTGGCGGAGAGAGTTTTAAAGCCTCGCTTGCCCTTGCTCTTGGGCTTGCAGATATTGTCCAGCAGAATGCAGGAGGAATTTCCCTGGAAACGATGTTCATAGATGAAGGTTTCGGTACTCTCGATCCTGAATCACTGGATCATGCCATTGAAGCATTAATGGATATCCAGAGTAGTGGACGGTTAGTCGGCATCATTTCCCATGTTCCTGAATTGAAGGAACGAATCGATGCACAGCTTCAAGTCACATCCACTCAAAATGGAAGCACCACAACATTTAATTTTGCTGGCTAATAAAAAAGAATGGCTCTGGAAGCAAGTAGCTTCTGGAGCCATTCTTTTTTATTTAAAGCTATTCGATCTGAATACTATCTTGGTCTTTACCGGGGGAATACTTATGAATACGAATCACTAATGATGGGTGGGTAAACTCGGCAGTGATCCTTCGTGAACAGATGGAAAAAGGGAAAGAAATTTTTCGTTGTGTAGGTGATGTAATCGCTTTATCTTTATGAAATAGCTTTTGAAAAGGTTTGTGAGGCTTTTCAACGGTAATCAAAATTTCGTTATCTTTTAAACGCACTTTAATATCCTTTGCTTCATGGTTTTCCAATATTGCTTCCACCATATACTCGTCATCACTTTCGTAAATGTCAATTGTAAATAATTGATGGTCCAATTTACTTGTCTCCGGATTAAGAAAAAACTTTTTCACCCATTCATCAAAAACCTTTACCTCATTCATCTGTACATCATGTAGTTTATCTTGCATGTGGATACCCCCGGTTTTGCCTTTGTTTGTATTATATGTTGGAAGTATCGAAAATGGTGATAATTAGGAAAACTTTCTAACTTAACTAAAATATATGTGGATTAGATACAAACACAACGGTGATTTTCTTTCAGTGCAATGATTATTATCTTTGCGCCATACGAAGTGAAGACCGATAAAATTGGTGCTGGCAAAACCATTAATCGATACAAGCAAAATTAATGCACGAAACTAAAGAGGATTTAGACTCGTTCATGAAGAAGATAACAGTATAAACAGAAAAATCGAGGAGAGCAGATTGACCTGCTTTCCTTTTTTTCTTTAAGAAGCTAGGAGGAACTGGAATGGAACATGAATTTGTCATTGTAAGTGCGAACCGTACGGCTATAGGTAAAATGGGAGGACAACTAAAAGATGTACAAGCGGGTCATCTAGCGGCAACGGTCATTAAGGATGCAATCGAGAGAGCAGGTCTGGCACCCGAGCAGATAAATGAAGTGATTTTTGGTGAAGTGCGCCAGTCGACCGAATCTTCAAATCTAGCACGTGTTGCCGCGTTAAGAGCGGGTATCCCTCCTGAAGCTTCGGCTTATACAGTAAACCGCCTATGTGCTTCAGGCATACAGGCAGTGATTTCCGGTGTTCAGCATCTAGCTTTTAATCCGGATGATATTGTCGTGGCAGGTGGAGCGGAAAATATGAGTAGAGCCCCCATTTACCTCAGAAATTCACGATTTGGAGAAGGAAAACCTCATCTAGTTGATTCTAATCTTGAAAATGGACAGCAGCCAACCGAAGTGTATGGAAAAGATTTGGGAATGGGGATAACAGCAGAAAACGTAGCGGAAGCCTACCAAATTTCCCGGGAAGACCAGGACACCTTTGCTGTAGAAAGCCAAAGAAGGGCAAGAAAGGCGATTGATTCTGGTTCCTTCGAATCTCAAATCGTTCCGGTTGAAATAAAGACTAGGAAAAGCACAACAGTATTTCAAGTGGACGAGCACCCAAGAGAAACATCGATAGAAAAACTGTCCCATTTGAAGCCCGTCTTCAAAAGTGATGGAACAGTCACGGCTGGTAATGCCTGTGGCCGT
Source organism: Peribacillus sp. NPDC097224 (assembly GCF_044761985.1). Taxonomy (NCBI): domain Bacteria; kingdom Bacillati; phylum Bacillota; class Bacilli; order Caryophanales; family Bacillaceae; genus Peribacillus; species Peribacillus sp. NPDC097224. The sequence continues at coordinate 19,749 of NZ_JBIWDK010000012.1, read as the reverse complement.
AATGATGGTGCAAGTGCTTTAGTTTTGATGACCCGCGAAAAGGCTTCTAATCTTGATATCAAACCGATTGCCAAGATTGTAAACTGGTCTACAGCTGGTGTCGATCCACGTTATATGGGAATCGGTCCCGTTCCCGCGATCGAGAACCTATTGAAAAAGACTGGACTGGCAGTTGAAGATATCGGACTGTTCGAGTTGAATGAGGCATTCGCATCACAATCATTGGCTGTTATACGGGAAGCCAAGCTAGACCCTGCTAATGTCAATGTCAACGGTGGAGCCATTGCATTAGGCCATCCACTAGGGGCAACGGGGGCGATTATCATGACGAAATTAATTCACGAGATGCAACGGCGCCAAGAGAAATACGGAATGGCAACCCTATGTATTGGCGGTGGACAAGGGATGGCCATTTTATTGGAATTGGCTTAATAGGGATTTGAAAAACTCTTCACTAAGCTTAACTCATTAAAACACAAAACTTAGCCACCGATTATACCTGCATTCTCTCTTAATATGCTAGTAAACCCATCCTTATTGTAGAAGGTTGGGTTTTTTGATTTTCTGGTAAATGAGAAAAATTCAAAAATGAATTATCAGTTTATGGATGAATCCTTTAAAACAAAGGCTTTATAACGAGTAAGATTCAAAAATGAATTTGATCACTCAAAAAAATTAGCTGTTTCCCCAGTGTGTGATTTGGCATGAAACTTGCATTGTTATATGTGTAAACCATATGTAGAAGAATCGGATTTGAGAAAAATGGAGGGGTTAAAGGTGCGAAAAACAGTAAAACAACCATGGGAGCAATGGTATGCAGAAGGAATGTCGTCATTACTTCTACCGGAAATTTCCGTCTATACACTACTGGACCAATCAGCAAAGAAATTCCCTGATCATACAGCCATTATTTTTGAAGACCATCTCATGGATTATAAAAGCCTGAAATCACAGGTAGATAAACTTGCAGGTAAGTGGAAAGAAATGGGGTTCGTGAAAGGTGAAAGAATTGGCCTTATGATGGCCAACCATCCTTATTTCATCATCAGTTATTACGCTGCACAAGCGCTGGGACTCATTGTTGTTCAACTGAACCCTATGTATAAGCCTAGGGAACTGCTCCAAATATTAGTGGATTCTAATGCTCTATATATTGTGTATGACCAATTGGCCGCTACTACCATTGAAGAAACAAAAGCGATATATGATTTTTCAATCTGCATGAAGACGGACGATGACCAATTAGACGGCCTATCCCTACGTTCTTTGATAGAAAATGGAGAAAAAATCAAGGAAGTTGAAACGATAAATCCTCTTGAAGATATTGCGGTCATCCAGTATACGGGAGGGACGACGGGGAAAATGAAGGGAGCGATGCTTACCCATTACAATCTGACTTCCAATGTTATACAGAGCTCTGAAATGTATGGGGATTTGATGGTGCCCGGAAAGGAAGTCGTGCTGGCAGCGACACCGCTTTATCATGTTTACGCGATGACAAGTGCCATGAATCTCGGAATTTATATTGGAGCTGCCATTCTATTATTTCCTAAATTCGAGATTCAAAATGTACTAATGAATATTCAAAAGTACCGTCCGACTTTTTTTCCAGGCGTTCCAAAGATGTACAATGCGTTCGTCAATCATCCTGAAATCGAAAAATATGGACTGGATTGTCTGAAAAATTGTTCTTGTGGCTCAGCACCCATGCCAGTTGAAGTCATTAATCGATTCGAGAAGCTGACAGGTGCTTCTATAGGAGAAGGTTTTGGGTTATCAGAAGCCTCTCCTTCCACACATCGTAATCCGCCCTTAGGTAAAAGGAAAATCGGGAGTGTCGGCATTCCTTTTCCTAGAACCGATTGTATGATCGTAGACGCGGACAATAATGAAGTGCCATCCAAAGGGGTGGGAGAGCTGCTTATAAAAGGCCCACAAATTATGAAGGGATATTGGAATAACGAGGTGGAAACGAGAAAAGCTCTCCAAAATGGCTGGTTGTATACAGGCGATCTTGCTTCAGTGGATGAAGAGGGGTATTTCTACATTGTCGGCAGAAAAAAAGAAATGATCATTATTAGCGGGTTTAATATATATCCGCAAGAGGTGGAAGGTGTCCTTTATCAGCACCCGGATATTCAGGAGGCGGCTGTGGTGGGGATACCGCATAAAGAATTAGGAGAGGTCGTAAAGGCATTCATTGTTCCAATGAAGGATGCCAACATTGACCTTGAGGAAATTGAAGGATATTGCTATACCCAGCTGACACCCTATAAGGTTCCGAAGCAATTTGAAGTAAGGGAGGAACTGCCGCGAAACACCGTTGGCAAACTATTAAAAAGGTTGCTTATAAAAGAGGAACTGGAAAAGAGGACAAAGAAGGATTGAAGCGGATCCAGCTTTTTAATGGAGGTAGTGGAAGCAAGAATCAATAGCATTCCAGTGGAGGAAATCGGGAAGTCGGAAGATATGCTTTTTTCGAAGATGAATGTTCTTCATTCCTCAGTGGCCAGGTACTACTGCTATATGTGACTGGAGGTTCTAATGAGATTCCTAGTTTCGTAATGGAATTCAACCAAGAAAGGCATTAATTCGACCACACAGCCAGATAATTCAACCATGGTAGCAAGTAATTCGACCATCAGAAGCGATAATTCAACCACCAAGACTATAAGACTATCTATTCACAAAGAAACGAGGGGATTCACATGCGTTGGTTTGTTCTTTCTCTATTATTCCTCGGAGCGGTCATTAACTTTGCTGATAAATCAATAATCGGACTGGCCGCTGTGCCAATCATGAAGGAATTCGATCTTTCCTATGCCGAATGGGGACTTGTAGGAAGCAGTTATTATTGGCTCTATCCTGTAACGGGCATTTTTGGAGCCGCATGGGCTGATAAGCTCGGGGCCAAGAAAGTACTGGGGTTCATCATGCTGACATGGACTGTTTTACAATTTGGTGTTTTGGCCATTGCTGCTTTGCCACTATTAATTATTTATAGAATCTTACTTGGGGCATTCGAAGGGCCATATAGCCCTATTGCTTATAGCCATGCGGATAAGTGGTTCCCCCCGAAACAACGGGGATTAGCCAACTCGGTTGTAGTGGGAGGGGGAACGGTTGGTGCGATGATTGTTGCACCGCTTCTTGTTTCCATGATTACCATTTTTGGATGGAAAGTGGCCTTTGCTAGTCTTGGAGTAGCAAGCCTTGTCTGGTTCTTCTTATTTCAATTTTTAACGAAGGAAAATCCCGTTCAAGTATATGAGAAGGTCCAGAAGAAAAAGAAAGAAAAGATGGAGAAATTCAAACTGAAAGACTTTCTCGTGCTTTTAGCGTCTCCAACCGCTTTATTTACGACACTCGCATATTTCTCAACGTATATTCTGGTCGTCTGGTTTTCCGTTTGGTTACCGATTTATTTAGTGGAAGTCGTAAATATGACACCCGGACAGATGGGCACGAGCATAGCAATCATTGGAGTCATTTCCGTATGTATTTATATGGGTGTTTCCATGTTATCGGATTACTTATTCAAGAAAAATCAGAATTGGCGTTCATCCAGGGTCTTGGTTGTAGCTGGAGCAATGATCATGGGTTCACTATTCCTATCTTCCATCATGGTCTTTCAAAATCCAATTTGGGTGATTTTTGCAATGTGCTTGGCTAAAGGTCTCACCTATTCCATATTACCGATTGGACCAACGATCATGATCAATGAAATGCGTGAACGCGGCGGACTGATGACAAGTATCTTAACGTCTTCAGGCAATCTTGCAGGCATTGTAGCTCCTCTACTAACGGGTTATATCATTAGTTTAGCGGCGGGGAATAAAATACTAGGCTATAACTTGTCCATTTTGTTCATGGCTGCCCTTGTTCTGGTATTCGGCTTATTGTTTGCCATGTTCGTTAAGCCAACTAAGTCAAAAGATGGGCAGGAAATCAGACCAACAGAAGATTATGATTTGAAATCTTCATAAGAGTTACCCAGCATAAAAAATATAATAGAGGAGCGGATGAGGAAATGAATAGAGATGTGAATAGAGAGGCTGTCATTGTTTCAGCAGTAAGAACGGCGATTGGGAAGCGAGGGGGCGCACTAGCGACAGTACCCGCACACGTATTTGGGGCAGAAGTGGTAAAAGAGGCATTGAAACGCGCAAATGTAGCTCCTGAAATGGTGGACGATGTCATCATGGGGAATGTTTTAAGCGGAGGAGGCAATATCGCTCGATTAACCGCCCTTCAGACAGGTCTTTCCATGCAATTACCGGGTTTAACGGTCGATCGCCAATGTGGGTCCGGAATCAATGCGGTCAATTTGGCTGCACAAGCAATCTGGGCGGGTGATGGGGACGTATATATCGCTGGAGGAGTTGAGAGCATGAGCCGGGCTCCTTATTTGATGGATCGTCCGGATAAACCATATAGCTCTTCTCCACCAAATTTCAGGAAATCTCAGTTATCTCCAAAAGAGGTAGGCAATCCACCGATGGGAATTACCGCCGAAAATTTAGTTGCAAAATATGAGATCAGCCGGGAAGAACAAGATGAGTTCGCCATTGAGAGCCAGAAAAAGATGGCGAGAGCGATGGAAGAGGGACGCTTTACTGAACAAATTGTTTCAGTGAACATCCCGGTTCGAAATGGAGAGCCGGTAGGATTCAAAGTAGATGAACATCCACGTCCGCAAGTAACCAAAGAAGCGCTAGCGAAACTTCCTCCTGCATTCCTTGAAGGTGGCTCCGTAACGGCCGGAAACAGTTCGGGTTTAAATGATGCGGCGTCTGCTCTTGTCATTATGTCTAGGGAGAAAGCAGATGAATTGGGAATTAAACCTCTAGCGGTGATTAGAGCACACGCGGTTGCTGGTGTCGATCCCAACATCATGGGAATCGGACCGGTTCCAGCAGTAAGAAAGGTCATGGAAAAATCAGGGCTCTCGCTAAACGATATGGATATTATCGAAATTAATGAGGCTTTTGCGTCGCAAGTAATTGCCTGTAATCGGGAATTGGAAATGGATCCAGCCAAAGTGAATGTGAATGGAGGGGCGATTTCTCACGGACATCCACTTGGTGCCACAGGTGCAATTCTGATCACGAAAGCGGCCCATGAATTGAAACGATCTGAAGGAAGATATGCTCTCATTACGGCGTGCATTGGTGGTGGGCAAGGAATTGCCACAATCTTAGAACGGGAAGGTTGATTTTTCTTAAATTCGGAAGGAAATTCACTAGCATTTTTTTAATAGAATTGTTCCATTTGCGAATCAGACGAATTAAAAAAATCCACTATTAGGAGGCATTTGAATTATGACCATTACTTTAACGAAAGAAATGGAACAAATGAAAGCAATGATTCGGAATTTTGTTGAAAAGGAAGTAGAGCCTCTAGCCCAACAAATTGAAGAAGAGGATCTCATCCCACAACATCTTGTTGAAATGTCCAAAGAACTCGGATTATTCGGGATTAGCATCCCGGAACAATACGGTGGAATTGGCTTGAATACAGTAGAAAAGGCGACTGTATTAGAGCAGTTAGGCAGAACGCACAATGGGTTTGTTTCGTTAATAAGTGCTCATACCGGTATTGGAAGCACAGGCCTGGTAAGGCTTGCATCTGAACAGTTGAAAAATAAATATTTGCCTGAAATGGCGGCGGGTAATAAAATAGCCGCTTTCGCTTTATCCGAACCTGGTGCAGGTTCGGATGCGACCAATTTGGAGACGACGGCAGAGAAAAAGGGCGATTATTGGGTGATGAATGGTACAAAGCATTTCATCACCAATGGACCGATTGCTGATGTTTACACAGTTTTTGCGTTAACGGATAAAGATAAGGGGGCCAAAGGCGGGATAACTGCCTTTTTGGTGGAAAGAAATTTCCCTGGGGTCACTGTCGGTAAAAAGGACAAGAAAATGGGATTAAGAGGTTCGTATACATCTCAGGTCATTTTTGAAAATTGTATCATTCCTGAAGAAAATGTCATTGGTGAAGTGGGTATGGGATATATATCAGCTCTTAGAATATTAGGGGAAGGCCGTGTCGGACTTGCCGCAAGGGCGGTAGGATCATGCGGCAAATTAATCGAGCTATCTACCAAATATGCAAAAGAGCGGATTCAATTCGGTAAACCAATTGCAGATAATCAAGCCATACAATGGATGCTAGCGGACATGGCAACAGAAACAGAAGCCGCAAAGGCCTTGACAATGATGGCAGCACAAAAGATTGATGAGGGGAAAAAGGTGATCAAAGAAGCCTCCATGGCTAAACTGTTCGCTTCCGATGTTTTTAATAGAGTAGCGGATAAAGCGGTTCAAATTCACGGGGGTATGGGGTATATGGCAGAATATCCAGTGGAACGCTTTTATCGCGATGCTCGCATTACAAAGATCTATGAAGGAACAAACGAAGTTCAACGGCTCATCATTGCTAGAAATGTTTTGAATGAGTACTGAATGATGTACTTTAGTATCAAGTGAAGGAGTTGTGCATATAAAGTTGCTTGGTAAGGAAGCGAACTGGACAGCTATATGAGAACTGTTCAGTTCCAGACGTTGAAGGTATGATATGAGCCTTTTTAGGACCTATATGAAGCAAGTGTGATTTTTATATAAGAGGGGGAAAGAATAATTTGACAACTAATGTGGAGGATATTCGCAACCAATTCGAGAGCAGTCCATTCTTTGCATATATTGGATTTGAAATTATTCGATTTGAAGAAGGAAATGTCCTTTTGAAATTAAATATCGAGAAACATATGCTTAATGTAAATGGAACGCTGCACGGGGGTATTCATGCGACCATGCTTGACACCATTCTTGGGATAGTAATACGTTCTCTGACTAAAGCACGTGTTGTGACGACGAGCTTGACTGTTCATTATCTCGGCAGCCTGTCATCAGGAGAAATATATGCGGAAGCCAAGATTCTTCAGGAGGGGTACAAAACCGCTTTTGCAGAAGGAGAAATTAAAGATTCCGCTGGAAATCTCATTGCAAAAGGTACGGGGGTATTCAAATTGATTCGAGATGAATGAAAATAGTGATTGGCGGTGGAAAAAGAAGAAGGAGTGAAGCCGATGAATAGAGTGTGGCAGAAATCTTATCCGGAAGATACCCCCTTTGAGGTAGAAATTCCTTTAATGTCTATATACGAAATATTGGACCATTCGGCACGACAATACCCATCCACCAAAGCTGTTATTGATGGAGAAAGGGAACTTTCTTATTTGGAATTGAAGAGAAAAATTGATTGTTTTGCAGGTTCATTAAACAAGTGGGGATTTAAAAAAGAGGATAGAATCGCATTGATGTTACCCAATTGTATAGAATACATCATTGCCTATTATGCTATCCACCGTTTGGGAGGCGTGGTGGTACAAGTGAACCCGATGTATAAGGCAAATGAACTAGCCTATATATTACGGGATTCCAATGCCACATGGTTAATTGGAAATGATGAACAAAAGAAAAAGATAGTACAAACTGGTTTGGCAGATAGGCTCACGATTATTTCAGCAAATAAAATGCAGGAAGACAGTTACTATTCATGGAAAGAAGGCGATAATGAACTCCCTGAACTGGATATTAATCCAAAAGAAGATATTGCGTTATTCCAATATACAGGGGGAACTACAGGAAGAGCCAAAGGGGTCATGCTCACTCATTTCAACCTGATTGCCAATGTCATACAAGATTTTGCATATACAGCCAACGCCCTTCAACTGCAAAAACCGGGTGAGCGTATGCTTGGATTGACGCCACTGTTTCATGTATTCGGTAATGGCAGGATGAACAGTGCTTTTTATGCGGGAGCAACGTACATCACTCTAGAGAGATTTGAAATAAACAAGGTCGTCGATTTGATTAGAAAACATAGACCGACCATTTTTCCAGGCGTTCCTACCATGTATATCGCTTTACTAAATCATCCGGATTTGACAGCGCAAGATCTCAGCAGTTTTAAATACTGCAGCTGTGGCTCGGCGCCCCTTCCAGTGGAAGTTATCCATCAATTTGAGCGTAAATTCGGTGTGTCAATATCAGAAGGCTTTGGCATGTCGGAAACTTCACCTACCACCCATCGAAACCCAGTAAAAGGTCAAAGAAAGATAGGAAGCATTGGTATTCCCTATCCTAACACTGATGCCAAAATCGTCGATATCGAAACGGGGAAAGCGGAGCTGCCGTACAATCAGGCAGGGGAACTAATCATTAAGGGTCCACAGGTGATGAAGGGGTATTGGGGAAATCTAGAGGAAACTTCAATGGCATTAAGGGAGGGTTGGTTATATACCGGAGACATAGCCACAATGGATGAAGAAGGGTATTTCTTTATTGTGGGCAGGAAAAAAGAGCTAATCATTGCAAGCGGCTATAATATTTATCCGATTGAAGTAGAGGAAGTCATTTATCAGCATCCCGGAGTGGAAGAAGCTTGCGTATTTGGCATTCCGGATACCTATCGCGGGGAAACCGTCAAAGCTATAATCGTGCTAAAGAAAGGGGTAATTGCAACAGAACAGGATATCATAAAGTTCTGCAATGAACGTTTGGCTAATTATAAGGTTCCACGAGTGATAGAGTTTAGGGAACTTATTCCGAAGTCAGCGGTTGGAAAAATTTTACGACGGGTTTTGGTTGAGGAAGAAAGCAAGCGGACTAAAGCTTAAGAACTTACCGTTGATAGGTTTAATAATTCCGCACAATTAATGATCCTGAAAAATCTTGGTCAGTTCTACATACTCTATATTAAGGACAAGACGATGTTCATCATTGTTTATGTCCTATTTTTTATTGCTAAGAATATATTTAAAAATAGTGCTCGAAATCCTATAATTGGAAATAGAGGGACTTGTAAATATAATCTTAGCCATAATACTGGTATGAAGTTATAATTAGAGGAGAACAAGTTAAGCTTTTTCAAATCAATGTAAAAGCAAAGGAAAGTTTAATTTAGGAATTAAGGAAGTGTAGGATGAAAAAACATATACCTAATATGCTGACTTTGGGAAATCTATTATGTGGGTTCTTAGCGATAGGATGTATTATTACTGGTGATTTAAGAAATGCGACGATATTGATTTTTATCGCGTTAATGCTGGATGCATTGGATGGCAGGGTGGCAAGGATCCTTGGGGTATCTAATGAGATGGGGAAAGAATTGGATTCACTTGCCGATATCGTATCTTTTGGAGTAGCCCCCGCCTTTTTAGCCATACATACATATTTCAACGACTTTGGACAAGTTGGGATGCTAATCGCCGGTTTGTTCCCTCTATTCGGTGCATACCGATTAGCTCGTTTCAACATTACCGACCAAGCGGAATCCGTAAAATACTTTAAAGGGGTTCCCATCACATTAGCAGGCGGAATTGTGGCTTTCTTCGTCTTGTTTTCCGGGTCCGTACCATTATGGATATTTATTATCCTTTATTATGGACTGTGTATATTGATGGTAAGTACAATGAAAATCCCAAGCTTTAAAAAAGTTGGCAGACCGAAGAATAGTGTTCTTATTACCTTGTTTTTATTCTATTCATTTTATTTAGTGGCTAAATCTAAATTTGAATCTGTGCCGATATCTTTCTATATTGCTTTAGGAACCTATATATTGTTAATTGTGGTGAGATATATTAAAGAAAAAGAACCCAAATTCCCAAACAAAAAGAAAGTTAAAAAGCAGAAAATCAAAGTGATTCGTAAGAAAAGAATGAAACAATAAAAAGATGCTGTCCCAAAAGGCATGGATAATGACTTCTGGGGTGGCCCTTTTTTCGATTAATAGAAACCGTCTTGTCCTTAGTTTTTGTTCGAAATAAAAGTGGATTAACTTGGCTTGACAATATACCCCTATAGGTATATTATTGGGATATAAATTGTTCCACAGGTTCTTTGTTTGTCTATATAGATAGGTGGGTGGGTATAGATCATGGAATACGATAAAAGCGTCATCAATCGGTTAAGACGAATTGAAGGTCAAATTAAAGGTGTGCTAGGCATGATGGAACAAGGTAAGGACTGTAGAGATATCGTCACTCAGTTATCAGCAGCTCGAAATGCCATTGATAGGACGATGGGAGTCATTGTTAGCGCAAATCTTGAACAATGTGTGAGGGAGAATGTCATGAAAGGCGAAGATACAGATAGCCTTGTCAAAGAAGCTGTTGAATTACTAATTAAAAGTAGATAATATTGTCCAATAAATAACACAATTATATAGACTGGCCAGCTCTCCAATTGGGTTGACTACTATTATTTTTTAGCTTATTATATACCCCTGGGTGTATAATGGAATAAAGGTAACTTTTAAAAAATACCCAATAGGGTAATTTAAATTCAGGGGGAAATACTAATGACAGAACAGAAAAAAACGACGATCATTTTATTTAGTGGAGACTACGATAAGGCAATGGCTGCTTACATTATTGCGAATGGAGCGGCGGCTTACGATCATGAAGTGACCATTTTCCATACATTCTGGGGGTTGAATGCATTACGAAAAGATGAGCCTTTGACACTGAAAAAAGGCTTCCTTGAAAAGATGTTTGGCAAAATGATGCCGCGTGGTGCAGATAAAATGGGATTATCCAACATGAACTTTGCAGGCGTGGGTCCTAAAATGATCAAGCATGTCATGAAAAAGCATAATGCCATGTCCCTCCCTAGTTTAATTGAAATGGCCCAAGAACAAGAAGTGAAACTAATCGCTTGTACAATGACCATGGATTTACTGGGCTTGCAGCAAGAGGAATTACTAGAAGGCATTGAATATGCGGGTGTGGCTGCTTATTTAGCTGACGCAGAAGATGGTAACGTCAACTTATTTATCTAAGGTAAGGGAGGAATCAAGCTATATTGGGTACACTATTAAATATCCTCATGATTGCTGTAATTGTCTGGTTCTTGTATCAACGATTTATTCCGGCAAAAGGGATTAAACAGATTACTACGATCGAATTAAGAACACAATTGAATAATAAAAGTAAGCAATATATTGATGTCCGGACGCCTAATGAGTTTAGGGGAAACCATATCAAGGGATTTAAAAACATTCCCTTATACGAACTGCAAAATAGAGTGAAAGAACTCTCTAAAGACCAAGAAGTTTTCGTAATCTGCCAAAGTGGTATGAGAAGCAGCAAGGCAAGTAAGTTATTGAAAAAAATGGGATTCAAAGAAATCACGAATGTTAAAGGCGGAATGAGTGCTTGGCACTAATAAAAGGAGGAAGTCTGCTATGAAGGAAATTTCAACACAGGAAGTCGAAACTCTTTTAAATCAAAAGGCACCAGTGAATATTATCGATGTACGTGAAGTGGATGAAGTGAAAACGGGTAAAATCCCATCTGCCATGCATATACCTTTAGGACTAATAGAATTCAAGATGCAAGATCTGGACAAGTCAAAAGAATATATCATGGTCTGCCGCTCTGGTGGAAGAAGTTCAAAGGCCGTAAAACTACTTGAGGATCATGGGTATCAGGTAATCAATATGACAGGCGGAATGCTTGCCTGGAACGGACCAACCGCGTAATTTTTTTTGAATAGTTAAATACCCCATGCAGTATAAAATGAGGAGGAAGAAACATGATTAAAACAAATTCTGTATTAGATGCAAGAGGATTAGCATGTCCGATGCCCATTGTCAAAACCAAAAAGGCTTTAAACGCCTTGGAGTCCGGTGAAGTATTGGAAGTCCAAGCAACGGATAAAGGTTCAACGGCCGACATGAAAGCTTGGGCAGAGAGTACAGGTCATCAATATTTAGGTACAGTCGAAGAAGGAACTGTTCTAAAACATTACCTTCGTAAATCAAGCGGAGAAGAAAGTATCGAAAAGAAACACCCGAACGTTGTTTCGAATGAGGAGCTTCAACAAAAAATAGAGGCAAATCCAAATATTGTTGTGTTGGATGTAAGAGAATCGGCAGAATATGCTTTTGAACACATTCCAACGGCGAAATCCCTTCCCCTGGGTGATTTGGATGGCAGTCTAAGTGAACTGGATAAAGAATCCGAGATATACGTGATTTGCCGTACTGGGAGCAGGAGTGACCTAGCTGCACAAAAACTTACAGAATCAGGATTTAAGCAAGTAATCAATGTCATGCCTGGCATGAGCCAGTGGAATGGTCCGACAGAAAAATCAGTGAAGTAATAAAAACTACAACTAATATGGAGGAACGAAGTATGACTAAAAAAGTAGCAATCATCGCTAGTAATGGTGGATTATTTGATGCATATAAAGTATTTAATATTGCAACAGCAGCGGCAGCAACAGATCAAGAGGTAACCATTTTCTTTACGTTCGAGGGCTTGAACTTGATTCACAAAGAAGGCAATAAACAACTTCCAATGCCAGAAGGCAAAGAATATTTTGCGGAAGGATTTGCAAAGGCCAATGTACCGGCCATTCCAGAATTGCTTGCTATGGCTCAAGAATTGGGCGTTACATTCATAGGATGCCAAATGACAATGGATTTTATGGGACTAGTAAAAGAAGATTTCGTCGATGGAATTGAAGTGGGCGGCGCTGTAACATTCTTGGAATTCGCTAAAGATGCGGATGTTACTTTAACATTTTAATAGCTTAAAAAAAGAAAAAAATTTGAAATGAAATATACTATAGGGGGTATATAGAATGCCATACAATGAAATGACAGCTAAAGAAGTGGCAAAGAAAGTAATCAATAATGATGAGCTATTTATCTTTGACGTTCGTAATGAAAATGATTTTAACGATTGGAAAATTGAAGGAGCGGGTTTCGACTACTTTAATATGCCGTACTTCGAATTGCTAGATGGTGTGGAAGAAATCATGGATAAAATTCCTACCAATAAGGAAGTTCTGGTTGTATGTGCAAAAGAAGGCTCATCCGTTATGGTAGCAGAAATGCTATCTGATGCAGGGCTAACGGTTTCTTACTTAAAGGGCGGAATGAAAGCGTGGAGTGAACACTTAGAGCCATTGAAAATTGGCGATTTGAAGGATGGTGGGGAGATCTATCAATTTATCCGTCTTGGAAAAGGATGCCTGTCCTACATGGTCGTTTCCAATGGAGAAGCAGCCATTATTGACTCTACCAGGATGATTGATACCTACCTTGATTTTGCAGAAAGTATCGGTGCAAAGATCACACAAGTATTTGATACACACTTACATGCCGATCATATTTCAGGTGGTCGACAAATTGCAGAAAGCACGAATGCAACGTATTGGTTGCCACCAAAAGATGCTACGGAAGTGGTCTTTGAATATGAGCCTTTAGAGAATGGTAAAGTGGTCAATATCGGTCACACGGCTATTGAAATTCAAGCATTATATTCTCCAGGACATACAATTGGTTCTACTTCATTTGTTGTCGATGAAAAATACCTTTTGACTGGGGACATTCTATTCATCGATTCCATCGGTAGACCGGATCTAGCTGGATTGGCTGAAGATTGGGTTGGCGACTTGAGAGAAACCCTTTATACACGTTACAAAGCACTGTCAGACGAGTTAATCGTCCTGCCATCTCATTTCATGATCATTGAAGAATTGAACGAAGACGGCAGTGTCGCTAAGAAATTAGGATCGTTATTTGAAGAAAATCATGGCCTGAATATTGCTGACGAAACGGAATTCAGAGAGATGGTAACGGGAAACCTACCCCCACAACCGAATGCATACCAAGAAATCCGTCAAACGAACATGGGGAAAATCACGCCTGATGAAGAAAAACAACGTGAAATGGAAATTGGACCGAATCGTTGTGCGGTACGCTAAAATATCATAAAAAAACTACGAATAGAGGAGATTTATCATGATGAAATCAGAAAAGGTATTAGATGCTAAGGGCTTGGCTTGTCCAATGCCGATCGTAAGAACAAAGAAAGCGATGAATGAATTGGAATCCGGTCAAGTACTGGAAATACACGTAACAGATAAAGGCGCGAAAGCAGATTTAGCCGCTTGGTCAAAATCAGGTGGACATGAGCTAATTGAAATGACAGAAGATAATGGCGTGTTGAAATTCTGGATTAGAAAAGGCTGATAAAGATAAGGGGACCAATTAGGTTCCCTTCTTCTAAAGGAGAGACTGACATGGACATTACTTTCATCATCACCATATTTTTAATTGGTTTCATTGGCTCGTATATTTCAGGAATGCTGGGCATAGGCGGGTCGATCATCAAGTACCCGATGCTTTTATACATCCCGCCAATCTTCGGTTTAGCGGCATTCAGTGCCCACGAAGTTTCAGGGATTAGCGCCGTACAGGTATTATTTGCCTCCATCGGCGGTGTATGGGCTTACCGAAAAGGCGGATATTTAAACAAGCCGCTGATCCTTTACATGGGTATCAGCGTATTGATAGGAAGTGTAATCGGAAGTTTCGGATCGGAATCGATGTCGGAAGACGGTATCAATATCGTCTATGGCCTGCTTGCTTTAATAGCGGCGGTGATGATGTTCATACCGAAAAAAGGAATCGATGATATCCCGTTGGACCAGGTCAAATTTAATAAATGGTTAGCTGCATTACTTGCCTTAATTGTTGGTCTAGGTTCTGGTGTTGTCGGGGCAGCCGGAGGCTTCTTACTTGTTCCGATTATGCTGGTTGTCTTGAAAATACCGACGAGGGTAACAATCGCCTCTTCACTAGCCATTACCTTCATTTCCTCCATTGGGGCAACGGTCGGCAAGGTCTCTACAGGCCAAGTTGACTATTACCCGGCAATCATAATGATAGTTGCAAGTATTATCGCAGCCCCACTTGGTGCAATGGCAGGGAAGAAAATGAACACAAAAATCCTTCAAGTCATATTGGCACTATTAATATTAGCAACAGCGGTGAAAATTTGGTTGGGGATTTTGGCGTAGGGTTGATTAGACCTCTACCTTGACAGGGTTGGGGTCGTGGGTTCAAGTTCCTCACAGGTCATCATCTTATATGTATCAAGGGTTTAAGCGACTTCTAACATTTTTAAAATGTAGTGGTCGCAAGCAAAATCGTTACAATACCCAAGAACCACTTCACTAATTACAGTGAGGTGGTTTTTTTATGCTTCTAAAATTCGCAATACAAGAGTTCCACGATGACAGACAATTTAAAAATGTTTCCAATCGTACTCTAGAAACTTACAAACATATTCTCGACGAATTCCTAGAGTATTGCAATGAAAATGAAATTGTTAATGTGGAAGATATAACCCCAAATACCGTTAAAAAATATATTCTCATTCAACAAAAAAAGGGTAATAAAGCAACCACTACAAATACGAAATTGCAACGGATTAAAGCATTTTTGAATTACATGGTTGAAATTGAAGTCATTACAAAGAACCCTGCTGATAAAATTTCAAGGGCAAAAGAGGACATTAAGATTGATGTTTTTACAGATTACCATATCAAACAAATGCTGACCTATTATAGAAGGATAAGAAGAAGGGAAAATACCTTTTGGACATATAGGGATTACAACTTAATTTTAACAATGCTAGGTACTGGAATTAGATTAACTGAATCAACCAATCTAAAATGGTCTGATGTAGATTTTCAAAATCAAACTCTAACTATATTCGGCAAAAATCGAAAACTTGAATCTGTTCCAGTAACAGAAAAGTTAATAAAGGAATTAGCTTCCTACAAAGTCTATTGTGAACAATTATTTGGAGAGAACACCACTTATGTTTTTACAGATAAAGATGGTAAACAATTAACCGCTAATGCTATTAAATGTATTAATTTTTCATAAGGGATTTTTTTATTTAGTAAAGGGAATTAGATCGCTATAAATGTCCTCAGGGGAATTAGAAAAAGAAAATAGAAAAATAAGTCCATCGCCAACAGAAAAGAACAGCATGGGGGATATATACCTCTATAGAAGGGGATAAACGGGCGATGGCTAATAGATCACCACCACCGGATACCCTAACAAACAGTCTACTGACAAATACCAACAGATTTGTCATGGGTAGTAAAGAGGCAGTAATAACTTAGCTTGGAACGCTGTCATATTTCACTGACACACACTACAGCGTCCACACCAACAGCAAAGCAAGGAAAAGAGGCAAAGCTGATCAACAGCACCGCATCGGATAACTATATATCTTTAATTAAGCATTGCTTTGAAGCGGTAAAGGGGAATATAGGGGGAGTAGGGGGCCCTCAGGGTCAGGTCTTGCCTCTACTATATATACGCACCGGTTAAAAAACCTCGACTAGTACTAATTTGTTCTTATATAAATATAGAGATAATTCACAGTTAGGAACAAAAGCATCTTATATATTTCCCATTTCTATGGATAAATCTTGTATATTAAGTTCAAAAGCAGATATAAGTACTATTAACGTCAAAATCTTTTGTACAGACAATTTACGTTTATAAAAAACTTTTTACGTCTAAATATTGACGTAAAATGTTGATTGTTATATTATTTACCTATCAACCAAAGGAGAGTGTTTAATAATGACAAATCGATTAGAAGGCATTCAAACAGTTCAAGCGAATCTTCCCACTTTAGCAGCGGCTACTGCCTCTATTACAGTGCCGACCATTGCATATATTAGTGGAGGTCGTTTATGGTATGCACTTACGATTCCATATAAAACTCTTGGTAAATTCGTACAGACATCAGCGGTAAAGAAAAAGAATCAGGTTATTATCAAAGCTGATATTAAAAACCGTTTCTTAGACAAGAAACATAAGGATGAAATCAAAGAATACATCAAAGAGGAAGAACACTTTACAATTCCTCCAGTTACTCTAGTATCGTATGATAAATTAACATTTAAACCTTTTACCTTTGATAGTGAAGAACAGCCCCGGAATCATGAAGAACTTATGGGAAGATTAGAGGGTAGTGGTTCACTTGCAGGCATTATGTTAATTCCTATTGATTATGAATTTGAATGCTTGGATGGAAACCATCGAACTGTTGCGATTAGGGAATTAGCCGAGGAAAGCCCAGAATATATTGCTGGAAGTAGCATGTTATTAAACATTGTATATGAGGAAGACAAAAGAAAAATCCGCCAAGATTTTGTGGATGTTAATAAAAATGCAAAGAAGACTTCTCCTTCAATAAACACATTGTTCAACACCAGGGATCCACTTGCAGGTCTAGTAAATGATCTCTTTGATAACGTTAATTATTTAATGGATATAACAGAGTTGCTTGCAACAAGCGTTTCAAAGAACAGCAAGGATATTTACACTTTAAACAATGTAAAAAATGTAGTGATTGAACTTGCAGGGCGTGATTCTCAATCAGGTCAATCGAGTGAAAAAGCAGTTTCATCGCAGATCAAAGATAATGAAGACATTAAACATTCACTTGAAATGCATGCAACGCTATTCTTTGAAAAACTAAAAAATAATCATCACATTGCTACCTGCCTTGCAAACCGTGATAAAACTTCTGAGGTTCGAAACGATTCAATCATAACAAGTGGGATGGGAATTGTTATTGCTGCAAGGATTTCAGGTTATATCTTAAACACATTAGATATAATTGAAAGAGGCGATGAACTTGATAGACTAATGAATTTTGATTGGTCTAGAAATAACCCTCTTTTCCTTGGAAAGATAGTAACAGACGATGGAAAGCTTCTTGTTTCTCGTGAAGCAATTAACGTTGCTGTAAAGACAATCAAAAAAGAGTTAGGTTACACAGCCGATCAAGAGTAAGAAATTCAAGATATTAGGGGTATTTCTTTTCATTTAAGTGATACCTTTAATAAAATAAATAGTTGTAAAATTTCAAAAAAACAGAGGAGGAAAAATATTATGAATTTAGGTGAATTAAGGAATAAATTTTCTACCATTGCACTAGAACAAATTAGAGAAAATGTGAAAAGAACAATTATGAGTTATCGATCCTCATGGGATATATACACGGAGTTGGTACAAAACGCTGTAGACGCACTAATTGATAAATTTGGCTATGAAAATATTAGCAATGGAAATATTAAGTTATCATTTAATACAGAAAATAGAGAAATATATATTGAGGATAACGGTATCGGAATAAAACCCTCAGATATTTCTAGTATTTTAGTAATGGGTGAATCATTAAAAAGAAAGGAAGGAAGAGGTAAATATGGTTTTATGGGCTATGGATTTACCTTTGTAGCTTTCCAAACAGACTTTTTAAGAATTGAAAGTGTTTATGAAGGAGAAAAAGCTTCAAGGACTTATAAGGATTTATACAAGGTTGTCTTTGGTAACAGTGAACTCCCATTGTCTGAAGAGGAAAAGAATGGACAAACGGAGGAGGTTACTCAGGAAGAAAGCGGTACTAAGATCACATTTTCTTTCCCAAGTCAGTTTCCGGATGAAACTTTGGAAAAAAATATAAAATCAGCTTTCTACCATGTTTCACAACCTGTAATGTTGGAGTACATCCTACGGACAAAATCAGCAGTAGGTATTGTAGATAAAATTTTCAATGAAAACATCAATTTCTTTAATATTGATGTTGAGGTTAATGGTGAACAAGTACCAATGAAAACAGGCCATTTAACTATTAGAGAAATTATTAGCAAAATGTACCCTTCTGGAAATTTTTACGATATCGGTGCATATAACACGTTTGTTGCAGCGACCGAACATCTGGATCAATCAGCAAAAAAGGTTGCTAGAAAGGCTATGCTTGTTGATGGTAAATATTCTAATATTAGTGTAGGTACTGTTAATCCACTTAATGTAAACATCTATATAGCAATGACAAGTAAAAGCCATTTAGGTACGTACAATGACAAATTCCCAAATGATGATCAGCACGAGAAGGTATTTGTCGAGAACGGTATTTGGTTGTCTATTGACGGATTACCAACAGGTATTTGTCTAGATCAATTAAGTCATGGTAGTTATCTTCCATTTACAGTTATTGTTGATGTAAATAAAGAGGTTAGGAATGAGTTAGATAGTGGAAGAAAAGGTATTACTGCTTATCGGGCGGAACAGATTGTGAAAATGGTCAAAAAGTTATTAAAGGAAAATAAGTTTATTGATCATAGAGAGTATGTTCTTGGAGTGGATACACGGGTCAACTCAGATGGGTATGACGCTAAAAGAGAACTTAGAAATAAGCTTGCCAACAAACAAAAAGTAGACATTGATTTGGTCCACAAGTATTACCCTGTAGATAATGAACAGGAAGTTATTACCTTATTTACTGAATTGATTAGTAAGGGACTTCTACCAGGGTACTATCCAAAAGTGATTTCTGGATATGATGTCTATGACGGTTTATACGATTACAAAACTCAATTCTCTGATGACATCTTACTTTCCAATGATCCGCTGGGAATATCAGAAAGTGTAAAAAACAGATATGCTGATATAGATAAGGAAATTGTTATCGAATATAAAACTTATTTAAGAGGCATATTTAGAGATTTAAAAGAAGTAAAGAAACGCTTGCAGGATATTGATATTTTGGTTTGCTGGAGTGTGGAATACGAGAAAGTCAATGAATTTGTTGAGTCCGAGGGGATTGTTCTAAAAGAAGTAGACCAATCAGAAAATTATTTTTACGGAGTTACTCATGAAGTTGCGGGGCTAGGTAGGAATACTAATTTCTTACCAATCATTGAATTAAAGACTGTAATAAATAAAAAGTTTAAGATCAATCTATAATATTACTTTTAAGGGGCTGTCTAATAAGTCCCTAAAATAAAACAGGTGGAGAAAAACGAGTTGTTTTTCTCCACCTGTTTTTCTATTTCTATAATAATTTACTGA
>NZ_JBIWDK010000011.1:0-88054 GCF_044761985.1 Peribacillus sp. NPDC097224 | reverse complement strand
TCACACCCGTTCCCATTCCGAACACGGCAGTTAAGCTCTTCAGCGCCGATGGTAGTTGGGGGTTTCCCCCTGTGAGAGTAGGACGCCGCCAAGCAGATGATTTATATCTTCTAAGAGTTTTAGGAAACATTATATTATTCCGCAGTAGCTCAGTGGTAGAGCATTCGGCTGTTAACCGAACGGTCGTAGGTTCGAGTCCTACCTGCGGAGCCATATGCTTCCATAGCTCAGTAGGTAGAGCACTTCCATGGTAAGGAAGAGGTCAGCGGTTCGAATCCGCTTGGGAGCTTCCCAAACTACCTTTTAAAAATTTTTACGGCCCGTTGGTCAAGCGGTTAAGACACCGCCCTTTCACGGCGGTAACACGGGTTCGATTCCCGTACGGGTCACCATTTTCAATTCACTTTTTGGAGGATTAGCTCAGCTGGGAGAGCATCTGCCTTACAAGCAGAGGGTCGGCGGTTCGATCCCGTCATCCTCCACCATTTTTAATATTGATTTGCCGGTGTAGCTCAACTGGTAGAGCAACTGACTTGTAATCAGTAGGTTGGGGGTTCAAGTCCTCTTGCCGGCACCATGTTTCACTTATATGTGGAGGGGTAGCGAAGTGGCTAAACGCGGCGGACTGTAAATCCGCTCCTTCGGGTTCGGCAGTTCGAATCTGCCCCCCTCCACCATCTTTTTTCAAAAAAATGTGGTTCAGTTATATACTTTCTTCTTTAGGGGAATATATAATTACCGCTTTTTATTTTGCTAACTATTAATTTACATATATTGGGCTATAGCCAAGCGGTAAGGCAACGGATTTTGATTCCGTCATGCGAAGGTTCGATCCCTTCTAGCCCAGCCATATGCGAAAGTAGTTCAGTGGTAGAATACAACCTTGCCAAGGTTGGGGTCGCGGGTTCGAATCCCGTCTTTCGCTTTATTTTTATTAGATTTTATACTTAGGGGCCTTAGCTCAGCTGGGAGAGCGCCTGCCTTGCACGCAGGAGGTCAGCGGTTCGATCCCGCTAGGCTCCACCATCTAACTACATACACCAACACTTACGCCTTAAACCTCTTCGGTTTAAGGCTTTTTTTTTTGAAAAACAACTTTCTATGGCTGTATCTTTATACATAAAAATGTCCGGTTGAACCATTCTCCTTAACAGTTATAAAATAACAGAAAGGGGGAATAGTATGTCTATTCAAAAAATTTCAGTTATCGGTCTTCCCATGGATCTTGGTCAAACAAGGCGTGGGGTTGATATGGGGCCAAGTGCACTCCGTTGTGCAGGTGTTGTCGAACGAATCCAACAATTGCAGTTAGAAGTGGAAGATTTAGGAGACATCATAGTGGGGAGGCCCGGGACGTCTGAAGAGGCTGGCTCAAACTTGAAGAATCTATCACTTGTTTCTAAGGGGAATGCACAATTAGCAGCAAGGGTAGATGAAATTATTTGTAGTGGATCATTCCCTCTAGTTCTTGGGGGAGATCATTCGATAGCAATAGGAACACTTGCTGGGATTTCGAAGCATTATGAGAGTTTAGGGGTAATTTGGTATGATGCCCATGGAGATTTGAACACGGAGGAGACTTCTCCGTCAGGAAACATACATGGCATGCCACTCGCTGTCAGCATTGGACTCGGTCACCCTGATTTAGTTAATCTGCATGGGTATGCACAAAAGGTGAAACCAGAGAATATCGTCATTATTGGAGCCCGTTCCTTGGACGAAGGAGAAAAGGTACTAATACGTGATAAAGGCATCAAGGTCTATACGATGCATGAAATTGATAGGCTTGGTATGACGAAAGTGATGGAAGAATGCATTGAATACTTACGTGATAAAACGGATGGGGTTCATCTATCCCTAGATCTTGATGGGGTAGACCCTGCAGAGGCACCTGGAGTAGGAACACCAGTGCTTGGGGGGATAAGCTATCGGGAAAGTCATTTGGCCATGGAAATGCTTGCGGAGTCAGAGTTGATTACTTCAGCTGAGTTTGTAGAAGTAAACCCCGTACTAGACGAGCGTAATAAAACGGCGATCGTGGCGGTAGCCCTGATGGGTTCTCTATTTGGAGAAAAGCTATTATAACTTAACGCAATATATAAAAGAAACAGTAACCGGTTTTTTTATGGGTTACTGTTTTTCTATATGCTAGAATACAAAAGTATATGATTTAGATAATGTTGAACGAAGGTAACGTTATATGATTCCAAGGCAATCTCCCTCTTCACTTTACTGTTTGCTTTTTCGTTCCGCTTTGGGTCAATTGAAAATATTGATTCATCAGGGTATCAAGTTTGCTACTCACTTCGACCACTTCGTTATCTATCATAGAGGAACGGGAAGCTAAGATAATCATTTTCTGTCTATATCGCTCAATGTTATCTAGTATTTGTTCTGCAGTCATTATCAAGGTTCACTTCCTTTATTTTTACAATTTCTTACTATATATATCCTTGTTTTTTTCGTTTTAAACATAAAATGTAAAAGTTTGCTAAAATAAAAGTAATAAATTATGAAACCTTTTAGCTTGCGATTCGTAATAATCGTATAGCCGCATGAAGCGGGGGTAAAAAACAAAAATGGATGGACTTGTTAAAGAGAGAATAAACCAAGTGTTAAAGGGAGACCACAATGCATTTGGGGAAATAGTCGAAATTTATAAGGATAAAGTTTTTCAAATCTGTTTTAGAATGCTTGGAAACCGGCAGGAGGCTGAAGACCTGTCCCAAGAAGCTTTTGTAAGGGCCTTTGTGAACATTCGCAGTTTCAATATCAATATGAAGTTTTCAACATGGTTATATCGCATAGCGACGAACCTCTGTATCGACCGACTTCGTAAGAAAAAGCCGGATTACTATTTAGATGCGGAAGTCACTGGTACAGAGGGATTGAATATGTATTCTCAAATTGCATCGGACATGGCGATGCCAGAGGAAGAAGTAGAGTCGTTAGAGCTTCAGGAAACCATCCAGGTCGAAATTATGAAGTTGCCGGAAAAGTATCGTTCGGTCATCGTATTAAAATACATTGAGGAATTATCGTTAAAGGAAATCAGTGAGATTCTTGATTTGCCGGTAGGCACTGTCAAAACGAGAATACATCGTGGGCGAGAAGCTTTGCGTAAACAACTGCGCCATTTATAAAAAGAAGGTGAGAAAAATGAACTGCCACGAGGAAATCATTAATTATATGCATGATTATTTAGATGAGGACATTAAACCCGAGCATAAAGAAATTTTAAGGGACCATCTGCTTACATGTCCTGCATGCCGAGATTTTTTCAATGAAATGAAAAAAGCAGTTGCCCTTGTACAAAGCACTTCCCATATCAAGGCCCCGGATGATTTTACGGCAAGGGTAATGGCCCAATTGCCTAAGGAAAAGAAGGCTACGGGGGCAAAGAGATGGTTTAAGGCTCATCCGTTTATGACAGCCGCGGCGATGTTCATTGTATTAATGACAGGATCGATCTTTTCCACTTATAATCAGGACGAACATTTTTCCGTCTCCAAGCAACCTAACTTATTGGTAGAAGGGGAAACCGTCATTGTCCCTAGTGGGGAAACCATTGAAGGGAACGTTGTGGTTCAAAATGGGGACATACGCATAGAGGGCGAAGTAAAGGGGAATGTGACAGTCATTAATGGTCAGGAGTATATGGCCAAGGCAGGAAATGTTACCGGTGATATAGAAGTCATAGACCAAGCCTTTGAGTGGATGTGGTACAAAATAAAGGATATTGGAACATCTCTACTTCCTTCTTCAAAAGAGGAAAGAGATGGGGAATAATGAAGCTGAGCATAAGCATGGTTCTAATCAGAACGGTGCTTTTGTTCAGCTTTATATTGTATCCAGACAAAAATAGTGGTTACTAGCACTACTTCCCATATAAATTTCTGTACTAGTTTTAGAAGTATGATTTAAAAAATGGTATACTATTAAGGTTATTACATAATGATGGTTATTGTGTTTTTGGAGTATTACGGACTGGAGGAAACAACATGTCTATATCCAATTTGAATGTTTGGGACTATGTAGTAAATTTCATTGATATTTTCCTTGTTTGGTTTGTGATATATAAATTGTTAACTATAATTCGAGGCACGAAAGCCATACAACTGCTAAAGGGAATTTTTGTAATTGTCATTGTGAAAAGCTTGAGCAATCTGTTTGGTTTCAATACACTCGGATGGTTAATGGAACAAGTCATGAACTGGGGTGTTCTGGCAATTCTCGTCATTTTCCAGCCTGAATTGAGAAGAGCACTTGAACAATTAGGACGAGGAAAGATCTTTTCAAGGGGCAGTGCTCCGGAAGAGAATCAACAAGAGCGTTTAGTAGAAGAAATTCTAAAGGCCTCTACGTATATGGCAAAAAGGCGTATTGGAGCCTTGATTACCATTGAAAAAGGAACGGCACTGGGTGATTACGTTGAAACGGGAATTCCTTTAAGGTCCTATATTTCTTCTGAACTGCTCATTAATATTTTCATTCCGAATACACCCCTCCATGATGGGGCTGTTATTTTACAGGATAATCAAGTCGCAGCAGCAGCTTGCTATCTGCCCTTATCGGAAAGTCCGTTCATTTCAAAAGAGCTGGGCACAAGGCATAGGGCTGCCATTGGAATGAGTGAAGTAACAGATAGTGTAACAATTGTTGTTTCTGAAGAAACGGGAGGTATCTCTGTCACCAAAAATGGGGAGCTATACCGCGATTTAAATCAGGAATCATTTAGAGCCATGCTAACAAGTGAACTGGTATTGCAGAATGTCAAAACAACTTCCTCGGGTATCTGGAATTGGAGGGGGAAGAAAAATGGATAAATTCACGAATAGCGCTTGGTTTATGAGAATTGTCGCTTTCGCCTTGGCTGCTCTATTATTTATATCCGTTAATTTCGAGATGGAGTCCGATAAAAAGTCCCTTGGATTGTCCACTGCGCCTGAGAATGGTACGGAAACCATTGAAAATGTTCCGGTTGAAGTGTACTATGATCGTGAAAATTTAGTGGTCAGCGGCGTACCTGAAACGGTGGATGTCACATTGAAGGGGGCAAAAAGCCTTCTGATCAACGCAAAAAGCCAACGGGATTTTAAAGTATATGTAGATCTTTCCGATCCCGAAATCTCGATGGGGGACCGAACTGTCACATTTAAAATAAGCGATTTAAATGAAAAGCTCGTGGCAACGATAGATCCGGAATATGCGGAAGTAAATGTTCAGGAACGGATGACGAAAGAGTTTAAGGTCGATGCAGAATATAACAGTTCATTACTGGAGGAAGGGTATACCGCTGGGCAGCCAACAGTAAATCCTGAAACCGTAAAAATTACGGGTGCCAAAGATGTAATTGAAAAAATATCCTATGTAAAGGCCAACCTTGAAATAAGGAAAGGGCTAAACGAATCGGTGAACGGGCAGGCAACGGTAAAAGCGCTAGACCGGGATTTGAATAAATTAGATGTCGCGATTGAGCCAGCTTCCGTGGCAGTTTCGTTAAAGGTCAGTATTCCTTCCAAAAAGGTATCAATCGTGCCAGAGCAAACTGGGAAGGCCAAGGCCGGAGTTCGTATCAAGAGTATTAGTGTCGACCCTACAGAGGTAACTCTATATGGACAAGAAGCATCATTGGATAAAATAAATGCATTAAATCTTCCAGTCAATATCTCGAAAGTAGATGGAGATACCGAAATGGAACTTAATCTTTCAAAACCTGAAAGTGTGCAGAAAATGTCCTTAAGTAAAGCTACGGTGAAGATTCGTACCGAAAAAGTGGATGTGGAAGATAAGGATACTGAAGAAGAGGCAGAAGAAGTAGTTGTCGAAGAAGAAAAAACGGTAGATAAGGTTGAACCGGAAACCACGGAATCCAAAACTTTCACCAACTTGAAAATAATCCCGGTAGGTAAACAGGATGATCAAGAAGTGGAATTGGATACGGATGTGATGAGCATTACATTGAATGGGAAAGCGGAAGATCTAAAAAAAATATCTAAAGACGACATTTCGCTCACGGTCGATGTAAGTAATTTAGATGAAGGTAAGCATGATGTTGAACTGGCAGTTAAAGTCCCCGCGGGAGTATCTTGGGAATTAGATTCTAAAAGAGTTGCAGTGTCAGTTTCCATGGCCCAAGAAGAGGAAGAAACGTAACCTGGCCTTAACATCATTTAATTTAGTAATGATTTGAAGAAGGAGCGATACAGATGGGTAAATATTTTGGAACAGATGGAGTTAGGGGAATAGCAAATACGGAGTTAACGCCGGAGTTGGCATTTAAACTAGGCCGTTTTGGCGGCTATGTCCTTACTAAGAATTCAGAAAAACCAAAGGTATTAATAGGGCGCGATACTCGTATTTCAGGGGAAATGTTAGAAGGTGCTCTTGTTGCCGGATTATTATCCATCGGCGCTGAAGTCATGCGACTGGGCATCATTTCGACACCGGGAGTGGCCTATCTGACAAAAGCCTTAAGTGCTGAAGCGGGTGTTATGATTTCAGCTTCTCATAATCCTGTAGCGGACAATGGAATTAAATTCTTTGGACCGGATGGCTTCAAGCTCTCAGATGAACAGGAAGCGGAAGTGGAAGCATTGCTTGATCTGGAGAATGATGAGTTACCGCGTCCTACAGGCGGAGACTTAGGCCATTTAAATGACTACTTTGAAGGCGGCCAAAAATATCTGCAATACTTAAAACAGTCGGTGGACGAAGACTTTACAGGCATACATGTTGCGCTTGATTGTGCTCATGGTGCGACATCTTCCTTGGCTATGCATCTATTTGCTGATTTAGATGCAGATATTTCGACAATGGGGGCATCACCGAATGGCTTGAACATCAATGATGGGGTCGGTTCTACCCACCCTGAGGCTCTGGCTGAATTCTTGAAGGAAAAAGGGGCAGATGTTGGACTTGCTTTCGATGGCGACGGCGACCGCATAATAGCTATTGATGAAAAAGGAAATATCGTAGATGGCGATCAAATCATGTATATCTGTGCGAAATACTTAAAAGAGAATAATCGATTGAAAAAAGGAACCGTGGTTTCTACGATCATGAGTAACCTTGGCTTTTACAAAGGGCTTGAGGAACATGGTATACATAGTGCTCAAACAGCAGTTGGCGATCGCTATGTAGTGGAAGAAATGCGTAAAGGTGGGTATAATCTTGGTGGAGAGCAATCCGGGCATATCATCTTCTTGGATTACAATACAACTGGGGACGGCTTATTAACGGGTTTACAGCTTGTGAACATCATGAGTGAGACGCAAAAACCTCTATCTGAGCTTGCGAGTGAGATGCAAAAATATCCGCAGACACTCATTAATGTTAAAGTAACTGACAAGCATGGGGTAACGGGGAATGAAAAAGTACAGGAAGTCATAAAAGAAGTGGAAGCGGAGATGGGTGGTAACGGCCGGATTCTGGTACGGCCATCTGGAACTGAACCGCTTGTCCGTGTTATGGCTGAAGCGCCTACTATTGAAGAATGTACGCGTTATGTAGACCGCATCGTAGCAACGGTAAGAGCAGAAATGGGACTAAACGAATAAACAACCTATGCATAAAGGGGAACGAAAATTTCCTTTTATGCATATTTTTATTAAGAATCATATTTTGTTTTAATGGTAGTAAAGAATTGACCTATGTCCCATGTATAGGGTATGATTATCCTGATTTACAACTACTTTTACCATAAAATGGTTATAAGGGAAAAGGAGGCCAGGGAAGATAATAGGAAAACTAAAGCGCCTGAACTAAACTGGGTCGAGACGGGTTTAGTTGACGAGGAGGAGGAGTATCGAATGTTCGGCGGATACCTCCCGGCTGAAGTACACAGCCGTAATAATTCCAATTTTAAAACAGTGGGGCAACCGACTGCACAAAGAGTTGGAAATGTACAATGGGAAAAAGCCTTCGGGTATTTCCTTTATAAAAATATCAGAGATGAGGGGGCAGGGATGCCCTCGTGCATTCCTGTTCCCTCTAATCAGTTGGAGGAACAGAAATTATGTGTGGAATTGTTGGATATATTGGTCTAAATGACGCGAAAGAAATCCTGTTAAAAGGTCTTGAAAAGTTAGAGTACCGTGGGTATGATTCTGCTGGTATAGCTGTGCAAAATAAGGAAGGCATCAAGGTCTTCAAGGAAAAGGGACGGATTGCAGACTTACGCGGTGTTGTGGATGAAGGGACTTCGGCGAATACAGGGATTGGACACACTCGCTGGGCCACTCATGGTGTACCTAGTCGTGATAATGCTCATCCTCACCAAAGTAACTCAGGTCGCCTGACATTAGTTCATAATGGGGTCATCGAAAACTATGCGATTTTAAAACGGGAATATTTGAAGGATGTTGCTTTTAAAAGCGACACTGATACGGAAGTCATCGTTCAGCTTATTGAGAAGTTCGTGAATGACGGCATGGAAGTGGAAGAGGCATTCCGTCACACGCTTACCCTTTTAGAAGGTTCGTATGCCCTTGCCCTATTGGATGCTGAAAACGAAGAAACGATTTTTGTTGCTAAAAATAAAAGCCCACTCCTAATCGGTGTTGGAAAAGACTTTAACGTTATCGCTTCTGATGCAATGGCTATGCTGCAAGTTACCGATCAATTCCTTGAATTAATGGATAAAGAAATGGTTATTGTCACAAAAGAAAAAGTGACAATTAAAAACCTTTCCAACGAAGAAGTATTTCGTGCTCCATTCACGGCGGAACTCGATGCCAGTGATATTGAAAAAGGTACGTATCCACATTATATGCTTAAAGAAATTGATGAGCAGCCTACTGTTATCCGTAAAATCATTCAATCTTACCAAAACGAAGAAGGTAAACTGGCGATTGATTACAATATTACAGAAGCAGTGAGCGAGGCAGACCGTATTTATATCGTGGCTTGTGGAACAAGCTACCATGCAGGCCTAATCGGTAAACAATTCATTGAAAAAATGGCTAAAATTCCGGTTGAAGTGCATGTAGCATCAGAGTTCACATACAATATGCCGATATTATCCGAAAAGCCACTGTTCATCTTCATTTCGCAAAGTGGGGAAACGGCAGATAGCCGTGCAGTTTTAGTGGCCATCAAAGAGCTTGGCCATAAAGCATTGACCATCACAAATGTACCGGGCTCTACGCTGTCACGAGAAGCAGATTATACGCTCTTATTACATGCAGGTCCTGAAATTGCCGTGGCTTCTACTAAGGCCTATACGGCTCAAGTAGCGGTATTGGCGATATTAGCGAACGTAACTGGCCAGTTCCGTAACCTTGCATTTGATTTCGATCTTGTCAAAGAGCTTGGAATAGCTGCGACAGGCATGGAAGCTCTTTGCGATTCGAAAGAAGAGATGGAAGAGATTGCTCGTGAATACCTGTCTGTTACGCGTAATTGTTTCTTCATCGGTCGTTCCCTTGATTATTACGTGGGTCTTGAAGGTTCGCTTAAGCTGAAAGAAATCTCATACATCCAGGCAGAAGGGTTTGCCGGCGGTGAGCTTAAGCATGGAACGATTGCCCTAATCGAAGAAGGCACACCTGTTATCGCTCTTGCTACGCAAGCAGGAGTCAATCTAAGCATCCGTGGGAATGTCAAAGAAGTCGTCGCCCGTGGCGCTAATCCTTGCATCATTTCAATGAAAGGGTTGGAAGAAGAAGATGATCGTTTTGTCATCCCGGAAGTGAACGAACTATTAACACCTCTTATCTCTGTCATCCCGCTTCAACTCATTGCGTACTATGCTGCCCTACACCGGGAGTGTGACGTGGATAAACCACGTAATCTTGCGAAAAGTGTAACGGTTGAATAAGTAGAAATGATTTGTGCGTCATATCTATAAATGTTTATAAAAATTTATTTACCCATTTAGATACCATTATCTAAATGGGTTTTTTTATGTCCGAAAGAAAGAGAATATCTAAATGGAAAAATAAAAACAGGGACATATATCAATTTTCCTTCCCACCACAATAGTGTGTGATACATAATATATGTCAAGTACCCTATAACATATAATGGTAAATCAATCGTTAGATAAGCAATATGAAAAACTTTTTGGCCTATTGAAGGGGGAGGAAGATGTTGGATTTAATTGAGGTTTATATACAAGAGGTCACACGCAGGTTGCCTGAAAAAAAACGCAGGGATATTGCACTCGAGTTGCGGTCAACCATTGAAGAGATGCTTCCTGATGATTATAGTGAACTGGATGTGGAGGAGGTTCTGGGCGAATTGGGGAACCCAGCGACAGTGGCTAGTGGGTATCGGGCTCAGCCGATGCACCTGATCGGACCGCGTTATTATGATTTATATATTTCACTATTGAAAGTGGTTTTTCCCATAGCAGCGGGCATTGCACTCATTTCGCTGATTATCGATTCTTTTATGGGGTTTAGCCAAGATGAAGCAGTTATTCCTAAAGTGATTACCCTTATAGTCGAAGGCATATTGCGGGTCCTTGAAGTCAGCTTTCAAGTCTTCTTCTGGGTGACGATTGTCTTCGCGGTTCTGGAGCGAACGGATAAAGGAAAGGACCAAAGTCCACTATCGGCAAGCCTACAGAAATGGACCCCAAATGATTTGAGAAGTATCCCTTACATTCACAAGAAGAAAGAGATTACGAGGTTCAATGTATTCAGTGGACTGATGTGGACAGCGATTTGGACGACGGTATACTTTTATGCAAATCAATTTGTCGGGGTGTATGAAGGTGGAGATAGGATCGAACTCGTGATTCCGGTCTTCCAACAGGATATCCTACTTAACTATTGGCCGTTCATTCTTTTGGTGATCGCCATGGAAATCTGGTTAGCTTTTTATAAGAGTATCAAAAGGCAATGGACAAAAAAACTGGCAAATTTCAATTTGGTTCTTGAAATGATGACAACCATCGGATTCATTGTCATTGTAAGTAATCCGGATGTAATGAACCCTGAATTCCTTACATATATGGGGAGTTTATCCGATACAACGGCCATGCAGTTTCGAAATGCGATTGTAGGAGGCTCAATTACCATCTTCATTTTAGCCGCAGCATTAAATGTATTTGATGGATACCGCAAGTCTAGAATCCATTGATGACATGTATTCGATAATGGTTCCAACCAGTTGCTCCAAACGGTTTAAACGGATAGCTACTTTTTAATCAGAATGGAATAGGAAGAACAAAAGCCACCCGACATAAGCAAAGTATCAATGTTGGATGGCCCTTGTCTTGTAAGATTATTGTTGGAGTTTTATTTTTGCGTCTTCATGCGATGAATATTCGCGATTGTACCACCATCCACACGTAAATCTATGCCAGTGATATAGGAAGCTGCATCGCTAAGCAAGAATTCCACAGCTGTTGCGATCTCGGATGCTTCTCCTTCACGGCGGAGTGGTGTGTGTTCGAGCATTGTTTTCATTTGCTCTTGTTGGGATGCTTCCTGACGCCCCATCGGCGTGTTAATGGTACCCGGAGAGATAGATGAGATACGTGCACCTTTTTCACCCCAAGCCCACGCTTGGTCTTCCACATATAAGACAACCCCTAATTTAGATAGGCTGTAAGCCGCTCCTGAGTCGCCTTGTGTAAATTGCTCCATGGTCTCAATATAGTTTTCGGTTAAAGGCTGTTTTAAAATTTCCGTATAAGGACCTTGACGGGGCGCCATATAGGCACTCATCGAAGAGATACATACCGCAGCAGTACCTACTGTAGCAAGTGGAAGAAACGCATCTAGGACAATTCCGGTGCCAACAGAATTCACTTCTGTAATACGTTTCGAATTGGCCATCGTCGGTGACAGCCCGGCTGTGTGAACCAATCCTTTTAATATCCCAAGTTCGGCAGATTTTTTAGCTAAAGCAGCAACATTTTCCCTTGATGTAATATCGACAGTTTGATAATGGACATCAGTTATACCTTTAGTCGCTAATTCCTCTTTTGTTTGGATTAAACGTTCTTCAGAAACATCTGCCAACAATATGGTTCCTTTTTTGCCTACCAGTTCTGCAGTGGCTTTACCCATACCACCAGAACCGCCTGTAATTACATACACATGCTTATCCATTTCAATTCCCCCTAAACTTGATATAAACTTAGTGTAAACGGTTTTATAATAAAATAAGCAAGACATTTCCACTAAAAATGTCCAGAGGAGTGTCAAAAATGGAAACGGCAAAAGAATCGATAGTTGCCGCTTATTTACAGCTTTTATTTGAGAAAAGCTTTGAAGAGTTAGCTGTGAAAGAAATTGTTCAAAAGGCGGGCATTTCCCGATCCACATTTTATTTGCATTTTGCAGACAAATACGAACTGATGGATGAGGTGAGACGGAAGTTAAACGACCGGTTCTTGTCATTTTATGAGATGGATTACCAATGGGGTAAGCCAATCACCCTCCATTTATGTGAACATATTTTCAAATATCGCTCATTTTATGAACTCGAATTTGCAGAGGCGGACGCTATTCAAAAATTATCAGATAAGCTTGCAGCACATTTACAAGAAGTGTTCCAGGATCCAGACTATGCCCTATTTGCGAGCTATGGCACCATCGGTTATTTGGGTTTTTGGGTAAGGAACGGGTACGCCATGAGTCCGGCTGTGGCAGCGGAAAAACTATTGAAAATCGGCCTGACAAACTGGACAAAAGTATTGGATGCAAAATTAGATGGAATAGAGCGGTAGCGGGAAGCTGTAGACCTGAAAAAGAGGGTAGGAACTGATGAAATCGATGGAAGGAACTAAACGCCCGAGGAGCAAAGATAAGAGACGAATCTTGTTTTAAAAGTGTGCAAGTACTTTTGTTTTGAAAAAGATTGCTTAAAGTATTTGCAATCCCTACCATTTGATGGTATGCTTAGGTTAATTATTCATGTTCGGTACTAAGGATACTAAAAGTACTACTTTTCGTTTCGATGATGACTTAGAGCAAGGATAGTAATACAATGTGCTTTGGCACTAGGAGGCAACAACAATGGAACAAGGTAAAGTGAAATGGTTTAACGCAGAAAAAGGATTTGGCTTCATCGAACGCGAAAACGGAGACGATGTATTCGTACATTTCTCAGCTATCCAAAGCGAAGGATTCAAATCTTTAGACGAAGGTCAAGAAGTTACTTTTGAAGTAGAACAAGGTCAACGCGGACCTCAAGCTTCTAACGTTCAAAAAGCATAATTTCTAAAAACAAAAAAGGCAGACCCTATTACTAGGGTCTGCCTTTTTTGTTTTATTCAATAATAAAAAACCCTGCTCAATGTTGAGTAGGGTAAATGGAATGAGTAAAGTAAATCGCTTAAAAAGGTCTACCTAGTATAACATAGTTTTTTCAGAAAAAAGAATTTGTAAATGAAGAGGTTGGACAGCGGGAACTTCTTTTTTTGAGTCAGGGACCATTATTCATACACATTCAAACACAGGTTTGAGTATAATGTGAAATGTGGTATATTATAATCAAACGTAGGTTTGAATGAATGGATGTGAGAAGATGGATGAGATGAAGGATATGTGTGAAGTTCATCTGCATGATCAAGAAAAGGTGAACCGTATCCAAAAGGAAATCGGTCAGGTAGATATCTCAAGTATGTCAAAGTTGTTTAAAGTAATCGGTGATGAAAACAGGGTGAAAATCTCGTATGCACTTTGTGAGGATGAAGAGTTATGTGTATGTGATTTGGCAAATATCATTGGGGCGTCAATGGCAACAACTTCTCATCATCTCCGTACTCTATATAAACATGCAATTGTGAAATACAGAAAAGAGGGAAAGTTAGCCTTTTACTCTTTAGACGATGATCATATAAAACAATTAATCCTTATAGCGATAGCACATCAGCGGGAGGTGAGGGTCAATGGCTGATTCCCAATTAAAGACTTATCGGATTCAAGGGCTGTCCTGTACGAACTGTGCAGCCAAATTTGAAAACAATGTCCGGGAACTTGAAGGTGTGAAGGAGGCAAAAATCAACTTCGGGGCTTCGAAGATTTCTATTTCAGGAAGTGCTTCGATTGAAGAAATTGAGAAGGCTGGAGCCTTTGATAACCTGAAAATTCGTACTGAACAAGAGCAGGTGACAATAAAAGAACCAATTTGGAAGCAAAAAGAAAACATTAAGGTTTTTCTTTCGGCTATCCTCCTTTTTATCAGTTGGATTTTGGAACATCAATATGGCGAGGGTAGTCTTTTGCCGGTTCTGGGTTATGCCACTTCCATTTTAGTTGGTGGATACTCCTTATTCATCAATGGGTTGAAAAATCTCGTAAGACTTCGTTTTGATATGCATACGCTGATGACGGTCGCCATTATTGGAGCGGCTATACTTGGCGAATGGGGCGAGGCAGCCACTGTCGTCATTCTATTTGCTATAAGTGAAGCGCTTGAAAAGTATTCGATGGATAAAGCTCGAAATTCCATTGAGTCCCTTATGAATATTGCCCCTAAAGAGGCACTAATCAGGAGGGGCCATCATGAAATGATGTTGGCTGTCGATGCAATCGAGGTGGGAGACACCATGATTGTCAAACCGGGCCAGAAGCTTGCGATGGACGGAAGGATCATAAAAGGTGCATCCACACTGAATCAGGCGGCCATTACTGGTGAATCGGTGCCACTATTTAAAACGGTCGAAGGAGAAGTGTTTGCTGGTACGTTGAACGGCGAAGGTCTTTTGGAAGTGGAAGTCACGAAAAGGGTTGAGGATACGACGATTGCAAAGATTATTCATCTTGTAGAAGAGGCACAAGCGGAAAAAGCCCCTTCCCAAGCGTTCGTTGATAAATTTGCAAAATTCTATACACCGGCAATCATGCTGATTGCTTTGGCACTTGCAACCATTCCACCAATGATGCTGGGCGGAGAATGGAGTGAATGGATTTATCGCGGATTGACTGTGTTAGTTGTCGGCTGTCCATGTGCCTTGGTCATATCCACACCCATTGCCATTGTTACAGCTATCGGAAATGCAGCGAAAAACGGTGTTCTGATTAAAGGTGGAATCCATCTGGAGGAAGCTGGAGCTTTGAAGGCGATTGCATTTGATAAAACGGGAACATTGACAAAGGGAATACCTGAAGTGACTAACTTTTCCGTAATGGTGGATGAAATGAGCGAACGGGATGCTTTGAAAATAGCGGCTGCTTTAGAAAGCCGCTCGCAACATCCATTGTCCACGGCCATTCTTCAGAAAGCGGATCTGCAGGATATAGACTATCGTTCTCTGATGGTAGATGATTTTTCTGCATTGACAGGCAAAGGGTTAAAAGGAACAATCAATCAGGCAGTCTATTATATTGGAAAACCACAACTCTTTGATGAAGTGGGGTTAACCATTTCTGAAAAGGCTCAACATCTGATCAATAACTATCAGAATGAAGGAAAGACAGTTATAGTTCTCGGTAATCAAACTAATATTCTAGCCCTGGTTGCCGTTGCGGATGAAATAAGAGAAAGCAGTAAGGAAGCTATCAGTAAATTACATGCTTTAGGGATTGAAAAAACAATCATGCTGACCGGTGATAATATCGGGACAGCGAATGTGATTGGAACAGCGGCGGGCGTTCATGAAATTCAAGCAGAATTATTACCGCAGGATAAGCTATTCTTCATCAAACAATGGAAACAGAAGTATAACCGAGTGGCCATGGTTGGCGATGGTGTTAATGATGCCCCTGCTTTAGCGGCTTCCACGGTAGGAATTGCAATGGGGGGAGCGGGTACGGATACGGCCCTTGAAACAGCCGATATCGCTCTAATGGGTGATGATTTATCGAAATTGCCCTACACCATCTCATTAAGCAGGAAGACATTACAAATCATTAAGCAGAACATTACGTTTTCATTAGCGATTAAATTATTGGCCTTATTGTTGATTGCACCGGGCTGGCTGACACTTTGGATGGCGATTTTTGCGGATATGGGTGCGACGTTACTCGTGACCTTGAATAGTCTGAGGTTGCTCAGAATAAAAGAATAATAGATAAAGGGCTTCTGGATTTCTTGAAGGGAATCCAGAAGCCCTTTGCTATATCTAAACGTTTCATGTGAAACTCTGGAAAAGTGCCTCCATTATTCTTTGGAATTGTTAGACCACAATCCATCATTAAGAATTAGAACCACCAACGGATGTTAGTTCCCGGACTTTGTTATTTTAATGGACATTAGGATATATTGAATGCATAGCCAGGTTAAAACTATGAACAGGATAGGTAGTATGCTACAATTTGGCTGACTTTTAAAGGAATGCATGCCATCGTTAGGTACGGTTGTTGAATAGATCAAAGGTATTAAAGGAAGGGATTTGAAAGATGGAATTACATCAAAAGGCAATATTAGTTGGAGTCAATCTGAACGGTCAAAAGGATTTTGAATATTCGATGGAGGAGCTCGCCAATTTAACCGAAGCCTGTGAGGTAGAAGTGGTTGGAACGATCACACAGAATCTACATCGTGTCACTTCCTCACATTTCATCGGTACAGGTAAAATTGAGGAAGTAAAGGCGCTAGTTGAATATAAAGAGGCAAATGTCGTTATCTTCAATGATCAATTATCCCCCTCACAACTTCGTAATTTGGAGCGGGATATGGATTGCAAGGTGATCGACCGTTCCATCTTGATCCTGGACATCTTCGCACAACGGGCGAAAACGAAGGAAGCACAGCTCCAGGTAGAAGTGGCAAAACTTCAATATATGCTTCCACGCCTTATCGGCTTAAGAGAATCGTTAGGTCGACAAAGTGGAGGAGTGGGAACGAACAAGGGTTCTGGGGAAAAGCAGCTTGAACTTGACCGTAGGCGGATTGAGGAAAACATCAGTGTTTTGAATAAGGAATTGGAGGAACTTGTAGCACACCGTCAAACACAGAGGAAACAACGGAAAAAGAATGCCATCCCTGTTGTGTCATTAGTCGGGTATACGAATGCCGGGAAATCATCCATCATGAACGCATTGATGGAGATGTTCCAACCGACATCCGAGAAGCAGGTACTCGAGAAGGATATGCTCTTCGCTACACTTGAGACGTCCGTTAGAAACATTCCCTTGCCAGATAACAAGGAGTTTTTACTCACAGATACAGTCGGGTTCGTGTCTAAACTACCACACCATCTGGTAAAGGCATTCCGGTCTACCCTTGAAGAAGTAGTGGAAGCAGATTTATTAATCCATGTTGTGGACTATTC
Organism: Peribacillus sp. NPDC097224; assembly: GCF_044761985.1. Classification (NCBI taxonomy): domain Bacteria; kingdom Bacillati; phylum Bacillota; class Bacilli; order Caryophanales; family Bacillaceae; genus Peribacillus; species Peribacillus sp. NPDC097224. The sequence goes on along the minus strand of NZ_JBIWDK010000011.1, from coordinate 70,878 downwards.
CAATCCTAATTATGAACAACAGATAGAGATTACCGAAAAGACTTTACAAGATATTGGCATCAAAGAGATACCGACCATATTTGCTTATAATAAAGCGGATTTGACCGATATGGACATTCCAAAGGTTAACCGTGATTCCGTTTATATGGCGGCCAGAGAGAAGGTAGGCCTTAAGGAATTGATTGATCAGATCCGTAGCCATGTATTCATGGACTATATTCATTGTGAAATGCTGATTCCATATGACCAGGGAAAACTAGTATCTTACTTCAATGATAATGGCCATATAACGGAAACGGAATATGAGGAAAATGGGACCAAGCTAAAGCTTGAATGCAAGAAGACCGATTATGAAAAATATCATAACTACGTGATTGAAAAATCCTGATGTTTTTTCCAGGCACTGAACTGAATTTAAATAGAATGTTTTGAAAGATTTCCGTAACCATGAATCCACAAGTTATACATATATCGTTTAGTTGTGTATAACTTGTGGATAACTTTCAAAAAGCCTTGAAAAAGTTTTCAAGGCTTTTTTTTTGTGGACAACCTGTTGATAAGTAGATTGTTTGATATTCCCTTACTAAGACCTTAGGAATGATGTCGAGAATGTAGCGAGAAGTGTAGGACGTTGACTTTTTTTATCAGTTTTTGTAAAGAAACATGACATAGTGCACATTAAGTTGTCCGCATTATTTTACACTTTGTATAATGTAACTCCCTATCTATCATTATAAAATAAAGAATATTCATTTAATTTTGAGATTCATGAATAAGTAGGGGGCTAATGGTGATTTTTTAAATGTAACCTGTAAGATAAAAATGACAGTGCTACAGCCATAAATCATCAAAAGTAGGGATAGGATATTGCTAGTTCATTGACTATAGGCAATTCCTCCTTTTTTATTTTCCACAATAATTTTTTGGAAGGAGAATAGTAGATGGATATGACAAGCTCGTTAAAAGACGATTTGAAGAGAAACTTTCAGGAGGCAGAGAGGGGCTTAACCCCAAGAGAGGCACTGGAAGAATCTAATCGATGTTTATACTGTTATGATGCTCCTTGTATCCAGGCCTGCCCCACAGGGATTGACATCCCGACCTTTATAAAAAAAATCGCATCAGGAAATCTAAAAGGGTCGGCCAAAACGATCATGACGGCTAATCCAGTCGGTGCCAGTTGTGCGCGGGTATGTCCGACAGAAGAGTTATGTGAAGGGGCATGTGTTCTAAATCATTCTACAAAGCCAATTCCTATTGGCGATCTCCAGCGTTATTCCACAGATTGGGCCATTCAAAATAAACAAGCTCTATTCAAGGCTGGCAAGAAGAATGGCAAAACGGTTGCCATTGTCGGCAGTGGTCCTGCAGGCTTGTCTGCAGCAAGGGAATTGGCCTTGCTTGGCTACAGCGTAACCATCTTCGAAGCAGAAAAGAACCCTGGCGGATTAAACACTTACGGAATAGTGTCTTTCCGATTACCTCAGCACATCTCCTATTGGGAAGTCGATCAAGTAAAGAACCTTGATGTCGAGATCCGAACGAATTCAAGGGTTGGGGTGGATATCTCCGCTAACCAACTGATTAAGGACTATGATGCCGTTGTTTTGGCAATTGGTATGTCGGATGTACCAAAGCTTGGGATTGAAGGGGAGGACTTGGCTGAAGTCTACGATGCAATCGATTTCGTAAAAGCAACGAAAACGGAGGATATCACCGATAAGTTCGTTGGGAAGAAGCTGATGGTCATTGGAGCTGGAAATACAGCAATCGATGCTGCAACCTGCTCGGTCCGTCTTGGTGCTGAAGAGGCTGGTATCATTTATCGTCGGACCCAGGCGGAAATGACGGCGTATGATTTTGAATATGAGTTTGCCAAACAGGAAGGTGTCCGATTCCATTGGCTGACGAATCCTTCAAGAATCGTTGCCGATGAAAAGGGCCAGGTAACAGGCATTGAATGTGTGAAGATGGAACTGAGTGAGGCAGGGGAAGATGGTCGCAGACGACCGGTTCCAATTGCAGGCTCTGAGTTCATCCTTCCGGCCGATGGTGTGATTCGTGCGATTGGTCAATCACGTTATGTTGGTCTACTTGAACAATTTAACATCGATCACGATGGAGGTGTCGTTACCTTAACTGGAGACTCCTATAAGACGTCGAATGAAAAAGTGTTCGCCTGTGGCGATGTCATATTTGGGAAGGGCCAAGGAGAGGCTATGGTCGTTTCCGCTGCCCAGCAAGGGAAAATGACAGCCTATGAAATTGACGGAGTGTTAATGAGCAAGACAGAAGATATAGCTTAATAAAACAATAACTAGGAGGCGTATCAATGGCTGATTTATCAATTAATCTTGCAGGTATCAAATCTCCTAACCCCTTTTGGCTTGCTTCGGCACCACCAACTAATTCGGGTTATCAAGTGCAGAGGGCTTTTGAAGCCGGATGGGGAGGAGCTGTTTGGAAGACGCTTGGGGATCCAATCCTAAATGTTTCTTCCCGCTTTGCAGCCGTTGGGTTTAACGGCCAAAGAGTTGCTGGATTCAATAATATTGAACTAATTACGGATCGACCTCTTGAAGTGAATCTTAAAGAGATATATGAAACGAAAAAGAAGTTTCCCAATCACGCAATCATAGCGTCCGTAATGGTCGAGCCACAACAGGAAAAGTGGCATGAAATTATCAAACGGATAGAGGATGTAGGCGTTGATGGTTACGAGCTGAATTTTGGATGTCCGCATGGCATGGCCGAAAGAGGGATGGGGGCTGCTTCAGGGCAGGTACCTGAACTGGTGGAAAAGCAAACATATTGGGCGAAGGAAGCGGCCTCGAAACCTGTCATCGTCAAGCTGACCCCAAATATTACGGACATCACGGTTACGGCAGAAGCAGCCGTAAGAGGCGGTGCGGATGCAATTAGTATGATCAATACGATCAATAGCCTTGCAGGGGTGGATATTCACTCCTGGAATACAATCCCCCATGTTGGCGGAAAAGGGGCCCATGGCGGGTACTGTGGTCCTGCAGTGAAGCCCATAGCCTTGAATATGGTGGCTGAATGCGCAAGGAACCCAGGGATTAATGTCCCGATATCCGGTATTGGGGGGATTTCTAACTGGCAGGATACGGTCGAGTTTTTATTGATGGGGTCGACTGGCGTACAGATTTGTACAGCCGCTATGCATCATGGTTTCCGGATCGTCGAAGACATGATTGATGGATTATCCAATTACCTTGATGAAAAAGGGATTGCTTCTGTAATGGACATTGTCGGTAAGTCCGTATCGCGCTACTCCGACTGGGGAAATCTGGATTTGAATTATAAAGTCGTGGCCCGCATCAATAATGATGTGTGCATCAACTGCAATAAATGCCATATAGCCTGTGAAGATACTTCCCACCAATGTATTGATATGTTAAAGGACACTTCAGGCAACTCATTTTTACGAGTGCGTGAAGAAGATTGTGTCGGCTGTAACCTTTGTTCAATCGTGTGTCCGGTCGATGGAGCGATTGACATGATTGAAATGGCCAGCGATCTAGCCCCTATGACTTGGAATGAGCGTCAAGGTTTGCTAGGCAACATCGGTAATGAACGTGTGGATTTCGTAAAATAATGGAGGGGTAAATTATGAAAAAAATTATTAAGAACGGCACTATAGCAACGGCTGCAGATACGTACCAAGCAGATATTTTGATTGAAAATGAAGTCATTACAATGATTGGTAAAGACCTATCAGCCGAGGGAGCTGAAATCATTGATGCCAAGGGCGCACTAATATTCCCAGGGGGTATAGACCCACATACCCATCTAGATATGCCGTTTGGTGGGACGACCACGAAGGACGATTATGAAACGGGAACGATTGCAGCCGCATATGGGGGCACGACGACGGTCATCGATTTCTGCTTAACGGAAAAGGGGGAGCCTTTAAAGAATGCCATTGAAACATGGCACAAGAAAGCGGACGGCAAAGCCGCCATCGATTATAGCTTTCATCTCATGATCAGTGAAATCAATGATGAAGTTCTGGCTGAACTGCCAAGCATCATTGATGAAGAAGGGATTTCTTCCTTTAAAGTGTTCATGGCATACAAAAATGTTTTTCAAGCAGATGATGCAACGCTTTATCGGACTTTGCTGCAGGCGAAAGAACTTGGTGCCCTTGTCATGGTCCACGCAGAAAATGGAGATGTCATCGATTATTTAACAAAGCAGGCACTCGCAAAGGGACAGACCGATCCAATTTATCATGCCTTAACCAGACCTCCTGAGCTTGAAGGAGAAGCGACCGGAAGAGCAGCGAAGTTGACGGAAATGGCGAATGGACAACTTTACGTCGTTCATGTCACTTGCGAAGATGCGGTTGAGAAGATTACTGAAGCAAGAAATAAGGGTGTCGATATCTGGGGAGAAACATGTCCTCAATATCTGGTGCTGGATCAAAGCTATCTCGAAAAGCCCAATTTTGAAGGAGCTAAATATGTATGGTCGCCACCATTGAGGAAGAAGAAGGATCAGGATGTGCTATGGAATGCTTTAAAGACAGGCCAGCTGCAAACCATAGGCTCTGATCAGTGTTCCTTTGACTTTAAAGGACAAAAGGACTTGGGACGAGACGACTTTACCAAGATTCCGAACGGTGGACCGACGATTGAAGACCGAATGAGTATCCTTTATTCAGAGGGAGTCAAAAAAGACCGAATCACCCTGAATCAGTTTGTCGATATTACTTCTACAAGAGTAGCCAAGTTGTTTGGGCTATTTCCACAAAAAGGAACGATTGCAGTTGGATCGGACGCCGACCTTGTTATCTTCGACCCGAAAGTGGAGCGGACCATTTCCGCTGAAACCCATCATATGGCTGTAGATTACAATGCTTTTGAAGGACTGGAAATTACAGGTGAACCCGTTTCTGTCTTATCTCGTGGTCAGTTCGTCATTCGTGATAAACAGTTTGTAGGGGAGGCTGGTAAAGGGCAGTTCTTGAAGCGGGCTAAGTATAATACGTCGCTTGAGTCGGTTTCAGAGAATAAGCTTCCGGTCTAAAGTTATCATGGATATTTAAAGCAAATTAAAGGGGGATTTTATGGATGAGCGAAAATAAGGATTATTTAAAGTCTCCCGATTTGCTGCCTATACCGCATAGAGAGAAGAACATTAGCGCAGTAGGATTTGGCTTCATCTGGGTGGGGATGGCTGTCGTATTGGCCGCCTTTGCCATTGGAGGGAATGGGGTCCAAAGCCTATCGCTTGGTTGGGTCGTACTTGCGACAGTAATCGCCTGCGTAGTTCTTGGCTTCTTGATGACAATGACAGGGGATATAGGCGTGGAACATGGAATTTCATTTCCTGTATACATGAGGGCGCCTTTCGGAACGATTGGCACTCATATCCCTTCACTTGTCAGGGCGTTTGTTGCCTCTTGCTGGTTTGGATTGAACACTTATTTCGGTGCAACTGCGATGAACGCTATCTTTGCCACTCTTTTTAACTTTAATAATTGGTTTATCTGCTTTTTGGTTTTTGCCATTTTGCAATTAGTCAATACAGCCATGGGAATCAAGTCAATCGAACGGTTTGCCGATTTGGCAGCCCCGGTTATCATCTTGATTTCTGGCTGGATGTATTTTACGCTTTCTGACCAAGCAGTCGCACAAGGTAGGGAAGTCTGGTCATGGATTGAGAGTCCGGCAACCGGAGGGGCGGCTGTAACAGCTTTCATGGTCGTCATCATGTCGAATATGGGGTTTTGGGGAACGTTGACCGCGGATATGCCGACACTTTCCCGTTTTATAGAGGCACCAAAAAATGAGAAGAACTGGTTCAAACGCAATAAAGGGCAGATTATAGGGAACGTTATTACCTATCCTATTACCCAAACCTTCATGGTTATTATCGGAGCCGTTTCCTACATGGCCGTTTCCAATTATGATCCTGTTGTTGCTATACAGGGGTCAGCCAGTGGCATTACCCTTGGTGTTCTATTACTAATGATCGTTTTTGCTCAGTGGTCAACGAATACTTCGGCTAATGTTATTCCGGCAGCAACCATCTTCTCGAATGTAATGGGACCAAGAATGCCGTTTTGGTCGGGAGTTGTGGTTGCGGGAATCATTGGAATCGTTGTTCAGCCATGGAGCCTTTTCGGTATCATCATTGAGGTTTTGTTAATTGTCGGTGGGATCTTAGCCTCCATTGTGGGTATTTTGGTGGCTGATTATTACTTTCTCCGTAAGCGCCGTGTCAATGTACCAGAACTATATGAAAGTGAAGGGCAATATAAGTATAAAAACGGTGTAAATTGGGCGGGAATCATTGCCTGGATCATTGGTGGAAGCGGGGCAACGATTTTTTCCAATTACTCATTTATAGTCGGTTTTATACTCGGAAGTGCAACCTATTATGTACTGGCTAAATATTGGTGGTTCAAGAAGTACGAACAGGCAGAGATTATAGATCCGAGCGATGAGAAATATTTAGGAATCTCCGTCGGCAAGGATTGGGATATCGGAAAGAGAATGGTTGACGAAGAAGAGGTACTGAATATGCCTTTAGGCGGGGAAAACGTTAAATAAGGAGGAGTGGGACATGTCTGAATACCAAGAGTATCGCTTAGAAAGGGAACAAATTGATTTTTTACTTGAACGAGGGTACAGAATCACCCGGGTTTCTGAAAACTTAAGTGGCGCTTTCCTTGATTTCGAATTGATTGAAGGAACGAAGCAGGAATGGAAGCAGTTGAATATCAAGACTCCAGAAGGCAGAAAATATTTCTCAACATTGCTTTTTAAAAAACTAAATTAAAAACATGTATCCCCTAAGGATGTAAAGCTGTTAAGCTGGCCTATTTTCAGTTGAATAGGTCATTTTTTATGTTCATTTATGAATAGATAGTAAGAATATGAAGGGGGAAACTACTAGGAATGAAATGCATAGCATGATTTCTACAAAAATAACTGAAAATTTTGTAGAATTTTGACGTTAGTTATTATGTCCAGTATCTGGAGATTTACAGACAGTCCGTTTATAATAGGTTCTATAGCTATAAAAGGATGGTGGATGGATGAATACGTCGATTACAATTGAGGAAATTCTAACGCGCAGGCATTTTAACCGGACGGATGTGGTCGGAGGCGAAGGTGGGTTAAAACGCCAAGTCAAATGGGTCCACTGTTTGGAAGTCACCCAAATCAGTCACTTGTTAAATGGAAACGAACTAATTCTTACCACCGGTCTGGGGTGGAAGGATTCAGATAGTACATTCCTTTCTTTTTTAAATCAGCTCATTACATGTAATGCGGCAGGACTCTGTATAGAGATGGCTACCCATGCCATGGCCATTCCACAGAGTGCGATAGACCTTGCAGACGAGCATGGCTTTCCCCTCATTTTATTTAATCAGGAAGTTCCTTTTGTTGAAATTACTCAGGACATTCATTCCTTAATCATTAATAAACAGTATCAGATGATCTCCAACCTAGAAACCTACTCACAGCAGTTGAATAAAAAACTCCTCGAAATTGACCATTATGAACCAATTCTAAAATTTCTTCATTCGTATTTAAATGTTCAGGTGATGTTTATTCCCAATGAGAATGATATAGCCTGTATTCCAAAAATAAAGAAAAAACTCATCCAGCAATTGTTAGCCGAAGTATATGAAAAGCAAAATTTAAGTAAATTCGTTCTGAAACAAAGGATTCGTGTCCTTGGTGAAAATTATGCGGAACTGGTCATTTATAGTAGTAATCGAGAAATGACCGACTTTGATTCCCTTATCTTGGATCGAACGGCTACGGCTTTAGCTCAATATCTATTACGTGAAATCTATTTAGAGGAAAAGAAGATATCTGAAGAGAGCAAATGGCTAACGAACTGGCTCGAAGGGGAATATAGTGATGAAGTCATCCGGGAGCAACTATCATATATTGATCCGAAGATGCAATTGGAAGGCGGCATCGTATGCATTTGCAAACAACACTCAAGGTATAATAAAGGTTCTGCTAAACTAGAAGGGACTTATTTTAAAATCCTGTTTAGATCCGTTTTTGAACAATATGGATTTCAGATTTTCTCTATGGAAGTACACCAACATCTGGTCTTTATTTTAGGGGATAACCGTTCACCTGGAGATTGGAAAGAGAGAGTGACGGGGGCCCTGGATCGAATCAGAATGATGGATGCTACTGGTCGCAACCGAATGAATGTGCTTTCAATAGGGTTTGGGAAATATGTTCAAAAGTTAAGTGAAATTTACAAGAGTTATGAAACGGCACGTGAGACCTTGTTGCTTCAGGAAACATTAACTGAGGAAAGCAGAAGCTATTTTTATCAAGATTTACATATGTATCGAATGATTGCGCTCATTAACAAACACGGAAACTTGGAAGAAACCGTGTATGAATATTTAGGTCCGGTCATCGAGTATGACAGACGAAATAACGGGGAGTTAATGCCAACCTTGAAAACGTATCTTGCCTGTAATGGATCTAAACAGGAGACATCCAAACAATTATTTATCGTAAGACAAACACTTTACCACCGCCTTGAAAAGTTAGAAAGGCTATTAGGTGCCAATTTCATGAAATCTGAACAACGACTCGGTATTGAGTTCATGATTTTTGCTTTAGATTATTTGAAACTTCGCAAGACGAAGGTAAACGGAAAAACAGCGGATGGGTTTGTGGAAAACTGAAGTGTAAAAAAGCAGATGATAATAGGGTGTCTTATGAGGCATCCTTTTTATTATGGATAAAGTGTCATCGCCCGGTAGGGGATAAGATTCTATAAAAAAATATGCTGACATCAAAGAGTTGGCCTTTACAGCTTTTGATGTCAGCGACTTTCTTTAATATTCATCTTTTTTTGAAAGGCAGTGGTCACATTCCACGAGGTAGGATTCAGCCTGTTCCATAATTTGATCGCCGCATTCGGTGCATTGCTTGGGTGGAAGGGTCCTGAAGAATTCCATTGGATTTTTAGTTTGCATATTTGTTCCTCCTTTTAGTTGTTTAGTAGTCTTCGGTTTTAGAAAGGCAACGGTCACATTCCAACAAGTAGGATTCGGCTTGTTCCACGATTTGCTCCCCGCATTCGGTGCATTGCTTGGGTGGAAGGGTTCTGAAGAATTCCATTGGATTTTTAGTTTGCATACTTGTTCCTCCTTTTAGTTGTTTAGTAGTCTTCGCTTTTAGAAAGGCAACGGTCACATTCCATCAAGTAAGATTCGGCGTGTTCGACGATATGGTCGCCACACTCTGGGCAATCTTTGGCAGGGATACTGTTGAAAAATTCAATGGATTTTTTACTTTGCATGGTGGTTTCCTCCTTTATAAGGTCTTTTCTATTTTTAAGACTTATTCATTCTTCACGTTTAGAAAGGCAGCGATCGCATTCCATCAAGTAAGATTCTGTTCCATCAAAAAGGGTTTCACCACATTCGGTACATTGTGCTAATGATTGGTCTTTCATATTTTCTAATTGACTCGTTTGCATGTCACACTCTCCTTTCTGTAGTACAGTTTTTAATATCTGTCTGTTGTTATAATACAGTATATACCCGATGGTTAAAAAAGTATAGGCATTTCACAGAAAATTTAAAAATATTTCCAAATTAGTATGGAGAATCCTATTGTAACAAGGGTTTTCTGTGATATATTTTATTATTTTTTTCTTTTTAACTAAACCTGATTACTACGTTTACCTAAAAAGTGGGATTGATGGGGTGGAGCGTCCAAGACTAAATAGATTAATTTATACAACAGAATAGTACAGAGGATTTTTGCTAGTACGGGGGGATGAGATTCGAAGGGTTTTCTAAGATTTTGGCTCATCGATGGGGTTATTTTCGCAAAAGAATGGGAAATTGGTTTTAGTATTTTAGTAAAGAGGTAACTTGTTAATAGCAATAAATAACAGGAGGTCACTTATGTCTAAAAAAGTTATGGTCATTATTAACCCATCCTCTGGAAAAGAAAAAGCAGGAGAAATTTTGCCCAATGTGGAAAAGGTGCTTGGAGATATTTATGAACAAGTAGTGGTTCGGAAAACGAAGGGCGAGGGTGATGCTTCGCGGTTTGCAAAAGAAGCATGTGAAGGGAAATATGATGCCGTAATTTCAATGGGGGGAGATGGTACGGTAAATGAGACGGTCAATGGTCTCGCGGAACAGGAGCATAGGCCCATATTAGGGATTATCCCACTCGGAACAGTGAATGACTTTGCAAGGGCACTTAATATACCGTTAGACCCTATCAAAGCAATGGAGATGTACACAAAATCTGCGGTTAAAGAAGCGGATATCGGTAAGATCAATAATCGGTATTTCATGAATGTATTGGCCGTCGGGGCCATTGCAGAGGCTACCTATAATGTGAGTGTGGAGCAGAAAACGCGTCTTGGCTCACTATCTTATTTTTTGGAAGGAGCAAAGACGTTAGTCAAGAAGACACCATTCCCTATAACTGTGGAACATGATCATGGAAGGTGGACCGGTGAGACTTATTTACTGTTTGCTACGATGACAAATTCTGTCGGTGGTTTTGAACAACTTGCACCAGAGGCGGAAGTGAATGACGGGAAACTCCATACATTCATCATCAAAAGTCTTTCCATTCCACTCATCCTCAAAATCATTCCAAGTTTAATTAAGGGAGAAATCAAGAACCATGAAGAAATAGAGTACATTCCAACCTCTAAGCTTCACGTATCTACATCAGAGGACCTCATTGTTAATATGGATGGTGAAAGAGGTAGCGAAATGCCTTTTCAAGCGGAAGTATTGCATAATCACCTGCGTTTGTTTGTTCCAGGAGCGTCATAATTGAGTGAAATTGATCGTGTATAATAGAAAAGCTGTTCGACCACAGGCCGTACAGCTTTTTTTAATACTATGAAGTGTGATTATCACAGTATATGATAATGGCGCTTCGAAAGAATGTGGACAAACCGGGTTTGTATTTATCGATAGTAGCTGTAAAACGTTCATCCTGGACATATAAATCACCAAGTCCACGGAGTATTTCCAGGGTACATTCATAAAAGTTTTCTGTGATATATTTTTGCCATGCTGCGACTGCTTGTTGAACCTGTGGATCACCAGGACCATGACTCATTCCTTCTATTAATGTTTGATAAATGTCTTCTTGAGTTTTGGTTATGGACTTCCAGTCACCTTTTGAGTAGCTATTGGTTTTTTTCAAAGTTTCGTCGACTATCTTTTTCCCATATAGTTCTTGCGCTTCTTTAGCATACTTCTTTTGGTAGTGCTCTATCTCAGACATATCAAAGCCTTCAAACATCTCTTCTTTGTTCATGGTGCCGCCTCCTTCGATTATTAACAGGGTCTGATCAATCGTTTGAATCATCTCTTCTAGTCGTTCTTTCTTTTTTTTGAGGAGATCTTTATGTTGAAGCAAAGCACGTTTGCGATCAAAATCAGGACTTTCAAGAATGGATTTAATCTGTTGAAGTGAACACCCGATTTCTTTATAAAAAAGGATTTGCTGTAATGTCTCTAGATTTTGATCGGAATAAAGCCTATATCCGGAAGAAGAAATCGCTTCTGGTTTAAGTAAATCGATTTTGTCATAATGGTGTAACGTCCGTATGCTGATATTTGCTATATCGGCAATTTCTTTGATTTTATATAACACTCCAATCACCTCATCCTCATCTTAATCCCTTACGCAACGTTGGGGTCAATAGGTTTTAGTTAAAATGTATAGATAATTCCTAATAATTCAAGGGAAGGATAAGCTAATGAATGAACGGAGGGGGTATATTATGGTACGCTTATAGTTATGAAAATAGTTAAGAAAGGAAGTTGAATGTTCGTATGGAGTTTTTTCTTGTTATATTAGCGCTTCTTATCTTAATTGGAGCGTCTAATGTAATCAATCATTTTGTCCCTTTTGTACCGGTGCCGTTAATTCAAATAGCACTGGGTGTCGTAATAGCACTCTTACCTTTAGGTATACATATACAAATGGAAACTGAACTCTTTTTGCTTCTGTTTATAGCACCGCTTTTATTTAACGATGGTAAAAATGTGCCTCGTACAGCCTTATGGAAGTTGAGGACACCGATTCTCATGCTTGCTTTAGGCCTCGTGTTCGTCACCGTTTGGGCTGGAGGATATCTTATTAACTGGATGATTCCTTCTATCCCATTGCCTGCTGCATTTGCATTAGCGGCCATCCTTTCTCCTACGGATGTTGTCGCGGTCAGTGCTTTGGCTAGTAGGCTTAAGTTACCGAAAAGTATCATGCACCTTCTTGAAGGGGAAGGGTTAATGAATGATGCTTCAGGTCTGGTAGCCTTTAAATTCGCTGTTGCGGCTACTGTCACGGGGGTCTTCTCCCTGGTCGATGCAACATTTAGTTTTATTTTGATAGCTATTGGGGGATTTGTAGGTGGGGCTGTTTTGTCCTTCATTATTATCAGGCTACGTGTCATCATTCGCCGATTGGGTATGGAAGATGTAACGATGCATACGTTGATCCAAATCCTAACACCTTTTATCATTTTCCTCGTTGTGGAGCATTTCCACCTTTCAGGTATTTTAGCGGTTGTGGCAGGGGGAATTGTTCATGCCATAGAACGAGATCGAGAGTTATCACCAACAGTTGAATTGCAGGTCGTATCCAAGAGTACGTGGTCTGTCATTCTATATGTATTAAATGGTTTGGTATTCGTTCTATTAGGTCTGCAAATTCCTAGCGTGGCCAAGATCATATTCCAAGATCCAGCATTCCATAATGGACAAGTGATTCTCTATATTGTAGTCATTACTCTGTTCCTATTTATCCTAAGATACATCTGGATTACTGCCGCTTGGTCAATCGGTTGGATGACGTATAAATCCGGTGTCCAAAAACCGGACTTCATGGCGGCAGGAATCATTACCATTTCCGGAGTACGCGGAGCGGTTACACTAGCAGGATCTTTTTCGATTCCCTATATATTAGCGGATGGCAGTCCATTTCCGGAGCGCTCGTTAATCATCTTCATTGCAGCGGGCGTCATATTACTTTCTTTGATCGTTGCAAGTGTCTTCCTTCCTATCGTGGCCCGAACAGAGGAAGAAGAAGTGGTGGATAAGCAGGCTGATAAGCTAAAATTGGCTACCATTCATGCACATCAATCGGCGATTAAAACTGTAGAGTCTCAAATGACGGATGAAAACCGGGAAGCGGCTATGTCCATTATTTCGAGATACCATACGAAAATCAATGCGCTTTCCTATGTTGAACAGGGCAAAAGTTCAAACACAATTGGAGAAGAAGAAAAAGAACTTCGCTTTAAAGCTCTTGAGGCGGAAAGGAAATTCCTGGACCAACTCATTAAAGAGGAGAAAGTAGATAGGGAATCCGCTTATATTTGCTTGGAATATATCCAACGTATGGAAGGGGCAGTCACTAATCGGATGAAATTCCGTTTTTACAGGTCCTTGACACTTTTCCGACGATCGATGTTAAAGGTGTTTAAACTATTCTTCCCGAATAAAAAAGAAATAAGAAGAATCAATTTGGAGAGACTAGAAAAGGTGAAAGACCTTAAGATCAGGATGTATAAAGTGGCTATCCAAGAGATACAAGCAGGCATTACACCTGAAAACCATGAGACATCTTCCATGATCATCGAAGAGTATAAATTACTTATTTTGAGATACAAAAGAGAAAATAAAGGGCGTAAACCTAGTAAAATGGTCAATTATGAACGAGAACTATTTTATAAGGCGATTCAGGCAGAACGTGACGACGTTCAGGAAATGTTTGAAAAAAGAAAAATACCAAGGGATGTTGCCAATAGAATCCGGCAGCAAATCAATTTACGCGAAGCACTTAGTATCAACGAAAACAGTCATTGACCATATTCAGGATAAGCACGGTCGAATTAATCGACCGTGCTTTTTCGGTGCGCTTGGAGGAGTTTCAACCGTAGAGAAAAGGAAAAGATAAAACAAAGCGAGTGGGATATCGATAAGGAACATTCGCACACCATCTACTAAATGATTGGAATTTGTCTGAAATGTTACATCCGGTTCAAAAGTCCATGTTGAATTCGTGGCTGTTTTAATTTCCCTTCTGCCTTATGGTACACTTTGTTTATTGATAAGTATGCTAATAGAGGTGTGAAAATATGAAAACAGTTGTAGTCATTGGCGGAGGAATTACAGGGTTGTCGACCATGTATCATTTACAGAAGGTCGTGAAGGCCGATAACCTTCCCGCAAGATTAATCCTGATAGAAGGAAATGATACATTAGGCGGTAAAATCAATACGATTCATGACGGTGCTTTTAAGATGGAGGCGGGTGCGGATTCGATTGTTGCCAGAAAACAACATGTAAAACCATTTATCAAAGAATTGGGTCTTGAAGATGATGTGGTCTACAATGCCACAGGAACATCATTCATCCATACGGACGGGAAACTGAAGAAAATACCTGAAGACGCTCTATTCGGTATTCCGATGAGCCTGGAGTCCTTGGCAAAAACCGAACTCATTTCTCCACAGGGTAAGGTGGACGCGTTAAGAGATTTTTATACAAAAAACGAGACGTTTACGAAGAATGATTCAATCGGTTTATTTCTGGAAAGCTTTCTGGGTAAGGAACTCGTTCAGAAGCAGATTTCTCCAGTTTTATCTGGCGTTTATTCAGGTAAGTTAAATGACCTGACCATTGCCAAGACATTACCGGAAATGCTGGATTATAAAAATGAATATGGGAGCATCATCCGCGGCTTATCGGAGAATAAGGATAAATACAAGAGCAAGGGAAACAAAAAATTCCTTTCGTTTAAGAATGGTTTATCGATGTTGGTTGAACGGTTGGAAGAACTCCTCGATTGTGTGGACATTTTAAAAGGGAATCCGGTTGAAAGAATAAGGAAAAATGAAGAGCGCTATACGGTTACCTTAGTAAATGGAGAAACCATCGAGACGGATTTCATCGTTCTAAGTACGCCACATACGACTACGCAAAAACTATTGGGCGACACTGAACTGGACCAGGACTTTGCCGGATTGCTTAATAGTTCGATGATCAGCATATACCTTGGATTCGATATCCCCGACAGTACACTGCCTGATGGAACAGGATTCATTGTCGGTGAAAATAGTGATTTGATGTGCAATGCCTGTACCTGGACTAGTCGGAAATGGGAGCATACTTCAGAAAATAGCCAGTTGCTAGTCCGGCTCTTTTATAAAAGCTCCAACCCTGATTATGATCGGTTACAGTCATTATCGAAGCAAGAATTAATACAAGTGGCATTAGGGGATATTAAAAAAAGCTTGGATATTTCTGAGTATCCTGTATCAAGCGAAGTTACGAAGTGGCAGGACAACATGCCGAATTACCACATTCAACACCCTTACATTGTTCAATCCCTAGAGCAGAAAATGAAAGCGAACTATCCGAATGTACTTCTTGCAGGTTGCTCATATTATGGGGTAGGGATCCCTGATTGTATTACGGATGGAGAGAAAAGGGCCCAGGAGATTGCGGCCAGATTATGATGAAAAAGGACTGCCGAAAATGGCGGTCCTTTTATTATGCACATCTTTCGGCAGAATGGATTGGGCATCTAAACGGGTAAACTTTCATTAAACGATTGATTAAATACTGGTAAGGATACAAGAGGCAGCCTTCCTTTTTCCCAGTTGTTGGCGGACTATCTAGCCATCTCATCGTAACGGGATTTTTTCCTTGCATTACCGTTGAACTTTTACTTAATTCCTGTATAATAAAGACCGTTAAATTAAAATTAAATTAAACTTAAAGTTTACTAATACAAAACTTTATTGACTGTAAGTTTACTATTCCTAAACGGATTGAGGTAATACTATGCATATTGGCAAAAAGATTAAAAATCTCCGTTTAAAAAAAGGATTGACTCAGGAAGAGTTGGGAGAGAGAACGGATTTAAGTAAAGGGTATATCTCGCAGCTGGAAAGAGATTTAAGTTCACCTTCAATAGAGACTTTTTTTAATATCCTTGAAGTACTTGGCTGCACTCCAAAAGACTTCTTTGATGAAGAGGAGCAAGTTCAAAAGGTAGTGTATGAGGAAGAAACGCAAACCTTTTTCATTGATGAAGAGCGCGGTTATCAGATTCAGTGGCTTGTACCAGAATCCAATGAAAAAGAAATGGAACCGATTCGGCTGACACTTCAGGAAAAAGGGGAGTTCAAGCAGTTTGAACCCTCGTTGTCAGAAACCTTTGGATATGTATTGAGTGGCAGGGTGATTGTGAAGCTTGGTACACATACCTATTTTGTAAAAGCTGGGGAATCCATTTACTTTCATGCATCCGATGAACATCAAATCATCAATGATTTTGATGGAGCATCCGAATTACTGCTGGTGGTGACGGAATCATATTTATAGAATTTAGTGATTGCAAACGCTTGTCTATTTGAAAAGTAGAACATGCGGTTCAATGGAAAGAGGGAAGTCTCTATGGCAAATGAAAAGATTATACGGTTTGAAAATGTTACGAAGCAATTCGATGACGATACAGTTGTTCTGGATAATGTCAGTTTTGAAATTGAAAGAGGGAAGTTTTATACACTACTGGGTCCATCGGGTTGTGGTAAGACGACCATCCTACGATTGATAGCAGGGTTCACGGAAGCTTCAAAAGGTGATATTTATTTTGAAGGTGAAAAAATCAACAATGTTCCGGCCAATAAACGTCAGGTCAACACGGTTTTTCAAGATTATGCCCTATTTCCACATTTGAATGTGTTTGAGAATGTGGCATTTGGACTTCGGATAAAAAAAATGAAGAACGCCGACGTCGAGGTTAAGGTGAAAGAAGCCCTAAGTTTCGTGAATTTGGATGGCTATGAAAAACGCGAAATCAGGGAGATGTCAGGCGGTCAGCGTCAGAGGGTAGCGATTGCACGGGCGATTGTGAATGAACCGGAAGTCATTCTTCTAGATGAACCATTATCAGCCCTGGATTTAAAACTGCGTACCGAAATGCAGTATGAATTGCGGGAATTGCAACAAAGACTTGGCATTACTTTTATCTTCGTCACTCATGACCAAGAAGAAGCGCTAGCGATGTCAGACGAAATTTTCGTCCTTAATAAAGGGAAAATCCAACAAAGCGGAACGCCTATTGATATTTATGATGAACCTTTGAATCGCTTTGTTGCCGACTTTATTGGCGAATCCAATATCGTAAAAGGAAAAATGATTGAAGATTACCTTGTCGAGTTTGTAGGGAGACAATTCGAATGTGTGGACCAAGGATTGAATCGTAATGAAGCCGTGGAAATTGTCATCCGACCTGAAGACTTAGAGATTACTTCAGTCGATCGAGGGAAACTGCAAGTTCGGGTGGACTCTCAGTTATTCCGTGGTGTGCACTATGAAATCAGCTGTTATGACCATGATGGAAATGAATGGCTAGTCCAGTCGACGAAAAAGGTGACCGTCGGGGATGAAATCGGTCTATATTTTGACCCAGAGGCCATACACGTCATGCGTTTGGGAGAAACAGAGGAAGAGTTCGATAAGCGTTTAGAAGCGTACCATGGTGGAGAAAGCCATGAAAAATAAGTTTTCTAGAAATATTTACTTTATCCCTTATATCTTATGGATTGCATTTTTCGTCATTGCGCCGATACTACTGGTTCTGTATTATTCCTTTTTCGATATCGAAGGCAATCTGTCGTTAATTAACTATCAAAAGTTCTTCACTCCCGTTTATTTGAAGATGACACTCAGTTCGTTTTGGTATGCCTTTTTAATTACAGCGATCTCGCTATTAGTAGCGTATCCAACAGCGTATCTTCTGACCAAGACCAAACACAAGCAACTTTGGCTGCTGCTGGTCATTGTGCCATCATGGATCAATCTGTTATTAAAAGCCTATGCGTTCCTTGGCATATTCGGCACATATGGCATGACGAATGCCTTTTTGGAAGCGATAGGAATTGGAAAACAACAGATACTCTTTACTGATTTCAGTTTCATATTCGTTTCCGTTTATATTTTTATTCCATTCATGATTTTACCAATATTCAATGCGTTGGACGAAATGAATCCGACTCTTGTAGATGCGGCTAATGATTTAGGCGCATCACGTTGGATGACTTTCCGACGCGTGATATTCCCGTTAACGATCGATGGCGTTAAGACCGGCTGCCAGGTTGTTTTCATCCCAGCCCTTTCACTGTTCATGCTGACAAGGCTAATTGCTGGAAATCGGGTCACTACGCTCGGAACTGCAATTGAACAGCATTTCTTGGTGACCCAGGATTGGGGAATGGGTTCTACCATTGCCGTCTTTTTAATCATTATTATGTTCCTGATTATGTTCGTAACGGGTAACCGAAAGCAGGGTGTGTAAATTGAGAAAAAAACTATCGCCGTTATCGAGGGTTTTCCTTGTCCTGATTTTTCTGGTACTCTATGCGCCGATTTTCTTTTTAGTCTTTTATTCGTTTAACAGCGGTGGAACGATGTATGACTTCGAGAGTTTCACGCTGGATTGGTATAAGGAGCTTTTCCAGGATACAAGGCTGTTGATCATTGTTTTAAATACGCTTGTGATTGCCTTATTGTCGGCGCTAATCGCCACGATTATCGGGGTCATCGGTGCTATTGGGATCCGTTCTTTTACAAACAGCCAAATGAGGAATTCATTCTTATCCCTCAATAACGTCCTGATTGTAAGTCCAGATGTCATTATTGGTGCTTCCTTTTTGATTCTTTTCACAATGGCTGGCATCAAGCTTGGGTTCTACTCGGTACTGCTATCACATATCGCTTTTAGCATTCCAATTGTTGTGTTACTGGTGCTTCCAAAGCTTCAAGAAATGAGCCCTACCTTGATTGATGCAGCCCGAGACTTAGGGGCGAGCCGATGGAATGTAATGTCGAAAGTCATTCTGCCTTATATTTCACCGGGTATTTTTGCCGGTTTCTTTATGGCATTGACTTATTCACTGGATGATTTTGCGGTTACGTTCTTTGTAACGGGTAATGGATTCTCTACTTTATCAGTGGAAATTTATTCATTGGCCCGCCGTGGGATTTCCTTGAATATTAATGCGTTATCGACCTTGCTATTCTTTGTCACACTAATATTGGTCGTTGTCTATTACTTTGTTACGCAGCGAGTCAAGCATACAGGAATGGGGGGGAAAAGATGAAGAAGATTGTCCAAATGTTCCTAGTCATTTCAATCACCTCTGCCTTGCTGTTATATGTGACATCGAAGTTGAACTCATCGCAGGGATTTACAAGTAGCGATACACTGACCATTTATAATTGGGGAGACTATATCGATACGGATTTGATTGACCGATTCGAGGAAGAAACCGGAATCAAGGTCATTTACGAGACATTCGATTCGAATGAAGCAATGATGACAAAGATTGAACAGGGCGGTACCACCTATGACGTGGCTATTCCGTCCGAATATATGATTGATAAAATGCGTAAAGAAAATCTGTTGATTCCACTGGATCATTCCAAACTTCCAAATTTGAAAAACATCGATGAGCGATTTATCGATTTACCTTTCGACCCGGAAAACAAGTTTTCGGTCCCTTACTTCTGGGGCACCGTTGGGGTTGTTTATAATTCCAAGATGCTTGGGGGAAAAGAAATAACAAGCTGGGAAGACTTATGGGATAAAGATTTGAAAAATCAAATCCTTTTGACGGATGGTGCTCGTGAAATAATCGGCATGGGTCTAAACTCGTTGAATTATTCCCTAAATGATACGAATGAAAAACACCTTCAAGAAGCGAAAACGAAGCTTGATAGCCTTACTCCAAATGTAAAAGCGATTGTTGGAGATGAGAGCCGCATGCTCCTGGAAACGCAGGAAGCAGCTATTGGAATCGTCTGGTCAGGAGTGGCCTCCGAAATCATGGCGGAAAACGAAGCCCTTGAATATGTGGTGCCCAAAGAGGGATCGAACTTATGGTTCGATAATATGGTCATCCCAAAAACAACGAAAAACGTGAATGCGGCCCATCAGTTTATTAATTTCATGTTAGATCCCGAAGTGGCTGCACAGAATGCGGAATATGTAAGCTATTCCACTCCGAATAAAGCAGCCTTGAAGTATTTACCGGAAGAAGTAGTGAAGGATGAGAGGTTCTATCCATCTCCTGAACTGACTGATAAACTAGAAGTGTATGAAAACATCGGAAAGAAAAATCTGGCCCGTTATAACGACCTTTTTCTAGAATTCAAGATGCATCGCAAATAAATGGAAGCCTGGTTTGAGAAGGTGTTGTCCTCCTTCTCGGACCAGGCTTTTTTTTTGCATAGTAGATAAGTCGCCCACTGGATAAGCCGGTTTCCTTTGATACTCTAAAATGTCGGTGGAGAAAAAATTATGTTAGTATAATCATTAAGAGCAGAGTGAAGAGGAATCTTAAGATATTCTTAATAATTTCCTGCTATTATAAAATGAAAAATCAAGGGAGAGAGAATATGAATTTATTGAAAAGCACGAAGACATATGTATGGGCAGGCGCCATATTAATTATCGCCGCCATCCTAATATATGCAATGGTAGTCTCTACTGATAAGACAGTCGCGAGCGTAGGCGGAGAGAAAATCAAAGAGGCAGAGCTACAAGATACGCTTGTCAAAAATTATGGAGCAGAAACGGTCGATCAATTAATCACTGATAAAATCGTTGAATTAGAAGCAGATAAGGAAGGCATTAAAATTACAGAGAAAGAAATCCAAAAAGAAATCGATACCTTAGCTGAATCATACGGTGGAGAAGATGCTTTAAAAGAGCAATTGGAAGCGAGCGGTTCTTCCCTAGCGGCATTGAAACAAGACATCGTGGTTTATCTTCATACGAAAAAATTAGTTGAACCTAGGATTACTGTTACTGATGATGAAATCAGCGCGTATTTTGAAGAAAATAAAGATACGTTTGCCCAAGAAGAACAAGTGGAAGCTAGTCATATTTTAGTGGAAGACAAAAAGACAGCGGAAAAAGTAGAAAAAGAACTTGCTGCTGGCGGAGACTTTGCTGAGCTGGCAACCAAGTATTCCACTGATGCTGGAACGAAGGAAAAAGGCGGAAGCTTAGGATACTTCGGAAAAGGTAATATGGTTAAAGAATTTGAAGACGTTGCCTTCAACATGGACGTTAATAAAGTCAGTGACCCGGTCAAAACGGAGTATGGATACCATATCATAAAAGTTACGGGTAAAAAAGAAGCTAAAAAAGCGAATTTAGAAGATAGCAAGCCAGAAATCAAAGAAGCGCTTCTAAATAATAAATTACAAGAAGAATACACGGTTTGGTTAGCAGAAGTGAAGAAAGATTACGATATAACGAATAAATTCGAAGCAACGAAATAAGATACGAGGGAAAATGGTGCAAAATCGGTAACATACGATTTTGCACCATTTTTTGTTTATATACGATTTTGTGAGATGAAATCTGGCGATATTTCAATTGTTTTTAGTGGTTTTAGGGTGTTAAAATTAATCGATATGAAGAAAGGTTTACATAAAATGGACATGTTGACGGGCTATTTTACAAGGTATACGGAATGGGTGATGGAAGAAAGTTTCATGTGAAAATAATGTTAAAGCCTTTAAACCAATAGGAACTGTTTTAGAAAGAAGGGGAAGGCAAGTGAAGTCGTTAAGAAAGTTATTGCCCTATCTGAAGCCATATACGCTGTTTGCGATTTTAGCACCGTTATGTATGTGTATAGAGGTAGCGATGGATTTACTACAACCCACTATGATGCAGCATATCATTGATGAGGGAATAGCCAACCAAGACAATGTGTATGTGACCAAACTAGGCTTTTTGATGCTGGGAGCTGCAGTGATTGGACTGATAGGTGGATTGGGTTGTACCGTTTACAGCACGAAAGCCGCTGTTCATTTTGCTTCAGATGTACGTAGGGATGTTTTTTGGAAAACGGAACTTTTTTCTAGTAAGAATACTGATTCATTCGGGACAGGTAAGCTGATCACGATTGTGACAAATGATATTACCTCTGTGCAGTCTTCTCTTATGATGACCTTACGGATATTTGTCCGGGGGCCGCTCATGTTTATTGGGAGTGTCATTATCGTCTGGGTGACAGCACGTGAATTGTTTCCGGTATTAGCGGTCGCTGTACCTGTTTTGATGGTCGCCATTATTTATTTTTCCTCACAGGCAGGGAAGTTATTTAAACGGGTTCAAGAAGCCATGGATCATGTGAATACAAAGCTCCAGGAGACACTGAGTGGCATCCGGGTCATTAAGGCATATGACCGCCAGGAATTTGAAAAGGAGAGTTTCAAGGAGTTTAATGATAAGCTGACGAAACGAAATGTAGCGGCAGAGCAGACCATTATGGCCTTAATGCCCATTTTGTTATTTGTTATCAATTTGGGTGTGGTGGCTGGTATGTGGATGGGTGCAATCAGGGTAGAAAACGGAACGATGCAGGTCGGTGTCATATTAGCTTTCATCAACTACTTGAATATCATCATGAACGGATTGATGTCGAGTAGTCACGTCTTGATGCAGATCACGCGCTCCTTTCCTTCGGCAGACCGGATTCAACAAGTGTTAGATACGGAAATTGATATTAATGAACCTTCCAAACCAGCATCTGTTCAGGCAAGGACGGGGGATGTGAAGTTTGAACGTGTGAATTACAGTTATAGCAAAAATGGTGAATATGTGATTAAAGATATTAGTTTTCATGCCCGAGGAGGACAAAAGATAGGTATTATCGGTTCAACAGGCAGTGGGAAGTCCACCCTCGTTAAGTTGATTCCGCGTTTATATGATCCTGATACCGGTACGATTACTATTGATGGCATCCCTTTACAGGATTATCCTCTAAAAAGCCTAAGGGGTGAGATTGGGTATATTCCTCAAAGGGCCTCGCTGTTTTCCGGAAGCATTGAAGAAAATCTACGGTTCGGAAAAGAGGAGGCGGGGACGGCAGATATGGAAGCAGCGACTCAATCCGCGGCCGCTCTTGATTTTGTTAAGGGCTTTGAGGGGGCATTCTCGTATAGGCTGACTCAGGGTGCCAACAATTTGTCAGGTGGGCAAAAGCAAAGGTTGTCTATTGCAAGGGCTTTTATCCGAAAACCTAGGATCTTGATCTTGGATGACTCGACGTCAGCGATAGATGCCCTATCGGAAGCAAAGGTCCTACAGGCGTTGAAGCGGGAATTTACCGATTCGACGGTGTTCATTGTTTCATCCAAGATATCTTCGATTATGGATGCCGATCAGATTCTTGTGATGGATGACGGAATGATTGAGGCGAAGGGTACTCATGAAGAACTACTCGCCAAAAGTCGTGTTTACCAGGATATTTATCGGACGCAAAGCGGAAGGGAGATAGCTCCCCATGAATAAGCAGATGAATCAACCTCCAGTATCAGATGTGATGGGGAAAGCCCGCGGACCAAGAGGATTTGGTGGCCCGGTCGTTCAAGCAAAGAATAAAAAACAGACGGTTAAAAGGATTTGGCAGTATGTAGAGAAGCAGAAAGCGGGTTTGATCATAGCGATTTTATTTGTGGTGCTCTCGACATTACTTGGTCTATCAGGACCTTATCTGATTGGAAGAATCATAGATCACTATATTATTCCGAAAGATATTACGGGTACGGTAAGAATGCTAGGGGTACTTGCAGCTGTCTATATCGGATCGTCTCTGTTCACCTGGATGCAGACAGCCATCATGATAAATGTATCGTTACGGACCATTCGAACGCTGCGTAAAGACTTATATAATAAATTTCACACGCTTTCCTTACGATTTTTTGATAACCGGGTTCATGGAGATTTGATGAGCCGGGTGACGAACGATATTGATCAATTGAACAATGCATTAAGTCAAAGTGTCATCCAAATTTTTAATTCGTTGCTCATGATTGCCGGTGTGACGATAGCGATGTTCTCCATGAATGCAATTTTAGCGGTGGTAACCCTACTGATTGTCCCGCTGATGATACTGACGACTAAAAAGATCATCAAATACAGCAGCAGTAACTTCATAAAAAGGCAACGTGACTTAGGGGAGTTAAATGGGTTCATCGAGGAATCCATTTCAGGAACGGAAGTCATCACTTTATTTGGAAAAGAAGAAAAGGTCTTCAGCCAGTTTTCCACCGTTAATGAGAGGCTTCGCCGTTCTTCAATGGCCGCTGATACAGTTTCCGGGTTCTTGGGGCCAATTAATAACTTCATTAACAACATCGGCTTAGCTATTGTCATCGGTGTCGGTGCTTTGATGGCCGTAAAGGGAACGGTCACGGTGGGACTCATTGCCGCTTTTGTGACCTACTCCCGGCAATTTTTCCGACCAATCAATCAACTGTCCAGTCTACTAAATACCTTTCAATCAGCCATTGCAGGAGCCGAACGTGTATTTGAAATCTTGGATGAAACGCCTGATATGAAGGATAAAAAGGGTGCAATACCCGTCGATGCCTTTAAGGGGGATGTAGAGTTTACAGATGTCCATTTTGGCTATTCCAAGGATCAACCGATTCTAAAGGGAATTAACTTTACGGCATCAGCCGGGCAGACCATTGCCCTTGTTGGTCCGACCGGATCGGGGAAAACGACGATTATTAATTTGCTATCCCGATTTTATGAAGTGGACCAGGGTCAAATCAACATGGATGGTCGAAACATACAAGACTATAAAATTAGTGATTTACGAAAGAAAATCGGCATTGTTCTCCAGGATACTTTTCTATTTTCGGGGACCATTTTAGAAAATATCCGATATGGCCGGTTAGATGCAACAGATTCTGAAGTGATTGAAGCGGCTAAGGTTGCTTCGGCACATGGCTTCATCAAACACTTGCCAGATCAGTATCAGACCCGGATCACAACAGGCGGTTTGAATTTAAGTCAAGGGCAAAAGCAGCTTTTGGCCATAGCCAGGGCCATCTTGGCGGATTCGGATGTGTTGATTTTAGATGAGGCGACATCGAGTATTGATACAAGGACGGAAATTGAAATCCAAAAAGGAGTGAACCGCTTGACGGAGGGGCGCACGAGCTTCGTCATCGCCCACCGATTGAAAACAATAGAAACCGCCGACAAGATTTTGGTTATAAAAGATGGTGAAATCATCGAAATGGGTACCCATCACGAACTTATGATGAGTCGAGGGTTTTATAAGGATTTGTACGATAGTCAATTCAATATTTAGTACGAAAAAAGAGCAGAGTTTTCTCTGCTCTTTCTTTATGTGTTAGAAGTTGGATGAGATGGATTTTTCATTTGATAGTTGGGATTTGGTGACCATTTCATCGCTATCTTTTTCGCCTTTTTTATTATCTTCCTTTTCCGTTTTCAGGGATTGTGCAGGAGTTTCTTTCAATTGCTTCCCAGCCACTACGACTTTAGAGCTAATGTCCTTCAATTCACTTGTTGCATCTTTCGCTGAACCGAGGGCGTTGGTGGAAATCTCTTTCACTTCCGATACTTTTCCTACGACTTCTTCATTAACGGTTTCATATAGGGTTTCAACGTCACTGATTGCCTCTTTGATCGTTTCGGTTGCACCCTTAACGCCGGATACCATTTGTTCCTTCACTTCACCGGGATTTTGTTTTACCTGTTCAATCATATTCATGGAATTGTCTTTTAAAAGAACTGCAGAACGTTTCATTTTATTTCTTGTGTTCGAGTCCAATAATGTTAAGGCACCGCCGACAATTCCTCCGATAATAATACCTTTTAGTAGTTTGCTATTCGATTCGTTTTGATTATTTGATTGAGTCATCTATACTTCCTCCTTTAAGAATGGTTAGTATGTTCTTACTTTCTTGTTTCCCTAATTTTCCATGATTTAAACGGATAACAATAAAACTGTCATCTAATTGACATATTAATCCAATTTATAGTAAGATGGCAAATAGTTAAGTGACTGAACTACTTTTTATGGGGTGAAGGGATGAGTGATAAACAAGTTACCGAATTGATTGATCGATACATGAAGGTTTCCTTTCATGTGAATAAGATGGGGGAGCTTCTCATTAAAGACGAGATTTGTGATGTACTGACAAATGAACAATATTATACTTTGCGTTTCATAAAACAACAGCAATTCTGTACCTCGACCGAGCTTAGTGAGGCTTTCCATGTCAATAAAAGCGCAGTCACATCGAACATTAAACGCCTTGAAGGCAAAGGCTTGATAGAGCGTGCACGTGACCTTGATGACCGAAGGGTGGTCCATTTGAGGCTTTCCGAAAAGGGAGAAACATTATTTCAGGAAATGGAGCAGAAGATTCATATAGTCGTAGAGACAATCATGGGGAATTTTAAATATGAAGAGATTGTTAGTTTCCTGGATACATATGAAAAGCTTTCATGGACTTTTGCCGAGATGAAGATGGGGATAAGGGAGGAAAGGTAAATGAGAGCAATTTTAAAAGGAAAATGGGCAATCGTCATTATCTGGATTGCCATTACAGTTGGATTATTGTTCATAGCTCCTAATATGGCGGAACTCGTCAAGGAAAAGGGACAGTTGGATGTTCCGAAAGAGTATTCTTCCGGAATGGCGAATGAACTTTTGAAGCAAGTGCAAAATGAGGATGAATCGCAGGTGGCCCTGGTTTTTCATAGTGAAAAGAAGCTGACTGCAGATGAAAGGCAAGAGATTGAAAAGGGGATACAAAGGTTAGAAGTGAATAAAGGGGAACTGGGCATCAAAGAAATACTGACCCATTTTAAAGAACCATCCCTTAAAGAACAGTTGGTTTCGAAAGATCAATCCACGATACTGACCTCCATCACCATGACCAAGGGAGACCGTGAGGCAAAGGACGTCATTGACGCGCTTTATAAGGAATTGGATCAAATAGATGTTGATCATTATTACACGAGCAGTTGGATAATCGATGAAGATCTTAATACCAATTCCCAGGAAGGATTAAAAAAAACGGAGGGAATCACCGTCATCTTCATATTGGTGGTATTATTGGTGGTCTTCCGTTCGGTAGTGACGCCTCTTATTCCGATGATTACAGTAGGCTTCACCTATTTATGCTCCCAATCCATCGTTTCCTTTTTGGTGGACCGTTGGGATTTTCCCATCTCGTCCTATACCCAGATTTTCTTGGTCGGGATTTTGTTCGGGATCGGAACGGATTATTGCATTCTCTTGTTAAGTCGTTTTAAAGAGGAATTATCAGGACAGGAGTCATTGACGGAAGCCATTGTAGAAACGTATCGTACGGCTGGTAAAACGGTCTTCTTCAGCGGATTGACCGTGATGATCGGATTTGCGGCCATTGGCTTTTCCACGTTTAAGCTATATCAATCAGCAGCTGCCGTGGCCATCGGAGTCTTTATCCTGATGGTTGCCCTGTATACAATCGTTCCATTTTTCATGGCAGTGCTTGGCAAGAAGCTATTCTGGCCTTCAAAAGGCAAGCTTGAACATAGCGATAGTAAGTTGTGGGGCAGATTAGGAAACTTCTCCTTAAATCGTCCTTTGCTGGCCTTGCTTATCGTGGCGATTGTTTGTGTTCCCTTTTTATTGATGTATGAAGGGAAGATTTCTTATAACTCTCTTGAAGAGGCTGGGAATGATGTTCCCTCAATCATGGCCTTCAATATCATTGCCGACGAATTTGGTCCGGGACAATCCATGCCAACCCAGATCGTCATCCAGAATGATGAGCGGATGGATTCAGAGGATTATGTCGGGCTTGCGGAGAAGATCAGTGTGGAAATCACGAAGGTGGATGACGTCGATGTCGTCCGTTCTGTAACCCGTCCGACCGGTGAGCCTATAGAGGATTTGTTTGTCTCCAATCAGGCCAAAACGTTGGAAAAAGGAATCGGAGAAGGGAATCAAGGGATTGAACAGATTAGTGACGGATTAAAGACGGCAGGAAGTGAACTTTCAGAATCTGGTCCGCGTTTAAAGAAGGCGACAGACGGAATCGGAGGCCTGATCTCTGGA
Source organism: Peribacillus sp. NPDC097224 (assembly GCF_044761985.1). Lineage (NCBI taxonomy): Bacteria > Bacillati > Bacillota > Bacilli > Caryophanales > Bacillaceae > Peribacillus > Peribacillus sp. NPDC097224. Next base: position 42,903 of record NZ_JBIWDK010000011.1, on the reverse strand, counting down.
ACCAATGAATTGAAAAACGGGGTAGGCCAGGTAGAGACCGCTTTAACGAGTATTGAAGCAGGTATCCGTGATGGCTCCTTAGGTACAGGGGACGTGAAAAAAGGACTGGAAGAGGTCAAGTCTAACCTTGAAAAGCTGGCTACAGGCAGTGGAAATCTTTTGGAAGGCTACCAGCAGTCCACATCTGGATTGAATGAACTTAAAGGCGGGTACAAAGATATTCAGACAAATCTTAATGAGGTGTCGAAAAGTCTTACGGGGCTGAACGCATCCTTTGAAAAAATGGAAGCTAGTAATCCGGAGCTTCAGCAAGATGTGAACTACCAAACAATCAAACAAACGGTCCAGGGCGCACAGAGTGGGGTAGGAACGATGGCAGCTGGACTAACGGAACTCAATAAGAATCTCGGCCTTGTATCTGGTGGCTTGAATACCGCGAATAAAAGCATGGCGGAAATCGTGAACGGACAAAAAGCCCTGGGGAAAGGTCTAACCCAGTTGATCACAGGGGTGGATACCTTGCAAAAAGGATTAACGACCATGGCCAATGGACAAAGCGAAGTCATTAAAAATCTATCCCAGTTTGAAGGGGGCCTAACAAGCTTAAGCAGTGGTCAGCAAGAGCTATTGAATGGCTTTTCCAGCATGGGTGGTCAGCTAAACCAATTGGAAGATGGTTTAAATAAAAGTGCCGATGGCCTGAATGAAGTCCATGATGGATTATCATCTGCACAGGGCTATTTATCCGGTCTTGCGAAGACGGATAAAACGGTCACAGGCATGTACATTCCAAAAGAGGTGTTGGAAAGCAAGGAATTTGGAGAATCACTGAATACCTATCTATCTGACGACGGCAAAGTGATGACACTTGATGTAATCTTCAAGACGAATCCATATTCCAACGAATCCATTGAACAAATTGATAGGATTGAGGATGCGGTCAAAAATGTAACGAAAGGAACAAAACTAGAAAATGCCAACATTGCTATCGGCGGAATTACAAGCACCCATCATGATTTGAGCATGATGTCAGAGGCTGATTTCTCTAAGACAGTGGTGTTGATGCTTTCAGGTATTGCAATCGTTCTATTCTTTATGTTTAGATCGTTGGTTATGCCAATCTATTTAATCGTGTCTCTTGTTTTGACATACTTCACGGCAGCGGCGATTACAGAATTGATATTCGTTAACATTCTGGGGTATGCGGGCATAGGCTGGGCCGTTCCATTCTTCGCTTTCGTTATCTTAATAGCACTCGGAATCGATTATAGTATTTTCTTGATGGATCGCTTTAATGAGTGGAAAGGTAAACCGGTAAAAGAAGCGATGTATTTATCGATGCGGAAAATGGGGACGGTCATTATCTCCGCGGCCGTGATCCTTGGTGGGACTTTCGCTGCCATGATGCCTGCAGGCGTTCTGTCACTCCTAGAGATTGCGACTTTAATATTGGTAGGCCTAGCTCTATACGCGTTCATCATATTGCCACTGTTTATCCCAGTGATGGTTGCAACGTTCGGAAAAGCTAACTGGTGGCCGTTTATGAACCAACAGCAATCTGAGAAATGATACCAAACGAAAGGCACCCCACCTGGGTGCCTTTCGTTTGGTTACTTAGCATTAACGCGTTACATAAACATCTTTTGCTGCTTCTTCTTGTTGGGCGATATTATCGTATCCATAACATACGGGAGCCCCATTGGAGGGGTCTATCATGATCCGTGCATCGATTTGAAAGACCTCTTTCAAGACTTCCGGTGTAATCGTCTCGGAAGGGGTTCCAACCTTCATGATTTTTCCATTCTTCATGGTGATGATTTCATCAGAAAAGCGGGCCGCATGATTGATGTCATGTAAAACCATGACGATGGTTCTATTTTGTTCTATGTTTAACCTTTCAACGATCCGTAGAACTTCCAATTGATGAGCCATATCAAGGTATGTCGTAGGTTCATCCAATAATAATATGCCCGTTTCCTGTGCTAATGCCATGGCAAGCCAAACCTTTTGACGCTGCCCACCGGATAGGTTGGCTATTTCCCTATCACGAAAAGGGAGGGTCTTGGTAATGTCCATGGCCCATTCAATCTTTTCTTTATCGTCTCTGGTTAATTTATTGACATTATTGCGGTGTGGATATCTACCATATGAAATAAGTTCCTCCACTTTCAATTGAGAAGGTGCGACAGGGTTTTGGGGAAGCAAGGCCATTAACTGGGCAATCCGCTTTGTATGAATGGACTGTAAATCCTGCCCCTGCAGATAAATGGTCCCGTTTTTTTGCTTAAGGATGCGCCCTATTGTTTTTAGTAAAGTGGATTTACCGCATCCATTCGGTCCAATGATGGTTGTGATCAGTCCTTCTTTTATTTCCAAATTTAAATCTTTGAACACTGTGAATTTTTCATAATTGGTTTCCAGATTTTCCATCTGCAGAATGCTCACGGGCCATCTCTCCTTTTATCTTTTTTCTTTTATTAATAAATAGAGAAAATAGGGAACACCGATAATGGAAATGACGATTCCTACTGGCAATTCAGCCGGTGCAAACACCGTCTTTGCGATATAGTCGGAAGCGATTACCAGGAAGGACCCAATCACCCCACACACAGGAAGCACATGTTTGTGGTGGATTCCTACAAGGTGTTTTGCAATGTGTGGGGACATCAACCCGATAAATCCGATGTTACCTGATACGGAAACACATGCACTCACTAAGCCGATACTGCTGAGCAAGAGAATCGAAGTTTCCTTTTCTACTGATATTCCGAGGCTTTTTATACTGGTCTGTTCCAATTGAAACAAATCCAATAAATAGGCCTTCCTCATAATGATGGGTATTAAGATTATTAGCCAAGGTAACATGGCGACGATGTATTTCCAATTGGCCGAGTAGATACTGCCTGAGATCCATACAGTGGCCATTTCAAAATCCGAAGATTTCATCTTCAAAGATATGTAGAGGGAAAGGGCCCCAAATGCCGAGCCAATCGCAATCCCGGTCAGTAAGAAACGACTCGTATCAAGGGATCCGTTTTTCCACGAAATAAGGAATATGATGAGGGCGGCTGAAATTCCACCAACCAATCCAAACAACGGAACGCTCATGATGGACAGCCAATCAGAACCTGCTCCAATATATTTACCTTGAAAGAAAAACATGAAGATGACGATGGCAGTTCCGGCCCCTGCATTTATTCCCAAGATGCCTGAATCCGCCAAACCGTTTCTCGTTACACCTTGAATGACAGCTCCTGCAATACCTAGTGCAAGTCCCACTAGACCGGCAATGACAATGCGGGGGAGCCTAAAATCAAAAATGACCAAATCGTAGTCTGCGACCGGGTTTATACGGAATAACGTCCGAACGACATCCATGACGGTCATATCAAAGGTACCGCTTACCAAGCTTAAATAGCTTGTCGCTATGATTAGGCAGATACCGACTGTCATTGTGATAACCAAGCGTTTCGATGATTGACTATACACTTTTTTCTCCTCCTTTCGTTCTTATTAAATATAGGAAGAAAGGGATGCCGATTAAGGAGGTGACCACTCCGATCGGCGTTTCGAATGGATAATTAACGAACCTACTGATTACATCGCATAATGCTAGGAAAATTCCACCGATTACACCAGCACAGGGAACGATCCATTTATAATCGATTCCTATTAAAAAGCGTGTGATGTGTGGGATGATCAACCCTATAAATCCAATCTTGCCGACGAGTGCCACTGCAATACCCGTTAGGCATACGACAGAGAGTTGGGAAACAAGCTTAACTAGTTTCGTACGTTGACCTAAGTTGATGGAGACTTCATCCCCCAGAGATAGAATGGTGATGGATTTGGAAATGAATAGAGCAAGGATGATGCCAATTGCCCCAATGGGGATCGAAAGTTTCAGGATGTCCGGATTGATCTGATGCAATCTTGCATTATACCAAAAACTAACACTCTGGGAAATTTGGAAGTAGGAGGCTATCGCAGCCGATATACTACTCAAAAATGTTCCGATTACCGTACCGATTATGGCTAGGCGTACCGGGGATAAACCATTATGTAGTAATGAACCAAAACCAAAAACTATGCCAGCCCCTAAGGCAGAACCCAGCATCGAAAAAAGAATCATATGGAAAGAAGACATGCCAGGAGCGAAAACCATACAAAGAGTGATGACAAATGCAGAGCCATCGGTCACTCCCATGATTGAAGGGGATGCAAGATAGTTTCTTGTCATCCCCTGCATGAGTGCTCCTGATATGGCTAAAAATGCCCCAACAAGAAGGGCACCCAGAACCCTTGGCAATCGTGAAGTGATTATAATAGCATGATCGACGTTCTCTGGGTCATAATGCAAAAATGCATTCCATACTGTTATAAAGTCTATATTTTTTGCACCATAAAGAATGGACAAAATGGTTGTCAGAATAATTAAGACGGGTGCCATACATAGAATTATGATCGGTAATGAATTTATTTTTGCCATATCAATCAACGCACCTTACTGCTTATTTAGCTAAATTTTCCGATGCAGCTTTTAAGAAGGCTGTTTTACTCCAAGCTGTTCCACCTTGTGCAAGCGGATCAACAGAGTTCACAAACACCTTATCGTTTTTAACAGCCTCGATGCTCTTCCAAATGGAGTTGCTTTCCAATTCTTCTAAAGCTTTTGGTTTTTCAGCATTTTCGCTTTCCGAGAACTGTAGGAAGATATAGTCCGGGTTAATTTCAGCAAATTTCTCTAATGCAATCATTTCTTGCGCTTTGACTGGTTTAATTTCTTCAGGAACCGTTAATCCTAAATCAGCATATAACACTGGGTTGAAGTATATATCTTGAGGATATAGGAATAGACTACCGTTTCTTACCCTCACAACCATTACCTTTTTATCCTTCAGGTTTTCGCCGACTTCCACTTTTGCTTTTTCAGCATCCTCTTTGTATTGAGAGATGATAGATTCGGCCTTGTCTTCCGTGCCGGACAGCTTGGCCATTAATCGTAAGTTGTCCTCCCAATCAGTAGAAATATGTGAGTAAGGGAATGTTGTAGCCACTTTATCTAATTTTTCCGTTACCGTACCGTCGGATTTGGATGTCCACATGATAGCATCTGGTTTAAGGCCAAGAATGGTTTCGTAGTTTGGCTGCATTTTCTCACCAATTGACTCTGCACCCTCAAGGTCTTTCGCCAAATATTCTGGAAGTTTCCCACCTACCGTTATAGCACCCACTGGTTTAACTCCTAATGCAGCGGCATCTTCCATTGACTCCAAACTTGCTGTCACTATTCTTTTAACTTCAGAAGGAATCGTATATTCCTTGCCAAGATAGCTTATCTTTTGTGTCTCTTGCTTCTTCGTTTCGGTCGCACTGCTTTTTTCAGAAGTATCCCCTGAACTGTTTTCAGCATTACCGCAAGCTCCAAGTCCAATACTAAAGACTGCCGCCATGCCAAGTACCATTAACTTTTTCTTCATGTTCTGACTCCCCTTATTCTAAAATATTTTTTTAAAAATGTGTTACAAACAATATGTAGATGTTCTCTAGCGCAGTTAAAAATTTATTTCGATACCTGTCCAACTAGGAATCTAGTGAGTTAAACGAAGGTAACTAGTGATAACGATTATCATTATCATGCAATATACAATATATAGGTAATCTGCAAAATTATCAATAGCATTTTTGTAAAAAAATAAAATATCATCATTAATTTTCTAAGAAAAAGTTATTCAGGAAAAGGCGTGGTTGCAAATTTCACCATTGTTGATAAACTAAATGAGAAACATTATCATTTGGTGGGAAGTAAGTACTATCAATAAATGGGTTATGAAATACATGATAACTAGAAGTGAAGATTAATAGTCGAAAATTAGGTAATGGGAGGAATGAAAGAATATGGAGAAAGAAAAGGATAAGGCAGCAATGGTGGGTCACTTTAGGGAAGATAGAGAAGTAGTCTTGAAAGGGACGAGTCAATTCCTCATGAAATCTAGTAGGGAAGGACGGATGTACCAAATTTTCATCTATCGACCAAAAGAGGCACAGCCAGCAGGAGGATTTCCAGTCATATATGTGCTCGACGCCAATTCGGTGTTTGGAACCATTGTCGAGGCCATGCGTTTGCAGTCGAAGCGACCTGAAAAGACAGGGATCGTACCTGCCGTTATCGTCGGTATTGGATATCCGATAGACGGAGCATTTTCCACCGACCGTTATTATGACTTCACATTGCCCGTCGATTATTCAGAATTGCCAAAGAAACCTGATGGGGGGGATTGGCCTCCACATGGAGGGGCGGCGAACTTCTTGAATTTCATTGAAGAAGACCTCAAGCCCGAGATTATGAGTTCCATTAACATCAACCGGGGTAGACAAGCGCTTCTCGGTCATTCATTAGGTGGCTTGTTTACCCTGTATACCTTATTCAGTAATCCTCAAGCTTTTCAAACATATATCGCGGGTAGTCCCTCGATTCATTGGAATAAAAAGTGGTTTTCGGAAGAAGAGAATCATTTCCTGAGTCGATTGGGAAGGGATGATAGGGATATCTCCTTATTTGTAGGTGTGGGGGAATTCGAAAAAAATCACAAAAGTGGCATGAATGAAAATGCATTAGAACTCTCTAACCGTTTAAGAACTTCAACGAAAGGCCGGCTACATGTAAAGTTCACGGAGTTCGAGGAGGAAAATCACGTGTCTGTTTTACCTCCATTAATTAACAAGGGACTACGTTTTGCTTTAAGGGCAAATGGACCTGTGTAGGAATAGGTCTTTCTTAGCAAATCGATGAATACCCATTGACCGTGAAGATAGAAATGTATAACATTACCTGTAGAATTTAAATGATAATGATTATCATTATTGATAAAAGATAGAGGGAGAGCTGGTTAAAGGGTTCTCTACCAAACGATTTTTGTAATGAAACTGAGAATCTGTTGCATGGTTGCACTAGATTCTTTTATTAAGAAAGGGAGAGTTAAGCATGTACTTTCAGGAATGTAAGGGGAAAGTGGCACTCGTAACGGGAGGAGCACAAGGGATTGGAGGTGCAGTCGTTCAGTCGTTAGCCAAGCTTGGTATCGTAGTAGCGGCGGTTGACTTCCAAACAGATAAATTACAGAAACACGTAGATGCCTTGAAGTCTAAAGGTTTAGAGGTATATGGGTTTTCAGCAGATGTAAGTGATAGTCCAGCCATCGACCGCATTGTTGATACGGTCGAGCGAGAGATTGGTCCAATAGAAATATTGGTGAATGTAGCCGGGGTTCTTAGCCCGGGGCTAATCGAGTCCTATAGTGATCAAGACTGGCAAAGGACTTTTGCCGTCAATTCCACTGGTGTCTTCAATGTCTCCCGTTCCGTGAGTAAACATATGATAAACAGGAAAAAAGGTTCGATTGTTACAGTGGGTTCCAATGCAGCGAGTGTCCCACGAATCAATTTAGCGGCCTATGCGGCATCCAAGGCAGCGGCCACCATGTTTACTAAGTGCCTAGGCTTGGAATTAGCTCAGCATAATATTCGTTGTAACATCGTTGCTCCTGGTTCGACCGCTACGGAAATGCAGTGGTCTTTATGGGAAGGTGATAATGGGGTAAAACCGGTCATCGATGGCATGCCTGAATTATATAAAGTAGGAATTCCACTGAAAAAAATTGCGGAACCTTCTAACATTGTCGATGCCATTCTTTTCTTCATATCCGACCAATCAAATCATATTACCATGAGTAATCTTTGTGTAGATGGTGGAGCTACATTAGGAGTCTAATAAGCTCGGAAGACCACTATAATATCTGACTATTCAATAACGAAGGGGTTATAGCACATGACTAAACATCCATATAATTCGACTGTATTGGAAAAACCGATGTTGGAAGATTACCAAGATGGCGACTTCTTTCTATCAAGCCCGAACCAAACCTTATTGGGAAAAGGTTCCTTGCTAACGGTTCCGGGAAATGAAGAAAAAGAGAATCAGATGGAGGATCTTGCTAACAGGGTTGCAGCAACGTTGGAGCGAGCAAAAAGGCTTGGACAGGATAATCCAATCGTCACCGGCGCCATACCGTTCGATTATAAGAAGCCCGCTAATCTGCATGTGCCAGAGACGATACATTCAACTGTACGTGTTCAAGAATATGGTCCTAGTAGAACAGTGGAGACGGATTCAGTCCCTACATACCAAATTAAATCGGTTCCAGAGCCTGCCCAATATAAAGAAGGTGTCGAAGAAGGACTAGTACAGATAGCCAGTGGTCATCTGGACAAAATCGTCTTGGCTCGGTCCTTGCAACTTACATCTTCGATAAGTGTAAATATCAATGAGTTGCTTCATAACTTGGCAAGACAAAATACAAAGGGTTATACATTTGCCGTTGATTTGGGAGAGCAAGAAGATTCAAGCGTTTGCACCAAAACATTAATCGGCGCAAGCCCGGAACTACTAGTTTCAAGAACTGGATTACACGTGGTGGCTAATCCGTTGGCAGGCTCCCGACCGCGAAGTGACGATCCAGTGGAAGATCAAAGACGTTCGAAGGAATTGCTTTCTTCTTCAAAAGATTTACATGAACATGCTGTCGTAGTAGAGGCAGTGGCGGAAGCACTTCGTCCATTTTTCAAGAAGATGGAAGTCCCCAAAAGCCCATCGGTAATAAGTACAGAGACAATGTGGCATCTATCGACAGAAGTGAAGGGGGAACTTGTGGATCCTGAAACTTCTTCTTTGGAGCTTGCCATCGCGCTTCACCCGACTCCTGCCGTATGCGGTTCGCCGTTTGAGCGGGCAAGGGAATCCATCTTGGAGATTGAACCTTTCGATCGGGGATATTTCACGGGAATGGTTGGGTGGTGTGATGCAAATGGTGACGGTGAATGGATCGTCACCATTCGATGCGCAGAAGTGGAAGAAAAGGCGCTTCGTTTGTTTGCCGGAGCCGGCGTGGTCGGAGAATCTAAACCGGAAGAAGAACTTGCCGAAACTTCGGCTAAGTTTCAAACCATGCTTCGCGCAATGGGGATTGATACGGAATTATCAAAGTAATTGGCATGGAGGGGAAAGATGATGTTAGAAGGTTTTACTTCGTGGCCTAAGGATTTGGCTGATTTATATAGAAAAGAAGGTTGTTGGAAAGGGGAGACCTTTGGCGGCATACTACGTGACCGTGCCAAGGAGCATGGAGATCGGATTGCCATTACCGGAGGGGAAAGAAACCTGACTTATGCAGAGTTGGACGACCGTGCCGATCGGTTAGCGGTCGGCCTTCAAAAGTTAGGGATAAAGAAGAATGACAGGGTCGTCATCCAGCTTCCTAATGTCGTTGAGTTTTTTGAAGTCATTTTCGCCTTATTCAGGATCGGGGCTCTTCCTGTATATGCCCTTCCTTCCCATCGCAGCAATGAAATCGGGTATTTTTGCGAGTTCACTGAAGCCGTTGCTTACATCATTCCAGATAAACATGGTGGATTTGACTACAGAACACTTGCCCGAGGCGTTCAAAGTAAGAATGATAGCTTGTTGAATGTGATTGTGACAGGGGACGCAGAGGAGTTCACAAGTTTGGAAGGTTTATACGGAGAACCTGACGAATTGGTGGAAACAATCGTCCAGTCTAGTGATGTCGCTTTCCTACAGTTATCCGGCGGAAGTACGGGTTTATCAAAGTTAATTCCAAGAACACATGATGATTACATATACAGTTTAAGGTTAAGTGCTGAAATTTGCGGAATCAATCAAGATAGCATCTATCTAGCGGTGCTTCCTATCGCCCATAACTTTACGATGAGTTCTCCTGGCATCCTAGGCACATTATATGGTGGGGGACAGGTTGTCCTTTCACCTGGTCCTAGCCCTGATGAAGCATTTCCTCTCATTGAAAAACATGGTGCGACGATTACCGCACTCGTACCGCCCCTTGCATTGAGATGGCTTGAAGCCGTTTCATCCCGTAATGATGATTTATCAAGCCTTCAAGTGATGCAAGTTGGAGGAGCGAAGTTTAGCGCTGAGGCCGCCCGTCGAGTAGGCCCGGCCTTTCAGTGTAAATTACAGCAAGTATTCGGCATGGCGGAAGGACTAGTGAATTATACGAGGCTTGATGATTCAAACGAGCTCATCGTGAACACTCAAGGAAGTCCAATGTCAGAATTTGATGAAATTCGTGTGGTTGATGAAGAAGATAAGGAAGTTGCGCCCGGTGAAGTAGGGACATTATTGACAAGGGGGCCTTATACGATTTGCGGTTATTACAAGGCACCGGAACATAATGAGAAGGCCTTTACTAAAGATGGATTTTACCGTACGGGTGACTTGGTAAGCATAAATTCTTCAGGCTACTTAGTCGTTGAGGGCCGAGATAAGGATCAAATCAATCGAGGTGGCGAAAAAATTGCGGCAGAAGAAGTGGAAAACCATCTGCTGGCCCATGAAGCCGTTCATGATGCAGCCATTGTCTCGATGCCTGATGAATACCTTGGGGAGCGGTCATGCGCATTCGTGATACCAAGGGGGGAAACCCCTAAAGCCAGAGAGCTCAAACAGTTCTTGAAGGATAGGGGTCTGGCTACATTTAAAATTCCCGACCGAGTGGAATTCATCGAGACCTTTCCTAAAACGCCATTAGGAAAAGTAAGCAAAAAGGCACTTCGACAAATCATTTCTGACAAGCTAAATGAACGTAAAATAGCAACATTATTAAAATAAATTAGAAAAAGGAGTGATTTGATGGCTATTCCCGCTATCACACCATATGCAATGCCAGTTGAATCTGATTTACCAAAAAATAAGGTGGCATGGAAGGCGGAACCGAAGCGTTCGGTTCTTCTCATTCATGATATGCAACAATATTTTATCGATTTTTTCGAAAAAAATGATTCACCCATACCGGAACTATTGAAGAACATAACAACCATCAAGGATCGTTGTGTGGAATTAGGCATACCGGTAGTTTATACGGCGCAACCGGGAGATCAAAATCCTAAGGACCGTGCGCTCCTGACAGATTTTTGGGGAACGGGGCTCGATGATGACCCGAACCAGACAAGAATCGTGGGCGACGTTGCTCCGTCGGATGACGACATCATGCTGACTAAGTGGAGATACAGTGCATTCAAACGAACCAATCTTCTTGAATTAATGGAAGAACAGGGACGTGATCAACTTATCATTTGTGGAGTATATGCCCATATTGGATGCCTTTTAACGGCAAGCGAAGCGTTTATGCAAGATATACAACCATTCCTGGTGGCAGATGCGGTCGCTGATTTTTCGTTGGAAGAACATAAAATGGCCCTGAAATATGCCGCAGAGCGATGTGCGTTTACAACTTCAACGCTTCAGTTGCTTGACCAATTACAAGTCAGTGAACAATCATCACCTGCTAGTCAGGAAGGAGCCGATTGGACAATAGAGGAATTAAGAATAATGATTTTCGACCTTCTTGGCGAAGACCCTTCAGAAGGTCTTGAAGATTATGAGGATTTAATCGATAGAGGAATGGACTCCATTCGCATGATGAGCCTTGTGGAAATGTTGAGAGGAAAAGGGGCGGAAATCAATTTCATGCAAATGGCTGAGAAACCGACAATTGCTGATTGGTGGAACCTGCTATCTTCCCAGAAAGTTTTAGCTTGATCCGATGTGAAAAGGAGGTAAATGAGGTGAGTAATATGGAGAACCAAAAAACTCGTATGGCATTGTCCGGCGCACAGTCCGGCATATGGTTTGCGCAGCAACTAGAGCCGGATAACCCGATTTACAATACGGGTGAATACATAGAGATTAAAGGGAAAATGGAAGTAAGTAAGTTTGAAGCAGCGCTCATGCAGGCAGTAAGGGAGGCAGAAAGTTTACATATTCAATTTGGGGAGGACCAAAGCGGACCTTATCAAGTCCTGGTGGACTCCACTGAACTACCCTTTCAGTTCTTGGATGTAAGCGATCAAGATAATCCTGAAGAGAAGGCCTTGCAATGGATGAGAGAAGACCTGCTTCACCCCATTAACTTAAAAACGGACAGCCTTTATTCTCAAGCATTGTTTAAGGTTGGACCAGAACGGTATTTCTGGTATCAGCGGATTCATCATATAGTAATGGACGCCTTTGGATTTTCACTAATATCGCAGCGGGTCGCGAAGCTGTATACGGCACTTGTCCAAGGTCGACCATGTGAAGAGGCAGCCTTTAGTCCTTTCGTTAAGCTATTGGAGGAAGATGCTAGATACAGGGCGTCCGAGAAATTCGAAGCCGATCGTCAGTTTTGGCTGGAGCGCTTTGCTGATCAACCGGAAGTCATGAGCCTTGCTGAACGGGCTCCTAGGACATCTAACGGTTTTCTTAGCCAAACGGGTTATTTATCGACTGTTGCCACACAATCCTTTAAAAAAAAAGCTCATAAATACTCGGGGACGTGGCATGAAGTGGCAATGGCTGTCGCTGCTGTATATATTCATCGTCTGACGGGAACGGAAGACGTCATCCTCTCCCTGCCGATGATGGGGCGTTTGGGCTCTGTTTCAATCAATATTCCGAGTATGGTGATGAACTTACTTCCATTGCGTGTAACCGTTCGACCGGATATGGCGTTGAAGGAAGTAGTGAAGCAAGTATCAAGCGAAGTGCGTAATATCCGCCGCCATCAAAACTATAGACATGAAGAACTTCGCCGTGACCTTAAGCTTCTTGGTGATAATCAAAGATTATTCGGTCCGCAAATCAATGTCATGCCTTTTGATTATGGATTGGACTTTGCGGGTAATCAAGCCATTACACATAAGCTGGCAACAGGCCCGGTCGATGACATATCGATAAACATATATGACAAGTCTGATGGAAATGGATTAAGAATCGATTTGGATGCTAACCCGGAAGTGTACGATTTGGAAGAGCTAGGCATTCACCATACCCGATTCTTAAGGTTGCTCGAGAAGGTGGCCACTGCAGAAGAGGTCCAGATGATCGGGGAACTTGAAGTGCTTTTACCAGAAGAACGTGAGAGGGTCATGCACCAGTGGAATCAAACCGCCGAGGAGATTCCGTCTGCCAACTTGCCAAGCCTGTTTGAAAAACAAGTAGCTAAAAGCCCATACCTAACAGCCCTGGTAGATGAAAAGTCGGTCCTTAGTTATGAGGAATTGAATAAGCGTGCCAATCAATTTGCCCATCTTTTATTGGAAAAAAATCTAGGGCCGGAAAAATTCGTGGCGATTGCTTTACCGCGCTCTGCGAACATGGTCGTGGTCATGTTGGGCGTATTAAAGACAGGGGCTGCATATTTACCAATCGATCCCGATTATCCCATTGACCGCATTGAATACATATTGAACGACGCGAAGCCTATTTGTCTAATAACAAACCGGGAAATTGCTTCAAAACTACCAAGTGGTGGCGAAACGGAACTCATCTTATTGGATGAGGCAGAGCATGCTCTTTCATCAGGAAAATATTCCGATGGAAATGTGGACGAGTCAAAGAGGAATGGAGCCCTATCACCTCTTAATCCAGCTTATATGATCTATACATCCGGTTCCACAGGGAAGCCAAAAGGTGTCGTCATTCAATCGGAAGGGTTGATTAATTTCCTTTCTTCCATGCAAAGCCAATTTTCCTTGAATCAAGAAGATAGGCTTCTGGCAGTCACTACCATCGCATTTGATATATCCGGTTTAGAAATGTACCTGCCACTTCTTAATGGAGCCAGCTGCGTCGTTGCAGCCAAGGAGAAGATTCAAGAACCCAAGGCGTTGGCAGACATCATTACCGAACATGATATTACCATCATGCAGGCGACACCTACGCTTTGGCATGCCATGGTATCCAATTATCCAAATGTAATCAAGGGGCTTAAGGTACTTGTTGGTGGGGAGGCTCTTTCCATTAGTTTAGCCACAGCATTAAAGGATTTAGGGTGTGAAGTAACCAACTTATATGGTCCAACTGAAACGACGATATGGTCGACCTCTAAATCGCTGGATTCCAGTCAGACAGGCATGCCATCCATAGGATCACCCATTTGGAATACACAGGTGTTTGTACTCGATGCAGGTTTACAACCAGTCCCTCCCGGAATCGTTGGCGAATTGTATATTGCAGGGAAAGGGCTAGCCCGGGGGTATCTAGGTCGCCCGGATTTAACAGCAGAGCGTTTTGTTGCCAACCCGAATGGTCCTAAGGGCAGCCGGATGTACCGTACAGGTGATTTGGTTCGTTGGAGAGTGGATGGTTCACTGGATTATATTAGTCGCGCTGACCATCAAATTAAAATACGTGGTTTCCGGATCGAGCTTGGAGAAATCGAGGCAAAGCTTGTCCAACATCCTGAGGTTTTACAAGCGTCCGTGATTGTTCGTGAGGATATTCCTGGTGATGAACGAATTGTGGCTTATATTGTTCCTTCGCTGGATTCGACAGTGGATCCAGGGGAACTTCGTGCATTTGTTGGCAGTAGTCTTCCGGATTATATGATTCCATCGGCAATCGTTGAGATGCAAGAGTTGCCGCTAACTCCGAATGGGAAGCTTAATCGTAAAGAATTGCCAGTGCCCGATCTCTACTCGCTGATTTCAGACCGAGCACCAAGAACACCGCAAGAGGAAATTTTGAGCGAGTTGTTTGCTGAAGTTCTAGGTCTATCTAGAGTAGGAATTGATGATAGTTTCTTTAATTTAGGTGGGCATTCACTCCTTGCATCAACTCTAATGGCACGAATACGAAATACATTCGGAGTTGAACTCGGCATAGGCAAGATTTTTGAGTCACCGACCGTGGCGGGTCTTGCAAAACAGCTTTCCAATGGAAAAAGTGCACGATTGCCCGTGAAAAAAACGAGTAAGCCCGAAAAGATACCCCTTTCCTTTGCCCAGAGGAGATTGTGGTTCCTACACAGTCTTGAAGGCCCTAGTCCAACCTATAATATTCCGTTGGTCATAGAATTATCAGGGGATCTTGATACGAATGCTCTCGAGGCAGCAATCAATGACCTGGTTGCTCATCATGATACGTTACGGACGATTTTTCCAGTGACAGAGGGGAATGCTCATCAATGTATCATCGACCCTTCTGAAGCACAGGTGGAATTGTTAGTAACAAGAATAAATGAGTCGGATCTGGATACGGAGATAGCCGTCGCAACACGTTATAGTTTTAATCTTGCAGTGGAGCCATCCATTTATGCGCAGCTTTTCACAGTGGAACCGGATCAGCATGTATTAGTTTTACTTTTACATCACATTGTAGCCGATGGATGGTCCCTTACACCTCTTACGCGAGATTTGTCTGCGGCTTATAAAGCCAGGGTTCTTGGAGAGGTACCTAGCTTGACTCCTCTTCCTGTCCAATATGCGGATTATGCGCTTTGGCAGGAAGAATTGTTGGGAAAAGAGAACGATCAAGCTAGCTTAGTGAAAGAACAGCTTGATTATTGGAAGGAGACACTGGCGAATCTTCCCGATCAGTTGGAGTTGCCTATGGATTTCCTTCGGCCTATCGAACCAAGCTATAAGGGGGATACATTGAAGTTTATGATTTCTCCTGTCCTGCATCGTAGATTAGTGGATGTGGCTCGAGAAAACGGAGTCAGCTTATTCATGGTATTGCAGGCGGGACTTGCGACCTTGCTTACTCGCCTTGGAGCGGGTACGGACATTCCGATTGGAAGTCCGATTGCAGGGCGAAGCGACGATGCTTTGAGCGAAATAGTGGGATTATTTATTAATACCTTGGTGCTCCGTACGGATACTTCTGGAGACCCAACTTTCCGTGAACTTCTTGAAAGGGTAAGGAATGTTGATTTACAGGCGTATGAACATCAAGACTTGCCTTTTGAACGCTTGGTAGAAGAACTGAATCCACCACGTTCACGATCTAGGCATCCATTATTCCAAATCATGCTTGCCCTGCAGAATACGCCTGAGCCAAAGCTAGAGCTTCCGAGCATTCATTCCAACCTAGAGCTATATAGTGTGGGGACTTCCAAATTCGATATGACGATTGAGATTCGGGAAATGCATGATGATACAGGAAAACCGGATGGAATGAGCGGGTTTCTTGAATATAGTGCAGATCTATATAAACCTGAAACCATCGAAAGGATGCTTAACCGATTCGTACGAGTATTAGAGGGGGCTGTAATGGACCCGGACCAGACAATCGGACGATTGGAAATATTGGAGCCAAAAGAACGTCAAGAAATTCTTGTTGATTGGAATCAGCATGGTGAAGAAATCCCTGATTCCTGTTTACCAGCTTTGTTTGAAGAACAAGTGAACAGGTATCCAGATAAAATCGCTGCTGTATATGAAGATGAATCCCTAACATATGAAGAGCTAAATCATAGGGCAAACCAGCTTGCCCGTCTGCTAATGGCTAAAGGGGTTGCATCGGAGCAATTTGTAGCATTGGCCACACCAAGATCATTGGATATGGTGGTTGGCATACTTGCTGTACTGAAGGCGGGGGCGGCTTATTTGCCTCTAGATCCTGAATATCCTATCGACAGATTGTCTTTCATGCTTCAGGATGCGAAGCCTAGCTACGTCCTTACAAGTTCCAGTGTGGCAACTAGCCTTCCGAATCTGCATGATATCCAACAAATTGTATTGGACGATCCGAGCACGTTAGTGGAAATGTCACGATATTCAACAGATAACCCACTAGATCGTGAACGGAAACAGCCTTTATCACCATTAAACGCAGCTTATATTATTTATACTTCAGGTTCAACGGGTGTACCGAAAGGGGTAGTCGTCCCCCATCAAAATGTAGTACGGCTCTTTGGGTCGACAGAAGACTGGTACCAGTTCAATTCGGATGATGTTTGGACGATGTTCCACTCTTATGCTTTCGATTTTTCGGTATGGGAAATATGGGGGGCGCTTCTTCATGGCGGGAAGCTTATAGTTGTATCTCATTCAATCAGCCGGTCACCAGAAGAGTTTTTACAGCTCCTTGTGGATGAAGGAGTCACGGTTCTTAACCAGACCCCATCTGCCTTTTATCAATTAATGCAGGCGGATCGTAACAAGCCGGAACTTGGACAGAATCTAACGTTACGGTATGTGATTTATGGTGGGGAGGCACTTGAACTAAGCCGCTTGGAGGATTGGTATAGCCGTCATCCGGAAACTGCGCCGCGATTGATTAATATGTATGGAATTACGGAAACGACCGTTCATGTAAGTTATCTGGAACTTAACAGGGAAGTCACCGCCGTGAAGGCGAACAGTCTCATAGGCTGTGCCATACCGGATCTTGGGGTGTATATTTTGGATGCGAGTCTACAACCGGTACCTGCAGGAGTAACTGGGGAGATGTATGTCTCTGGTTCAGGTTTGGCCCGCGGGTATCTTGGGCGCCATGGTTTGACGGCAGAGCGTTTTGTTGCTAATCCATTCGGTCCATCAGGAACCAGGATGTATCGGACCGGAGATTTAGCCAGATGGCGTGCTGATGGCTCATTGGACTATATGGGACGGGCCGATCACCAAATCAAGATTCGCGGTTTCCGTATCGAGCTGGGAGAAATTGAATCATTACTTGTCCAGTGTCCTTATCTGGAGCAAGTTGCCGTCATCGTTCGTGAAGATCACCCAGGTGATAAGAGATTGGTGGCTTATGCTGTGCCAGCGGCAAATGCTGTTTTCAATCCAGCCGAGTTACGCCGGTTTGTGGCAGCAAGCCTTCCAGATTACATGATTCCATCTGCATTTGTCCAAATGGCCGATTTGCCTTTGACGGCAAATGGAAAGTTGGATCGAAAGGCGTTGCCAGTACCTGATTTCGGTGCAGCCGTTTCAGGACGTGGACCAAGGACCCCACAGGAAGAAATCTTATGTAAACTTTTCATGGAAATTCTTGATCTTCCACACGTTGGAATCGATGATGGATTCTTTGATCTGGGAGGGCATTCCCTGCTTGCCGTCCAGCTGATGAGTAAGATACGTGAAGCGCTTGGCGTTGAGTTGAGCATCGGAAACTTATTTGAAGAGCCGACAGTTGCTGGCCTAGCAGAAAGGCTTGAAATGGGTTCGAGTCAGAGTGCTTTGGATGTCTTGTTGCCACTACGCAAAAGTGGCGAGGAACTTCCGCTGTTCTGTATACACCCAGCGGGAGGGTTGAGCTGGTGCTACGCCGGGCTAATGACGGCTCTTGGTCCAGATTACCCGATATATGGACTGCAAGCTCGGGGAATTTCTGAGCGTGAGCGCTATCCGGAAACACTGGTAGAGATGGCAGCGGATTATATCGAACATCTCCGCAAGGTCCAGCCAAAAGGCCCTTATCGTTTATTGGGTTGGTCACTGGGTGGAAATGTGGTGCATGCCATGGCTACCCAACTGCAAAACGAGGGGGAAGAAGTCCAACTTGTGGCCATTCTGGATGCATTTCCAAGTCAATTTTTGCCGACTACTAATGCTCCTGGTGATGAGGAAGCATTGATCGCCCTGCTTGCCTTGGGTGGGTATGATCCTGATAGTTTAGGAGACAAGCCATTGGATGATGCTAGTGCCATAGAAATTCTGCGCCAAGATGGAAGTGCATTAGCTAGTTTGGAAGAAAAGACAATCCTTAACCTGAAGGAAACCTATGTGAATTCTGTTCGAATCATGGGTGAATATGAACCAGGAGTGTTCAATGGTAATGTTTTGTTCTTTAAATCAACACTCATACCAGAATGGTTCCCTAGCCTTTCAACGGATACATGGAAACCATATATAAATGGATTGATTGAACAACATGATATTGAGTGCCGTCATAAGGATATGTGTCAACCTGAGCCACTTGCGGAAATCGGACAGGTGATTGCAAACAAGTTTTCAAATATGAAAAAAAATTACGCATTAATTAATGAAGGTGGAGATGAATAATGACTAACCCTTTTGAGAACGAGAATGGTACGTATAAAGTATTGATAAATGAAGAAGGTCAGCATTCCCTCTGGCCTGCCTTTTTGGACATACCAGAAGGTTGGTCCACCATTTATGGAGAAGAAAGCAAAAAGAATTGCTTGGACTATATTAATGCCAACTGGACGGATCTTCAGCCTAAGAGCCTAAAGCTCGTATCGAGCCTTGATGGCGTAAAGTGAACGTGCGCATACACGAGAATCCTAAATTAGTCGTTTGCATGGTTTATGTGATTGCCATGTTCATGGTTTCGATGGACGGCACGATCGTCAATGTCATTCTTCCCGTCATCGGCCAGGAATTCAATGTCATCCCCTCAGCCACAAGCGGTATTAATATAGGCTACTTAGTAAGCCTCGCGGTCTTTCTCCCTATATCGGGGTGGCTTGGGGATCGATATGGTACCAAGAAAATTTTCCTATTCGCACTTGGGGTTTTCACACTCGCTTCCCTTCTATGCGGATTTGCGACAAGCCTAGAGACCTTGACCTTATTTCGGGCCTTGCAGGGTGCAGGCGGTGGACTCCTTACTCCAGTAGGAATGGCAATCTTATTTAGGACATTTTCTCAGAAAGAACGAATGAAAGTGTCAAGGACCCTTGTCTTGCCCATTGCCTTTGCACCAGCCATTGGTCCGGTTGTCGGTGGTTTCTTTGCGGAACAGCTATCTTGGAGCTGGGCTTTTTATATCAACATTCCTTTTGGAATCATCGCTTTCCTCATCGGTTTGCTGTTCTTGAAGGAACATAAAGAGCCATCGGCCGGCAGGCTTGACCTGACAGGGTTTCTGTTATCAGCTGCCGGCTTGTCGATGGTCATGTATGCACTGAGTACCGGTCCTTCAAAGGGATGGAGTTCTCCAGTCATTATGTATACG
The DNA here is from genome assembly GCF_044761985.1 of Peribacillus sp. NPDC097224. Taxonomy (NCBI): domain Bacteria; kingdom Bacillati; phylum Bacillota; class Bacilli; order Caryophanales; family Bacillaceae; genus Peribacillus; species Peribacillus sp. NPDC097224. Next base: position 23,123 of record NZ_JBIWDK010000011.1, on the reverse strand, counting down.
GGACTGATTGGCTTCATACTTGTCTGTTTGTTTGTATGGCGAGAATTACGGGTCAAGGAACCCATGCTGGATTTAAGCTTATTATCGGACAAATTGTTCCGTTCTCTTGGCCTTATTTCTCTATTATCGCAAGCAGCATTAATGGGCATGCTCTTTATATTCCCGTTAATGTATCAGAATGCCATGAATGCCTCTGCCCTGGATAGTGGATTGGCCACTTTTCCTGAGGCATTGGGGCTTATGGTAGCATCCAGGATGATTCCTTGGACTTTCAAGAAATTGAATGGCCAGCAGGTGATCTGTCTTGGGCTACTTGGGACGGCCTTAATCTTTGTCCTCATCAGTATTGTTGGTCCGACAGCGAATCCTTGGTCTTTACGACTCTTATTATTTAGTGTCGGCATCTGCTTGGGACATGCAGTGATTGCTGTACAGTCTTCCATTTTCACGAATATTACTTCAGCATCGATGGGAAGGGCAACTACATTATTCAATGTCCAGAATCGATTCGGCTCAGCTGTTGGGGTAGCCGTACTAGCGAGTGTGTTGGGAGCCTTGGGGACAAGCGAGGTGGCAAGGAACGGAATAGAACAGAGTAACTTGGAATCCTATCAATATGCTCTCCTTGGCTCATCAGTCTTTCTTGTTATAGGTCTTACTATCTCGTTACGTCTGAAGAAAGAAGACTTTAAGACCATCTTGCCAAGTCAGCAATCGACTGAAATTCCTAAGACAGAACCAGTCAGAATGAGTAAGTGACAAAATTCCAGATGGAGATGCTTGAAATAGAGGGTTGCTGTGATTCTAATCAGCGGCCCCTATTTATTTGTTTGAAGAGTATAAAAGGGGGGCTAGATGTGATTGAACTATATAGTTGTAAATTGCCTGCGAGCAGGGAAAATGCGGGTATGGACAATTTGCTTGTTCATGTTTCAAAAGAAAGGCAGAGCCGATTGAAAAGGTTTGTGAAGACTGATGATGCATATCGTTCCCTGATTGGGGATTTGTTGGTGCGTTTCGCATTAAAAGAACGATACGGCTCGATGGATAGGGAACTGAGAATTCAAACGAATGAATATGGCAAGCCGTTTTTATGTGACTTTCCTTCCTTCCACTATAATATCTCCCACTCTGGTGAATATGTAGTGTGTGTGGTTCATGATGACGCAGTGGGTGTGGATATAGAATACATAGGACCATTTGATTTACCCCTCGCCAAAGAGCTTTTTACTAAAGAAGAGTATCAATACGTTTTGAATGATAGAGAAGGCGGCCTTGGAGCCTTTTATGACATCTGGACCTTGAAAGAGAGTTATGTGAAAGCGGTTGGTGAAGGCTTATCCATGCCATTACAGGGGTTTTCTATGAAAAAGTGTAGCAATGGATCCATCCAAATCACAGATATGGAAACAGAAAGACAGATTAGGGATTACATATGCAGACAGTACACAATAGACAATCACTACTGTTTATCTGTTTGCGCCCATCATGCCAATGCAGATCAATTTAGAAATGAACCGACATGTGTCACGTTTCAGGATGTATGCGAGAGTTTGAATGTTCATTCCTGAATATGTACAGGGCGTTGGAAAACGGTGCTTAGATAGGGACGAGATAAAAACAATGGCCTTTGGCCTAAGTCTGGTATAGATCCTATTACTGATGGAGGAATGAAATGTGAAACAAATTAATGTTGCCCAGGTTATAGAAGGGAGTAAGTTTAACTCTTTTCATTTAACTGTTTTACTATGGTGTATTTTCCTCATCCTTTTCGATGGATATGATCTAGTCGTTTATGGAGCCGTCATTCCAACCTTAAGTCAAGAGTGGGGGACATCACCGGGCATCTTGGGATTGATAGGGAGTTTGACGTTGGTAGGCGGTTTAATAGGCTCACTTATTTGCGGGATCGTAGCGGATAAAGTAGGGAGAAAGAAAGTAATCATAGCTTGTGTTGCTATTTTTGGTTCGTTTACTCTATTGACAGGTTTAGCGAAGGGACCGGTAGATTTTGCGATATACCGTTTTCTTGCAGGGCTTGGTTTGGGCGGCATTCCGCCGTTATTGGTGGTGCTCACCTCTGAATATTCTCCCAAGCCGATTAAGAATATGATGGTGGGTATCATGTTCAGCGGATATTCGATTGGAGGTATATTAGTCTCTCTTTTCGGAATGAAGGTCATTCCGGAGTTGGGATGGGAATGGATGTTTTTCATAGGGGCCATTCCCTTATTGGCCATTCCCTTTTTAATTAAATCTTTACCTGAATCCCTTTATTATTATGTGGAAAAGGGAGAATATGAAAAAGCGAAGGGAATAGTGGCTCGTTTAAATCCCTCCTATGTTCCCCATGATGCAGATCGATTTATCATGAATTTATCAACTTCCGGTGTTCCAGTGGTAAAGCTCTTCGAGAATCGCCGTGGAAGATCCACCATCATGTTTTGGATCGCATGCTTTATGGGATTGCTGATGGTATATGGATTGGGTACGTGGTTGCCTCAACTGATGATTAAAGCAGGCTATCCGTTGAATTCCAGCCTGCTGTTTCTTTGTTGCTTGAACATTGGAGCAATCGTCGGTTCGGTATGCGGGGGTTGGCTAGCAGATCGAATTGGCTCAAAACGAGTGTTGATCAGTTACTTCAGTATAGGCGCGGTCTGCTTGCTCCTCCTCGGTTTTAAACCAGGGTCATTCTTTCTATATGTTTTGGTGGCAATAGCAGGGGCTGCGACAATTGGATCGCAAAATTTAAACAATGCTTATATCTCCATGTTCTATCCGACACAGATAAAGTCGACAGCACTGGGGTGGGCATTAGGTATAGGTAGGTTTGGGGCTATAGTGGGACCAACAATCGGTGGGCTGTTAATCGAGTGGGAGTTGCCTATTTATATAAACTTCCTCAGCTTTGCGATTCCCGCTTTTATTGCGGCGATCTCCATTAGTCTTGTCCAAAATAAATATAATAGCACCATGAATCTTGAACTCTCTTCTCCCAAACGATATCAAAAGATTATTTGAATACTTTATTGATCGCGTCAAAGGAGGGATGGGATTTTGGCTGAGTATACTTGCCAAGTATGTGACAAGACATTCAAAAGCTATAATGCAGATGCTAAGTATTGCTCTCAACCGTGTAAGGGAAAGGCTTATATAAAATATCCAATAAGACATTGTGAATCATGTAATCGACCCTTTAAACCAAGAACTGCATCAAATAAATATTGTTCAATGGGATGCAGTCATAAAAGTAGGAAAAATCCGGTCATTATTCATAGCTAGACCAAGGACCATCAAAAAAAGAACCCAATTTGAACATTCAGATTGGGTTCTTTGCCTATATATTAAGACCTTATGAAAACGAAAGAACCTTTGGCTCTTGTACATCCACTATATTTTGGACCTCTGTGCCGTCAATCGTCTCTTTTTTCAACAGGACCTCTACAAGCTCTTCGTATTGTGGACGGTTTGATTCGATCAGTTTTTCCGTTTCTTGAATGGCCTGGGTGAAAAGGGCTTGCATTTTTTGTTCTTTCTCACCTTTATTGAATGTTAAGGTGAAGCCGTCTTGCAACATGCCCGTATCGACCATCTGTTCAAGTAAATGCTTTGCCTGTTGAACGTCGCCACCAACTCCGACACTATGTTCACCAAGAAACATTCTTTCTGCGACACCGCCTGCTAAAATCATTTTCACTTGATCTAGCAACTCACTTGCCGTAGCTAAATGAAGTTCTTTAGGAATCGGAGCCACATACCCAAGGGCCTCGCCACGAGGGATGATGGTCGCTTTTCGAACAGAACCCGGTTTAGTGAGGGCAGCAATCAGGGCATGTCCACTTTCATGAATGGCCACCCGCCGCTTTGTATCCATATCGCTCAACGTTCGGGAAGTAGCCCCTAGAATGGTCCGGTCAATCGCGTAATCAAGATCTTGTTTGCGAATCATTTCCTGATCATGACGTAGCGCATGACGAGAAGCTGTTTCAAACAAGGAACGTAAATCCGCCCCGGAGAACCCGGATGTACTCTCAGCTAATTCATCCAAGGAAGAAAGGACATCGGCCGCCAGTTTCTTCCCTTTTGTATGAATGGCAATGATTTCTTTTCTTCCGTTTGTATCAGGAATCGGCACCTGGAACGAGAAATCGATTCTGCCTGGACGAAGAAATGCCTCATCAAGCATGTCCTTTCTGTTTGTGGCTGCCACGAATAGAATGCCTTCGTTTGAATGGCCTCCGTCTAACTGGACAAGAAGTTCAGTCAAGGTTTTTTCAGCTTCTTCCCCACCATGGGCTTTCCGTTTACCGGCCAATGCGTCCACTTCGTCGATGAAAATGACAGCAGGTGATTGTTTCCGGGCATTTTGGAAAAGGCTACGTACACGAGCTGCCCCCACTCCAACGAACATTTCATTGAAGGCCGAACCGCTAGTCGAAAAGAAGTTGGCGCCCAATTCTTTTGCAATGGCCTGTGCCAATAATGTTTTCCCGGTTCCTGGAGGACCGTATAGTAAGATGCCTTGTGGAGGCTTGATCCCAATTTTAGCTGAACGCTCCGGTTCTTTTAGAGTGGTGAGGGTTTGCAGGATCTCTTGTTTGATTTCGGGTTGCAAACCACCTATATCGGCTAAGGTTATATCGGGAAGTGCTCTAGGTGTAGAGATATTTTGTTTCTTGCTTTTTACGCGTAAACCGCCTTTTGATTTCTTCTGTATAATAATTGCGGTTGTGACTAGTGCCGCCAGCAATCCGCCTAAAATCCATAATGCAGACTTATTTGTCGATGAAAATGAATAGCGAACGTTATAAGTTTCGACTAGTTTGTTGACCATTTGACTGTTCGGAGGGATGTTAGAGACATATTTACCTTCTGGTGTAGTGATATGAAGTGTTCCATTTCGCTTTTCTTCAATAGAGACGAGGGCACCATTTTGGGCCTGAATGGTCTTTTCAACGGACGAGAAAGGAACGACCATTTCTTTTGACTGAGTCACAACGTACCAAGATATAACACCAATTATCACAATGAACACCGTTATGAACGGCAGCAACTTCGAAACTAATTTTGAGTTCGAGTTCAATATTTCATCTCCTTTAAGAATATATATTCAGTATAAAATTTTTAAACGCGTTAGCCATAGGTCATAAGTCCTAAAAATAAAGGTAAATACTTCCATGTTTTGATTTATGTGATGGGTGCCGCTTTTCTCTAAGGACTGAGTCGGATAGTGGACATCCAGTTGTTAACCTGCATGATAGACTTTTTAAAAATGAAATGCTAAAGTGAAATGGTCTTAGTGATGAAAAAATATAAAGGTAGATGAGTTGAACATTTATGAATAAATTTATGAGGGATTATATGATTACGATGAAGGATATTGTTCGGGAAGGCGATCCAATTCTGCGTCAGGTGACTGATGAAGTTAGCCTGCCAATTTCTGACGAAGACCGAGAAACATTAGAATGCATGATGCAGTATTTAAAAAACAGCCAAGATCCTAAACTTCAAAAGAAGTACCACTTACGAGAAGGGGTAGGCTTGTCAGCCAACCAAATTGGCCTGAATAAACGAATGTTCGTTATGTATTTTCCAGATGAAAAAGGAAAGGTTTACGAATATGCTATAGTGAATCCGAAAATTGTCAGCCATTCGGCATCCATGATTTACTTACCTCAAAGTGAAGGCTGCCTTTCTGTGGATCGTGATATCAAAGGATATGTGCCACGTTATGAGCGGGTGAAAATTAAAGCATTGGACAGCAATGGAGAGAAAATCGAGATGCGATTGAAAGGATTTGCAGCGATTGTTTTTCAACATGAGCTGGACCATTTAAATGGAATGATGTTTTATGACCGAATCAATTCCGAAAATCCTTTCAAGCTTCCAGAAAATGTGGAAGTGAAGAGCTTATAATGGAAAAAAGGCAAAGCCCCCATGCTTTGCCTTTTTGCTTGTTTAAGGTTGTGACAGTGTTTCCGTTGTCAAATGCTTTTGTAAATCACTGAATATGGCCTTGCTCATATGCTGGTATCCTTCTGACGTAAGGTGAATGCCATCGTCACTGATTAAATGGTCCAGATCACCGGCAGACTTTATATAAGAACGCACATCGATCAATGGCACCTTCAAATCCTCGGCCAGTTTTTTTAACTGGCGGTTATACATGCCATGCCAATGTTCAATCCCACCGACTTGAGAGACAAAATGTCCGATGGATGGTCCGAACCGATTGGCAATCGACCGATAATATCTGGCGGGATCCAGTGGGGGAAGAGTTAAAAGAAAGGGTGTGACATGCTTGTCCTGAACTTGCTTGACGAGTTGAGTGATATTTTCAAGGTACCGTTCAATCGGAACGATAGGCTCATGGTCTCCTTCAGGATTCTTCGCGACTTCCTCCCAATGGAAATTACAATCGTTACCACCGACTTCTATCAATACGATATCGGGATTTTCTGACATGACATCTTTCTGGACACGGCTAACTAGCAAGTCAGAATTGTCATTAAAGACCCCTTTATTCAAAACTTCAACGAATGGCAAGGACTCTGTCAACTTCGCTAAAGAGCTTGGGTAATTCTCTTTAATGATGCGAAGCCGGCCTTTAACGTAGGAGATACCTCTTGTTAAACTATCTCCGAAACAGACAATTCTCAAAATCTTCACCTCGATCGGTTAATGTGTTACTTATCATTTTAGTGGCATAATTGTATTTCGGCAAACTAAAATTTTTCATTCTTGAAAGAATGTTGTTTTATTAAAAGGATACCCGATTTTCTTAAATGAAAACTTTAAAAAGCGCTGGAAATCCAGCGCTTAAACATTTAGTGTGACGTTTTTTCCTTTGGTGACGTTTCTACTCTTGCTTTTCCCATGAAGAAAACAACGATTGCTGCCAAACCAATAGGAATCAGGGCTAAAGTGAAGATTAATGATATCGAATCAGACATGGCATACACGATTTTATCCAGGATCATATCTGGGATTTGGGCACGCGCATCTGACTGGAATAGCTGACGTGGATCCTGCGTAAGAACAGATGTTTCCGGCCCGCCTTGCATTCCTTTAAAGGCATCCGCCATCTTACTTGTGAAGGCGTTGTTCTGTATCGCCCCATAAATGGTAACGCCTAATGTCATCCCAAACGAACGGAGGAATGAATTGGTTGAGTTAGCAGACCCACGATACCTCGGTTCCAAGTTGTGGATGGAAGCGATCGGTAGAAGGGAGAATGAGAAGCCCATACCGAATCCAGTAAGAATCATATAACACGTTAGTAGTGTCCTGCTGGTTTCCGGGGTTAACGTTCCTAATAATAGCATTCCTGCAAAATAACAAACGACGGAAATCGTCATTAAGTTGCGGAAGCTGGTCTTGGAATTGAATATTCCCCCGATAGCACTACCGACAACGGACCCCAGCATCATTGGGGTTAGGATTAACCCTGCATTGGTAGCCGAACCTCCATAAACAGCCTGCACGAAAATCGGAATATACACAGTTAAAATGATGAACGTTCCGCCGTATAGGATTGCCAAGATCTGAGACGTTGCAAATAACCGCCTTTTAAATAACCATAATGAGATAATGGGATCTTTGGCCCTTTTTTCGAAAAAGAAAAATGAAACAAAAAACACGACAAAACTTGCAAACAAAGCAAGGATAGGAGATGAAGTCCATCCATACTCGCCACCAAGCTCGAGGGCGAACATTAAACTGACGACAGCGATAACGAGAGTCGCGGCCCCGCTATAATCGATTTTCTGTTCATGCGTATTGGCCTTTTCCTTGTAATAACGAAGAATGAAGAATAACGAGATGAAGCCGATTGGAACGTTGACGTAGAAAATCCAATGCCAGCTGGCATACTCCGTAATATAAGCTCCTAATAGAGGACCTAATACACTAGATGCTCCAAATACAGCCCCGAAAAGGCCGGTAAGTTTCCCACGTTTTTCAGGTGGGAAAATATCAAAGACGATGGTAAAGGCAATTGGCATCAAGGCACCTCCACCAATACCCTGAATGGCCCTGAAAATACTTAACTGGACAATGCTTTGAGCCATGCCGCATAGGGCAGACCCAATTAAAAAGACGATAAGCCCAAAAATGAAAAATCGCTTCCGACCGTACATATCGGAGAGTTTGCCGAATATCGGCATACTTGCCATCGTGGCGACCATATAGGCCGATGTCACCCAGACAAACTTATCGAACCCGCCTAAATCGGAAACAATCGTCCCCATGGCGGTTGCAACAATCGTATTATCCATTGCTGACATCAAAATTCCCAATAACAGTCCGGCAACTATAAACTTTTGATGTTTTGGTTGTTTCTCCAAAATGTTTTTTCCTCCCTTTTTATGAAACAATTCGTTTATTCATTTGCATGAATGAATGATAATCACTATTATGGAAACTAAATATTTATCTTGATTATCAAGATAAATTCAAGTGTAAAAGGGGTGGCATTTTATGTCAAGTGATAATGGGTTGAATTCAGACCTTTTAGAGAGTTTAACCCGGAGCCTGCAAAGGTACGGAATGAGGTCTGTATTGTTCCAACAGAATATGGCTCACAAAATAGGTGTGGCTCACACGGATTTAAAGACTGCTGAAATATTGAATGAAACGGGCCCTATTACAGCTGGAGAGCTGGCGAAGATTACAGGGTTGAGCACAGGCTCGGTCACGACGCTCATCGACCGTCTTGAAAAATCGGGCTATGTAAAAAGGGAAAGAGATCATATAGATGGTAGACGGGTAAAGATTGTCCCCATAGCATCAAGGCAAGAACAGATTAAATCACATTATCATTCACTATCTGCAGCCACAAAAGATCTTTGCACGTCCTATGAAGATAAAGAACTCACGATCATTCTTCGATTTATTGAAGATATTACGAAAATCATGGAAAAAGAAAATGAAATATTAATGAATGAACGAAAAGAGTTCTTGAAATAAGTAATTATTTGTCCCCATAAGCTATTCACCAAATAAGGTTATAAAAGTATGGTCTACCTTGATAACTGAAATGTAAATTGGAACAAAATATATATTGATAATGATTCTCACTACTGCTAATATAAATCTAGAATTAATATATATTTTCAGGGGAGAGTTTAGAGTATGAAAACGAAAGCAACCTTAGCCGTTTTATTATCAACCAGCCTATTATTTGGGTGTTCGCAGAAAAATGAAGAAACCAAGCCTGCAGAGGTGGATGCTAAGGAGACAAGTGCGAGTGCGCTGGATGGTGTATCCAACGACTATCGGGAATTTGCGATAGGTGAAATAGAAGAGTTTGTAAAAGCGACGGAAGAATTCACGACGGCAGTAACGTCTGGAGACATTGAAAAAGCGAAGCAGTTATATGCACCGGCTCGCATGCATTATGAGCGCGCTGAACCTATCGCTGAAATTTTTGGAGATCTTGATCCTAAAATCGATGCGCGTGAGGGTGATGTTGAGGAAAAAGAGTGGGGCGGATACCACCGAATTGAGATGGGGTTATGGGAAGAAAACACAACAAAGGGTTATGAAGAGTATGCTGAACAATTAATGAAGGACGTTAATTTGTTGCGTGCTAAAGTGGAAACAGTAGAAGTAACACCTGATGTGTTAATCACTGGGGCCGTTGATTTACTTAATGAAGTGTCAACATCCAAGGTGACTGGAGAAGAAGACCGCTATTCTCATACGGATTTGTATGATTTCGTTGCAAATGTAGAGGGCGCTGAAAAAATATATGAATTATTGACACCTGCCCTTAAGGAAAAAGACGAGGCGCTTACAACTGAAATCAAAGAGCGTTTTGCCGGAGTTTACAGCTTGCTTGAAAAACATAAAGATGGTGATGGATACGTTTCTTATACGGATTTAACAAAATCCGAGGTTAAATCATTAAGCCAGGCTATCGATGCTTTAGCTGAGCCACTTTCGCAAATAGGAATTGTAATGGAGGAGTCTTAATTGAAAGAACAAATATCAAATGACGAAACTTCACTTTTTTCCAAAAAGGTAAGCCGTCGTGATATGTTGAAAACAGCTGGCATCAGTGGGGTTGGAGTTGTAATAGGCGCATCGGGCCTAGGCGGGATGCTAGCTCTATCTGACTCGAAGGCAAAGGGACAAACGAATGATACTGTCCCTTTCTATGGGCCTCATCAAGCGGGAATCACTACAGAAGCTCAGGATAATCTTTATTTTGCTTCGTTAGAAGTGACATCCGAAAAAAGGTCAGACTTAATTCAATTATTTAAAGATTGGACAGAAGCGGCGGCCCAGATGACATCTGGCAAATCGGTAGGCGAAGCTTCCTCGAACAGGAGCATGCCACCAAAAGATACAGGGGAAGTAGAAGAATTATCCCCCTCTAACTTGACGATCACCTTTGGAGTAGGTCCTAGTCTATTTACGAAGAATGGGAAAGACCGCTTTGGCTTGAAGTCTAAACAACCTGCCGAATTGAAAGATCTTCCTTCATTTTCTTTAGATGCCTTAGAAGAATCATGGAGTGGAGGGGACATTTGCATTCAAGCCTGCGCAGACGATCTCCAGGTTGCGTTTCATGCCGTCCGGAATCTGGTGAGGATCGGTAGAGGAAAGACGATTATCCATTGGGCTCAAACAGGTTTTCAACGTACGAAAAAGGCTGATTCTCAAAAAACGACGCCTCGTAATTTGTTTGGTTTTAAAGATGGAACCGTGAATCCGGATACGAAGAAAAGCAGTGAGATGAACCAACATGTCTGGGTAAAGCCGGGGGATGGCCCTTCTTGGCTTGCAGGCGGTAGCTATATGGTCGTCCGCCGAATTCAAATGTACATTGAAGTGTGGGATCGGACCACGTTGAAAGAGCAGGAAAATACATTTGGTCGTCATCGTGACAGCGGTGCCCCATTAGGGATGAAGAATGAATTTGATACGGTTGATGAACATGTTAAGGATGAAAATGGAAATCGGATCATTCCTGAAAACTCCCATATGATCCTATCCCGTGGTGATGGAACAGTTAAGATTCTGCGACGTCCCTATTCATATGCTGATGGAATGGATCCTAAGACTGGAAGCTTCAATGCGGGGCTTCTGTTTATTTGTTTCCAACGAAGCCCAAGTAAACAATTTATCCCGATGCAAGAACGTCTTTCAAAGAATGATAAGTTAAATGAATATATCATCCACCGGGGGAGCGCTATATTTGCTTGCTTGCCGGGTGTAAAAAAAGGTGGCTATATCGGGGAGTCCCTTTTCGGATGAATTTAGTAAAATGAGAGACCATAAAATCACCAGCATGGATGGGAATCCGGGTTGGCGGTTTTTATCATAAAAGGGGAGTTTGTCATGTCTGTTTTTAAATGGAGAACGGGGTTGTTCGTTTTATTAACTAGTTTCATATTTTTAATGTCTGCTATACCAGGTGTTTCAGCCGGGGAAAATCACGATCAGCTTTTCGTATATATTGGAGACAGCCTAATGAAAGTGAAGTCTGGAGATCTTGAATCGGTTTCCAGTAATCTCTCTCTTTTTGAAAAGGACTGGAATGTGATAAAAACGGACAGTGAGGATGCCAAAAAAGTTGACGATTCATTAATGTCTTTGAAAAACGCTGTGAATAATCAAGAAGACGCAGGAGAAATGAAAAAGAAGTTATCCGCTTTATCAAGTGCCCTTGCTCAGTATGATACGGCAGAAAATCCGGTTGATAAAACCGATTATAAAGATCGCCTAGAAGCGTTACTTCCATTAATCGATGATTTAGATGCGACGATTAGCGAAGAGGACTTCAGCAAAGCTAAAAGTCAGTATCAAAACCTCCTCAATCAATGGAATAATGCGGAACTTGTAGTACGGGAGGAAAGTGTTGCTTCGTACGGTAAGATGGAAACCTATATGGCCTTTGTTCGGATAGCCATCACGCAGGATCCTCCAGATCCAGAAAAGGCACGAACTAATCTTGACGAACTGAAAGGGCTAATTCAAGGATTTCTGGAAGGCAAGGTAGAAAAAGAAGACCAGCAGACTTATACGTTGAGCGATGTAACAGACCTTCTACAAAGTAGTGTTAAGGATATGGAAGGAAACGATATCAATTCGGCAATTGACCAGTTGAATGAAGTATTAATGATTTGGCCAAATGTCGAAGGAGAAGTTTCTACGAGGGACAGTAAGCTGTACAGTGACATGGAGACTAAGGTACCAACCGCCATTAGCTTACTGCAATCGAAGAAGATACAAGTAAAGGAAGCGAAAGAAATCGTTTCCGATTTACATGCACGACTACTTCCTTTAATTGATGATACGAGCTATACGACATGGGATGCGGCCTTGATTCTTTTACGTGAGGGATTGGAAGCTCTCCTTATCGTGGCAACACTGTTGTCCTTCCTAAAGAAAATTGGACAGGCAGACAAACAAAAGTGGATTTGGTCTGGCGTCGGGGCTGGCTTGGCAGCAAGTGCAATCCTTGCCGTTATTATCAATATTGTATTTTCACAGATTACGGCTGCCTCAAGCCGGGAGTATATTGAAGGAATCACGGGCATAATCGCAGTGCTAATGATGCTGACCATCGGAATGTGGCTTCATAGTAAATCGAACATCCATGCATGGAACCGTTATATCGGCAAGCAAATGGACCATGCTATTGCAACAGGCAGTATCTTGTCTTTTGCGTTAATTAGTTTCCTATCGATTTTCCGAGAAGGAGCGGAGACGATCATCTTTTATGCCGGAATGGCTCCGTATATGGAACTGAAACAGCTATTGACCGGGATATTGATTGCCTGCTTGATATTGATGGTCATTGGTTTCGTCATGCTCCGTTACAGCGTTAAGCTACCGATGACGGTCTTTTTCAAAGTGGCGACGATCTTCATCTATGCATTGGCATTTAAGATTCTTGGTGTCTCCATCCATGCACTTCAAGTTTCTCAAGTGATTAAGACGCATACACTTCACACGTTCCCGTTCATTGAATGGATCGGCCTTTATCCGACAGTGGAAACGATAGTACCTCAAATGGTATTGTTACTCCTGATTATAGTGGCTGCGATTTGGGTTAAAAAGAATAATTCTGCAGTTGCATAAAAAAGCAGGCCTGACATTAATCATGTCAGGCCTCCCTTTTTAATGAAGAGAACGGCGATAAGTATATTGTTTCCATTGATAAAGGATGAAGCAACCAATGCAGAATCCAAGGATGGCAATAAATGAGGCCATCCCGACCATTACGGTTAGCACATAGCCGATAACGTTGAAGCCCAGTAAGAAGGAGAGTAAGCCGAAACCTAGGCAAACCACTGCAATAACCTGGTTAAACTGTTGCTGTGCAGGATCTTCAGGAATGTATTTAGAGGGGTCCTTCTTCAGAAAGAGCTTTGCAAGGCGCATAACCGGATTAAAATGTAAAAGAAGACCAGATAGCCCCGCTACTAAAGGTATGGCCAGTATCCATTCTTGACCGGTTGCTAAAGCGAGGACTACGCTTAAAAATATGACCCACTGATTTGTTCGGACTAGAGGACGCGGAATGGGATGAATTTTATCTGACAAATTAAAAACCAACCTTTCTGATGAGTTTTATATTATTTTATCTGTTTATACATGATTTGGGAAGGGGAACTTTTTAGTTTATAATTATTTTAATTTAGTATTGATTATTATAAGAGAGGTAGTATAATACTAATATGAAATAAAAAGGAGGACGGTATGATGGTAGCAAAAGTTTGTGAAACATGCGGTACACCAATAAAAAGATTAAAACACTCTTCTTTATGCCAATGCGGTCCCAAAATACTGAGTAATCCATTCTCAACAAAAACAAAAAAATAATCGATTATCATAAAAATATAGTAAACCGACTATTGGCATGATAGTCGGTTTTTTGTCTATATAGAAGGGTATAGGTAAATACCTTTCTATATTTATTAGGTAATCCATAATAAATATTTTTCAAAAGAATAGAAATGTTGTAGGATTAGAGAATAGGTGAAAATGTCACGGTAGGATATGGAGTAGTCCTCCAGAAGGCCAAAACCATCACGTGACGGTTGGGAGGGGTTATATTGGGAACGAGACATTGAAAATCGGTGAGCTGGCAAGCATGGCAAATGTTACGAAGCGAACGGTGGACTATTACACGAATAAGGGTCTGCTAAAAGCAGAACGTTCCGCCTCTAACTACCGCTATTACTCAGTTGAGGAACTTGAGCGATTACGCCTTATTGAGAAATATAAAAGAAAAGACTTTTCTTTGGAAGAGATAAAAGAACTTGTAAAATCAAATGCGAAGCCCCTTACTGAAATCGAGGAAACGGGACTTCAACTAAAAAGTAAAATGGATGGCTTGAATGAGGAATTGCGGGAAGTGATTAGCCTGATTGAAAAGGATGGAAAAAATGAACTTCTTCTTAAAAAACAGGTTTCTCATGAAAGCATTGCGTTGATTCAATCATTATTAGTGTTGTTAATTTAAAGAAAATTATCCCGATAGTTTATTGCACGAAGGTGCATATTACTCTTAAGGGCATTTCACTAAATGGTTTAGGATACGACATTCATATTTCGTTTGACATAATAGAAATCACCATTTATACAGGAGGTGCTTGGGACTGAACTATTGATTCTTTTCATGTAACTAGGATAAGGAATCGGTGGTAAACCCGAACATATTGGAGATATTTATAAAATTATTAGCAGTAGCTGTATTAATAGCATTAACCGCATTTTTTGTTGCCTCGGAATTTGCAATCGTTAAAGTCAGAAGTTCCCGCATCAATCAATTGATTGAAGAGGGAAATAAAAGTGCACTGGCAGCAAAAAAAGTGATTTCACATATCGATGAGTATTTATCTGCATGTCAACTGGGGATAACAGTCACTGCATTAGGATTGGGTTGGTTGGGTGAACCCACAGTGGAGGCTATTCTTGAACCCCTCTTCCATAGATGGGGTGTCGAGGAATCGTTAAGTCACATTCTTTCTTTCATGATTGCTTTTGCGTCCGTTACATTCTTACACGTTGTTATTGGTGAACTTGCGCCAAAAACGGTTGCGATTCAAAAGGCTGAGGAAATAACGTTACTGTTCTCTAAGCCATTGATTCTTTTTTACCGCATATTATACCCATTCATCTGGGTATTGAATGGTTCGGCACGTGTCCTTACAGGCATGTTTGGATTAAAGCCGGCTTCCGAGACTGAAATGGCTCACTCGGAAGAAGAACTGCGGATTATCTTATCGGAAAGCTACAAAAGTGGTGAGATCAATCAATCGGAATATAAATATGTAAATCAAATTTTTGAATTTGATGAGCGTAATGCCAATGAAATCATGGTTCCAAGAACGGAAATGACCGTTATTGAAATAGGAATGCCACTATTGGAAGTTGTGGAGCTCATTCAAGAAGAACAGTATACACGTTACCCTGTCATAGATGGTGATAAGGATAATGTAGTGGGAATGGTCAATATTAAACGTCTTTATACAGCGACCATCACCGAGAAGAATGTTTCGGAATTGACGGTGGATAGTTTCGTTACACCCGTGATACGGGTTCTGGAAACTATCCCTATCCATGACTTGCTTCTGAAAATGCAGAAGGAACGGATTCATATGGCTGTTTTGACTGATGAGTATGGTGGTACAGCTGGTCTAGTTACGGTGGAAGATATACTTGAAGAAATCGTCGGGGAAATCCGTGATGAATTTGACCAGGATGAACGACCACTTATCCAAAAAGTAGATGAGGGACATTATGTTTTTGATGCAAAGACGTTAATTGAAGATGTTAATGATACCCTTGCCATCCAATTACCTGAAGATGATATAGATACTTTGGGAGGATGGTTCCTGACAGGTAGATTTGAAATTGCCGTTGGTGACCAAATTGAATTTGAAGGATATAATTTTACCGTCACAGAGATGGATGGCCATCATGTTTTATATGTTGAAGTAAAAAAAATCAAATAATCATAGGTGGAAAATCGGGCGTGTGTAGCGTCCGGTTTTTTTGTTTGGGTTAGAAGATGGTATCCCAGTAAAAATGCCGGATTTTAGGATAGTTCAAAGGTAGGATTCTGGTTGAAATGGCCATTCAAATGTTGGAAAAGTGACGCTCAAGGTATCTATTTACTGTATAAGAATGATAAAATAGGGAGTGGACATTAAATCTTGCTGCATAACCAAATGCAAGTTAAATAGGATGGAATGTAAGGGATAGGCTCATATATTTGGAGTGGTAAATAATATTCGCTTACTATAAATAATGAAAAAAGGCGGGTGGGTAAAATGGGTTTTAAGAGAAAACAAATGCTGGGATTCGGTTTAATCCTGCTTTTTTTAGCTATACTCCTTTCTTTTATGGTGTTTACACTCAATAATCTAAAAGGCAGTATGACTGAAATCGTGGAGGACCGTTATTATAAAGTTTCTGCCGCGATGGAAATACGCCAGTTGTTTACACAGTCAGACCGTGAAATTTTATTTGCGGCAAATGAGGCCAACAAGGCAGAAAGAGCGGAAAGCCTTAAAGTCATCAATGAAAACCACAGCCTGATTGAGTCGCAAATCGCTGAATTGTCGGGTACGTTAAATAAAGCGAAGGCAAGGCAATTATTGAAAGAGTTTGAAACACAATATGCCACATACTCTATAACCGAGGCACAAATCATCCAAAACATACAATCGAAAAACCCAACGACGGACATTAGCAGACTAATGGATGATCAAAGGGATAAGCGGACAAAGGTTATCAGTACGATGGGTGCTTTTAAAAATTATCAAGAAAGTGTTATGAATGATACGTTAAGTAATGCGAAGCAAACCTATGAAGATATGATTAATTTCACTATTTTCGCAGTCATCCTTAGTATTCTAGTCATTTCCTTGACTGTCGCATGGATGATACGCAGCACATCAAAAGATTTGCAATCCATTACGAAGGTCATCAACAATATTGATTTTAAAAATTTATCGGTTGTGCCGAGAATTCCTATTCGCACAAATGATGAAATAGGCGATATCGCTCGTTCCTTCAATGAAATGGCCGTATCACTTGAAACGTATAATCGTAAGGAAAAAGAGTTCACTGAGAAAATTAGCGAGCGCAACTGGATACAAACCCGAGTTGCTGATATTGCGACCATGTACCAACGCATTGTTGATGTAGAAGTGCTTGCTGACAGGTTCATCACCAGACTTGCACCGATGATGGGGGCGTCTCTTGGGGCGTTTTATATCAGACGCGGTGAAGGGGAAAATATGCGTTTTGTAAAAATCTCCAGTTTCGCAGGCGATGGTGAAGGTGCGGGAAGACGTGAATTCCGTATGGGGGAAGGCTTGATTGGCCAATGCGCCCTTGAAAGAAAAATAGAATTCATTGAGAAGATTCCCGAAGACTTCCACTTGGTTACAACAGGGTTAGGTGAAGTAAACCCTAAAAGTATCGTTATTGCTCCCGTCATTTTTGAGGATGAAGTGGTAGCTATGGTCGAATTGGCAAGCTTGGAGAATTACTCTAAATTGCAGAAACATTTCTTGACTCAAGTCTTGGACACTTTGGGGATTACAATCAACAATGTCGAAGGCCGAATGGAAATTGAACGCCTATTGAAAGAGTCACAAGCACAGACTGAAGAGCTACAAGCTCAATCAGAAGAATTGCAATCCCAGTCAGAAGAAATGCAGGCCCAATCAGAGGAACTGCAGACACAGGCTGAGGAATTGCGGATGATTAACGAGCAATTAGAAGAGAGAAACCGTGAAACGGAAGACAAATCAAAAGAGCTTCAAATTGCCAAACTAAATCTTGAAAAACAAGCAGAAGAATTAAAACTAAGTTCAAAATACAAATCCGAATTCATGGCCAATATGTCCCATGAATTACGGACACCGCTTAATAGCATCTTGATTCTGTCGGAAATGCTATCTGACACGAATGACAGTAAATTGAATGAGGAACAGAAGGAATTCGCCCGTGTCATTAATTCGTCCGGTCAGGATTTATTAACGCTCATCAATGACATACTGGACTTATCAAAAGTCGAGGTTGGGAAGCTTGAAGTTGTCTTTGAGGAAATGAATATGAGTGAGTTACCGGAATTGTTACATCGAAACTTCGATCACGTAGCGAAGAAGAAGAATATCGATTTCATCGTTAGAAAAGATAAGGAGGTACCTGATATTTTCTTCACTGATGAACAGCGGTTCCAACAAATTCTTAAAAACCTGTTGTCCAATGCTTTTAAATTCACCGAAAAAGGTTCAGTCTCTGTTCAGATTAAAAAGGCTGACGAAGAAAAAGTCGCACAATGGATTCAAACGAAAGGTGCGAGCAATTGGGTTGAAATCAATGTGAAGGACACGGGCATTGGAATTTCGAAAGAGAAGCAAAAATTAATATTCGAAGCGTTCCAACAAGGCGATGGAGCGACGATGAGGAAATATGGCGGTACCGGACTTGGACTTTCCATATGCCGCGAGTTTGCTAAATTACTAGGCGGATGGGTTATAGTGGATAGCCAAGAGGGTGAAGGCAGTACGTTCACCTTCTTCATTCCAAGCATGCCAGAAGGCTTTAAAAACATGGGAGAAGCGATTGCTGCTTCCCCGGAAGTGGCAGCGGCCAGCCATGAAGGAGCTCCCGCTAGCGTAGTGGACGAGAAACCGGATGTAGTGATACTTGATGATGATTCACAAGAGAACGCTAATCCTTTCCGCGGCAAGTCGGTCTTGGTAGTGGACGATGATCGCCGTAATATCTTTGCTTTGACAAACGCTCTGAAAAATGAGGGCATGGAAATCCTTACAGCGGAAAATGGCTATGAATGTTTGGAAATCCTTGAAAAAGGAAAGAGTATAGATGCCATATTAATGGATATCATGATGCCAGGCATGGATGGTTATGAAACAATGACTAGAATCCGTGAACAAAATGAGTTTGATAATCTCCCAATCATTGCCTTGACCGCTAAGGCGATGAAAGGTGACAGGGAAAAATGTATAAGAGCCGGTGCATCTGACTATGTAAGTAAACCATTGAAATTGGAACAGTTACTGTCTGTTCTTCGCGTATGGCTAACGAATTAATAGTACGGGTAAGGAAGGTTTTAATGGAATGAAGGATACACTATCGATTGAAGAACGAGAAAATATAGAGATTGAGTTGCTCTTGCAAGCCGTTTATTCAGTCTCTGGCTTTGATTTCAGAAAGTACATGCGATCTTCCATACAACGGAGAGTCGAAAATCGGATGAGATTAGAGCATATAAGAAGAGCGAGTGGAATGATTGAAAAGGTTTTATATGAAAAAGGATTTGTTGAAAAACTTCTGAATGACTTTTCAATAAATGTTACGGAAATGTTTCGTGATCCTGACTTCTTTAAAGCTTTTCGAACGAACCTTGTTCCACTGCTTAAGGAACTTCCTGAAATCCGTATCTGGCATGCTGGTTGTTCAACTGGTGAGGAAGCCTTTTCGATGGCGATCATGCTAAAAGAAGAAGGGCTCTACGAAAAAGCGAAAATCTATGCAACCGACATGAATGAAACGGTAATAGAACATGCTCAAAAGGGAATTTTACCCCTCAATCGCATGCAGTCTTATACAAAGAATTATCTACAAGCAGGCGGTAAACGGGAATTTTCGGAGTATTATACGACGGACTATCAAAATGCTTATCTTGATCCAAACCTGCTTAAAAATGTTGTGTTTTTCCAACATAATCTCGTGACGGATGGTTCATTCAATGAATTTCATATCATCATGTGCCGGAATGTAATGATTTACTTTACCGGAGAGTTACAGACTTATGTAAATCAATTATTTTATGACAGTCTTTGTAAGGACGGCTTTCTTGCGGTTGGCAGTAAGGAATCCATTCGTACTTCTTCTTTTTCAGAAGTGTATAAGGACTTTGATGCAAGAGAGAAGATTTATAGAAAATTATAAAAAAAGGAGTTCGCTAAAACCTGGCGAGCTCCTTTTTTCGTTATCAAAGTTTAATTTTTTGAATGCAACTATATTTTAAGTTTAGGTGTCTGAAAAAACGGGTACATTTAATTAGTTAGGTCTGTATTTTTTTTTTAAAAGTAGCATAAGTAAGATATAATATAGTTCGGAATTCTTTTTTCAGGAAAGCCTTGCATTATATAGTACATGATAAAGATAAAAGTGCCGCTCGATATAAGCCAAAAGGGGAATAAAGCAATGACGATTTTAATCGTAGATGATAACCAGGTTAATCTCTTCGTTATAGAGAAAATTCTTAAGCGAGCTGGCTATACGGATTTTCTATCATTGAAGTCAGCGCATGAAATGTTTGACTACCTACAAGTGGAGAATCCTCAGCCAATCAAGACTTCTGTTGATATTATACTACTTGATATTATGATGCCTGAAATTGATGGAATAGAGGCTTGTAGAAGACTCCAAAACATACCACACCTAAAAGATATACCGGTGATCTTTGTAACGGCACTTGAAGATTCAAACAAAGTGGCCGAGGCTCTGGATGTTGGTGGAATCGATTATATTATGAAGCCTATTAACAAAATTGATTTGTTAGCCAGAATCCGTGTAGGGTTAAGGCTTAAATATGAAAAAGACTGGCATAAAATGCAGGAAGAAAAAATACGGAATGAATTAGACCTTTCGATGCAAGTGCAAAGCAGTCTATTGAGTGAGCCGGTGGTAGATAATCACTTAACAATAAAAGCATCTTACCTCCCTGCAAATAAATTAGCCGGAGATATGTACTATTGGCACCGGATTGATGAAAAACGGTACGGAATCATTATACTTGATATGATGGGCCATGGAATATCGGCTTCACTTGTTTGTATGTTTATTTCCTCTGTTCTAAGGGATGCCATCCGAAAACACACGGATCCCGTTGCGGTGATAAACGAAATGAATCATTGGATGAGTGTCCTTAATAAAAAGGAAAACCCGATTCATTATTATTTCACTGCCATTTATATGGTGATTGATACAGAACATAAAACGCTGGAATATGTAAATGCAGGTCATCCACCGGGTTTTGCCTTGATGGATGATGGGGAAGTGTTGTCCCTTTCAAAGGGGACATGCCCTGTTGGTTTCTTCACGGAGATGAAAGTGGAGAAAACGATTGTTCATTATGAAGATAGAATTCAAATTCTTGTATTTACCGATGGAGTCATGGAGGCAATCGATAGGGAAGGAACAGATGGACTGGATGAAATAAAAGAAGTCGTTTCACGGGATTGGTTGGATTGCGAGGGAAATGCTCCGATTGATCTGGTCATGCCTGCTGAACTCCATCTCGACCAACCTGATGATATGTGTGTGGTCGTAATCCAAGCTACTTGATAAAGAAAGAGGCTGCAGAATAATCTGCAGCCTCTTCTGTTTATAGGTGGGGGTTTACTTGTCGTAATCGTAAGGCATGTAATTGTGGTTTCTAAAACCTTATCTATGGGAATCTTTTACCTTGCCGATTCCTTCTTGGACATTACCTTTTAATTTATCGAGTTTTCCTTCAGCTTGTAAGTGAGGATCATTCTTGGCGTTTCCGACTTGATCTTTTGTTTCACCTTTTGCTTTATTGACAGTACCTTTTATCTTGTCTGATAATCCGCTCATTATGAGTTACCTCCTTGTTTTTGTCTACTATACTTATACCCGTGGGATATTTGAGTAAACCATAATGAGAGAAAAATCTTAAGAAGCGATCGTAATATCTTTGCTGTGTTTCTTAATGAAATGATAAGCACGCTCCACGATTAATTCTTTATCATAATCAAGCGAAGCAACATGATAGGAGTTAGGGAGAGAGATCAACTCCTTGCTATGAGAACTGACGGAATTATATATTCGGTCCGAACATTGAGATGGGACAACATGATCTTCGGGAGAATGGAAGAGGAGGGCAGGGCAGCTGATGTCCTCGAGTTGTTCATTCGTATGTTCCATAATAGTAAGCAACTGATTAATAGCTGTGATAGGTACGCAATCATAAGTGATTTCTGTAGTATCTTTGTTTTTAATGTCAGGAGCCCCTTCTGTAATGAAACGCGGAGCAGTTTGGTTGCGATAGGTTTCATATTCAGGGACTTGAAGGGCAGCGTTGATTGTCATTATTCCATCACAAGCTACTTTTGTTGCCAAATCCAAAACAAGGGCACCACCCATAGATTGCCCCATTGCGAACACATGCGTACAGGTTTGCTTTAGCTTTTTATAGGCAGTCTCGATATCCTTGATCCACTCTTGGTAATGGATCGTTTCCATTTCAAACTCATGTGTTCCGTGACCCTGTAAGCGAGGTGCGTAGACGGTGTAACCTTTGGCGGCCAAACTTTTACCTAAATACCCTACGCTTTGTGGGGTTCCGTTAAAGCCATGGCAAATGAGGATTCCGATAGAGTTCCCGGGATAGAAGAATGATTCTGCCCCTGGTATAACCTTTGCAACTGTCATGTGTCCATCTCCTTCACTATTCTTATTGTTCGTTTACTTGATATAAAAAATGACTATTCCGATTATATTACTTGGTTAAATGATAACATAAGAAAATTCACCAAGTCAATATTAGTTTGTACCTTTCATAGGGTGATGTCAGGAGATGCCAAGAATCGGCTGAATCTGAGTGTTAAAGGAGTTTAGGGCTCATAGAGAGTTGCCTTCCTTCTATATATAGTACTAATCAAAATCTCTTGTAGATTTCTTTGGAATCAGCAGAGGAAAGGGGATGCACAAGCTTCTAAGGAATTTATAAAATACCCGTTGACTTTTATGAAAAAAAGGCTTAATATAAATAAGCACTAAGAAAACAAACGCAAAACTTCATCGCTTATAGCTGAATGGCTAGAAGAAATGACACAATAAAAACTATTGACTTCTTATAAAGAAAATGATAAGATGAAATGGTCGCTGAAAAACACAGCGATTAAAAATAAGTTAAAAACTTCGTAGAAGTTGACAACTAATCGATAGTGTGTTATGATGGATTAACAAGTTGTTCTAACGAACAGCGAGATAAATTGCTCTTTGAAAACTGAACAAAACAAAGCGCCAACGTAAATTTTGAGTGAGCACACACTATAAAAAAGCAAAATGAGCAAGTCAAACATTTC